>DATHEQ010000165.1:0-22055 GCA_035318505.1 Polyangiaceae bacterium | reverse complement strand
CAGTGTGGGTCAGGCGGGCATGTGTTTCGACCCGACGACCTTCGATGCCGGCATCACGGTGCCGGAAGGGGGCGCCGGCGTGCCCGATCCCAACTGCGCAAGCCTGATGTACTTAGGTTTCCCGTTGGCAGGATGCTGCATGCCCGACAACGTCTGCGGATTCTCGACGGCACTGACCGGTTGCGTCTCCCTCGAGACGTTGCGTACGTTGCCTCTGCCCGGCATCAACCTTCCCGATGGCGGGACGATGTCGTGCGTGTACCCGCCGCCCTAATTGCACTGCGTACCGAGCGCCCAGGCCAAGCCCCAGTTCGCCGTGCCCGGAGCCAGGAGACCGCAAGCGAGCGCGAGACTGCACGACCAAGTGTAGGCCTTGCCCACGGTACACATGGTTCCGGCTCCGGAGTCGGCGGTGCTGCACACCCCGCGAACTTTGTCGCCCATCCCGTAGGTGCCGCCCATCACCCAGTCGATCGTGCCCGGGCAGCCTGCACCACCGTCACTGCTCGTGCCGCCGGTGCCGCCCGAACCGCCACTTCCGCTTCGGCCCGCGCTGCCGCCCATGCCCGCAGCGCCGCCGCTGCCACCGCGGCCCCCGGTCGCACTGCCGCCCGACCCGGCGGTCCCGCCCGTTCCACCGCCGCCGCCCGAACCCCCTTTTCCGCCGCCTCCGCCGCTTCCGCCGGTCGAAGACCCGCCGCTTCCGCCGCTTCCGCCGGTCGAGGATCCTCCCGAGCCGCCGGTCGCGCCGGATCCGCCGCTACCCGACGTCTTGTTGCTATCGCGCGCACCGCCGCCGTCGGGAGGCTGGTAATCCTCGAACACGCCTTCGGCGCACGCCGGGAGAAGCATGAAAACAAGTCCAATTGAAGATAGTCGCATCACGCCTACCAGGGTTATTGCAATTCCGACGCCGCATATTCAAGCGGAAAAGCCCGTTCGCCGCTGCGACGTTCGATCACATAGCGAGAAGTTTTGGGAAATCGTTGCATTGCGTATTCGCGCCGCCGTGGCGCTGAGTGCCGGCACAGCTCCCGCGCCGACAAAAATGAGTGGCAATCCGCACAGGCACAAACGCGTCACCTCGTTGGTGTAGCCGCACGCCGCGCACACGCGACACAGCGCGCGCGCAACATCGCTGTCACGATCAGCGATCGCGCGTTCCCCGGCGCAGCGGTCCGTCCTTCGGCGTTGCCGCGCGGACGTCGGAGATTTCGCCGAGCGGAGCATCCACGGCGGCGTCGCTAATGGGGACGAGCGCGGGCCCAGCGTCCGACGAGCAGAGGCTCACGCACGATTGCCCTTTCTTCTTACACGTTTCTTCGCAGCTTCTCATGCCGTCGCAGGCGAGGATGCAGTCGGTCATTCGCGATTGGCAGTCGGTGTTGCACTGCTGCGTCCCCGCATTGGCTTCCATCTCCAAGCTTCGAACGGCCCCCACGGCGAGCACGCCGAACGCCGCGCCGAAGACCCATAGCCAGCGAGGCCTCTTTCCGCGCGCCCCCAAGGTCGTGACCGTTCAGCGCGAGGATCGCCGGTAATCGGCGGGCGTCACGGACATCCAGCGATGGAAGGCATCGTAGAACGCGCCCACGGTCGCGTAACCGAGCAGCTTGGCGATGCGTCCGATGGGCATCGTCGATTCCCGAAGGTAGCGCAGCGCGAGCTCTTGGCGCGCCTCGTCGAGGATGTCGTGATGGGACGTCGACTCGAGCCGCAGGCGGCGCTGCAAGGTGCGACAGCTCATGTTGAGGCGCTTGGCGATGGCGCGCGCGCTGTGATCCCCATCGCGAAACGATTCGTAGATGAGTCGCCGCACCTCGCCCGCCAAGGTGGTGCGATCGCCTTTTTGCGCACCGGCGGAAAGCTCCTTGATGTAGCGGTCGAGCAGCGCGGCCAAAATGGGATCGGCGTTGGCGATCGGCTCTTCGAGCAACTCGGACGCAAACACGAGCTCGTTGACGGGGCAGTCGAAAAAAACCTGCGTGCCGAAGAAACGGCGATGCTCGGTGACGTCCTTGGGCGCGCTGTGCTCGAACGTCACCGCGACCGGGGGCACGACTTTGCCGAGCGCTACCCCGGCCATCTTGAAGACGATGCCGAGGTAAGCTTCGGAGCGGTGCCGCGACGGTCGGTGACGGTTGTCCGTCACGCGGTACGCGAAACGTGCGCGGTCGCCATCGACGACGAGCATCAACTCTTCGTTGCCGTGGATGGTCCGCAAATAGGGGCGCAGCTTTTCGAAAGAATCGGCGAGGTTCTTGCCGTTCATGAGCGCGTAGCCCAGAAGATCGAACATGCGCGGCTCGGACTGCTCCGCGCAGTGCAGGCCGAAGGCTTCGTCACCGGTCCGCCGCGCCCCCTCCTCGTAGAGAGCGTCGAGCTGGGACAAGGTAATGGGCGGCTCGGTGCCGTTCGGCGCGTGGAGACCGACGGCGTCGGCGACCTCGCGCGCCGTATTGCCGGGAAACGCCGCTTCGATGGCGTTCATGACGAACTGCGCGCGAATCCACGGCACGGTGGTCGCGCGCGTGCTTTCGACGAAGATGACAGGATCGGCCGGCACGACTGATGATTCTACTCTACCCGGCCGAACGGCGCCCATGGGCGAATACCGCAACGACGCCCCCCGTCGCCAAGAGCGCGGCTAACGCACCGTAGAAGTACCAAGCGAGGCGCCCGGAGCGGGCGTCACTTTCGGCCTCGATGCGAAGGAGCTCGGCTCGTGCGTCAGCGTTGTCGGGATCGAGCTCGAGTGCGCGGCGCAGCGAACCGTCGTCGACGATGCCGTGCGTGGCGCGGTCTTTCGCTTCGAGAACGAGCAGCTCCGATTCTGCCTGGCGGGCGAGGGGCCCCTGGGGGTCGACGCGCAACGATTGGCGCAGATGGGCCCTCGCCCGCGCGGGGTCGTCCTTCTTCAGCGCCCGCGCGAAGGCGAGATAGGCAGGTGCCATCTCGGCACGCCGCTCGAAGCTCGGATCGCGCGCCAGGGCGCGATCGAAGGCGCCAGCCGCCTTCTCCATGTTCTGCTGGCGAAATGCCGCGAGACCTTCGTCCATGAGCGCGTAGGCGTCGACGAGACGGGCACGGTCGAACACCCGAAAGAGCTCGCGCGCCGTCTGTTCCCATCCCCAGGCGTCGAGCGCCTTTTGGTTGGTCATGTTCTCGTACGACTCGCGCACCGGCAGTTGACCGGAATCTCCGAGCAGCAGCACTGATTGTCGGGCGGCCTCGCGAATCTGGCGCCGATCGCTGTTGGCGAAGGAGAGGATGACCCGCGCCGCATCGACCTCTTTCGCACGCCCGTAGGCGAGAAGCACTTCGGCGAGAAGCTGGTCATCGCCCGTCTGCACGGCTTCTCCAGGAATGGCTTTCCCGAGCGCCTCGAGGAGCTTCAGCGCGAAAACGCGCTGCTCCTTCGATTCGCTTCGCCGCATCTCGATGAGTGCCGGCACCGCACGATCGCCAAGGGTCACCAGCTGGCGCTCGACATCCGAGCGCAAAAGCTCGCCATACGAAGCAAACAGAGCGCCGAGCTCTCGAACGGCGGGGGTCGTCGCAATTTTGGCGAGCACGCGGGAGAGCCCCACGATCGTGGCCAGATCGCGCCAGGCCCCGCGTTCCGGCGCGGCCGAGGCCATGATGAGCGCCCACCAATCGTCGGCGGCATTGAAGCCGCCATCGGGCAATCTGCCGGCGATCTCGTCGCGATCAACGGCGCGAGGTTTCACGACCTCGGCGATCACGGCCGTCATCGCGGTAAGGTCCACGGTTCTACTCAGGAGGGCGAGGCGCTCGGCGACAGCGGGAAGCATGGCGGGCGAAGCCCGATCGAGGGTCTTCATGGCTGCCTGGCGCGCGGATGGGTCTCTCGAGAGGAGCCCGTCGAGCCACACGGCGAGCTCCCGAGCCGCGCTCGATTCGGAATCTGCGATCGCCGAGGCGACCGGTGCGGTCAGCGCCGCGGAAGCCGCCGGCGACAGCGTCGGGTCGGCGTGCACGCCCCCGGCCGTCCCGAGCGCCGCCAGCGCGAAGGCAAATGCGCGCGTAGCCCGTAGGTCGCTACGGATCAGTGATGCGAAAGTCTGCGTAATCACCCGTGAAACTTCGCCAGCGCACGTCCACCGAGTCGACGCGCGCGGCGCCGGGTCCGCGGTTCGCCCAGCCGATGAGGTCCTTGATCTCGTCTTCATCGCCCTCGGCGAGAAGCTCCACCGCCCCGTCTGCTCGGTTTTTGACCCAGCCGGTGAGTCCGAGACGGCGCGCTTCACGCTGCGCCGAAGCCCGAAAGAAGACACCCTGGACCCGGCCACGAACGAAGAGTTGTACCTGCTTCAGCGACATTTTGGCTTTTTTCTAGCGAAATAGTGAGGAGAGGGCAACTTTGGGCAGGGCGCGGCCTCGGGGTAGGTGCTTTGGCGACCCGAGAGCCGAAGGTCGCCGTCCCGAGGGGTAGATCCTGGAGCCGACCCGTGTTTCGATCGCTGCAGTGACCCTAAAGGCTCAGTCCCGAACGGAGCAGCTCTTGGCTCGCATCGCCGAGCTGGAGAGCGCTCTCGCGCGCGAAGAGCGGATTTCAGCCGCGCTGCGCGACGTCGGGGTCGCCATGGGAACGACGCTCGATCTGGACCAACTGCTCGAGCTGATCCTGCAGAAAATTACCGATTTGTTGCAAGCAGACCGCGCAACGCTCTACCTCCTCGACGAGGCGCGCGGAGAGCTCGTTTCACGCATCGCCGTTGGCGACGCGATCCGCTCCGTTCGCATGCGGGTCGGCGAAGGCATCGCGGGAATGGTTGCGCGTACAGGCAGGACGATTCGCGTGCGGGATGCCTACCAAGACAAGCGTTTTACACGCGACTCGGACGAGCTACCCGGCTACCGCACCCAGTCGATCCTCGCAGCGCCGATGAAAAACCATCTCGGCCGCATCATCGGCGTCGTTCACGTGCTCAACAAAAAGAGCCGCCGCGACTTTACCGCCAACGACGAAGCGCTGCTCAATGCGTTTGCCACGGAAGCCGCCGTTTCCATCGACAATAGCCGCCTCTTCTTGTCGGTGGTGCAGAAGAACATGCAACTGCTCGAGACCAAGGAAAAGCTCGAGCAAAGCGTGCGGCACCTGCGTCTCCTCTTCGAGCTGGAGAGCACGATGGGGCGCGCCGCTTCGCAGGACGAGCTGATCCGCGGCGTGCTGCAGGAATCGGCGCAGGCGTGCGAAGCGGCGGGGGGCGCCGTCCTTCTCACCGAGGAGGAAGGCGGTTTCGAGCTCGCGTTGTGGGACATCAAAAAACCAGGCGAGCTCGGAGCCGAAACATGGCGCGGTCTGCCCGGTGCGAGCCTGCCGCCCAGCGGGGCATCGGTTCGGGGCCTTCTCACGAGCGCCATGCAGCGGCGCGAGCCGGTGCAAATCGCCCCCGGCTACGACGCCGGGCTCGCGCTCACGAGCGATCCGCGGATGAGGACGGCGCTTTCGGTGCCGCTCGAGTGGGAGGACGGCGCGCCCATGGGCGCCATGGCGCTCTTCAACAAGACGGAAGGCCGCCCCTTTGCCCACGAAGACGTGGAGCTCTTGCGCATCATCGCCGCCAACTTCTGCACCGCCATCAACCTCTTTCGCGCTCGGGTCAAACGGGTGCGCGAGGAGCGTCTCTCCACCATCGGGAGCCTCTTGTCGAGCGTCGTTCACGACTTGAAAGGGCCCATGGCAGTGATAAGCGGCTACGTACAGATGATGTCCGATGTCGAAGATCCCGCTCGCCGCAAGGAATACGCGGGCCTTATTTTGAAGCAGTTCGAGAGCATCGCCGCCATGCAGCGCGAAGTGCTCGAGTTCGCCCGCGGTGAAAAGCGCCTTCTCGCGCGCAGGATCTATCTGGCGAAGTTCTTCGAGGACCTCGCGACCGAGCTTCGCGCCGACCTCGGCACTTCCAAGGTCGAGCTGGTTCTCGATCTCGCCGACCGCACCACGGCTCGCTTCGACCAGAACAAGATCACGCGCGCCGTCCACAACTTGGTGCGCAACGCGGTGGAGGCGATGGGAGCCAAAGGCGGCCGCGTCACCTTGCGCGTCGCGCGCAGGGCTCCGGTGAGCGCAGCGAAGAAGGGAGACCTCATCGTCGAAGTCTCCGACACCGGCCCGGGTATCCCCAAGCAGATTGAGGGCCGACTGTTCGAATCGTTCGTCACGGCGGGCAAAAAGGGGGGCACCGGCCTCGGCCTCGCCATCGTCAAGAAGATCGTGAACGAGCACGGCGGATGGGTGGGCGTCCAATCGGCGCCGTCCGGCACCACGTTCACCATCGTCTTGCCTCAGGACGACGCGAAGAGTTGATGGCCAAGCGTCGCAGCGTCGCCGCGAGGGTCCTCGCTTCGTACGTCCTCGTGCTCATGGCCTTTGCGTTGACCGCGCTCTTCAGCGTCGATTCGGAGCGAAGGGCCGCGCGCGAAGCCGAGCTTCTTCGCACCGGTTATGTGCCGCTCAAATTCTCGATTCAAACGGCATTCGAGGCGCAGAACATCGTCAGCGACAAGCTCAACCACATCACCGAGGCCGGCAACCCAAACGATGCGCGCATCTGGATCGAAACCGAGCGCCGCGCCCGACCCAAACTCTTCTTGGAGATTCGGACCGCGGCCCACGGGCTCGGCACCCTGAGCGACGGACAGGAGCAGGCCCTTCAATCGGAGATCGAACAAGCCGCCACTGAAATCGAGCAGTACTTGCAAGCCGACGGGGAGAAATTCGCCCGCCTCTTCGAAGCGCTCGCTACGCGCGACTCGCAGAAAGCGCAGGGGCTGCAAAATGAGCTCGTCTCCTACGAAGTGGTCGGAGCAAGGCATTTACGCGAGCTGCGCGATCGCGTGGACCGCGAGATGGACAACTTGGTGAGCTCGGCGCGCATCCGCGAACGACGATCGATCGCCGTCTTGGTGGCGCTCTCGTTGCTCACCCTCGCCGTCGGCATAGGAGTCTCGCTCTATGCGCGGCGCGTCCTGCGCCCGCTGGGAGCGGTGACCGATCGGGCCAAGGTCGTCGCCCAGGGAGATCTCACGCCGCGCAAGGTGATCGCCAGCTCCGACGAGATCGGCGAGCTGGCAGCCACCTTCGAGCGCATGGTGGCCGCTATCGCGCGGGCCAACGCCGATCTGGTGCAAGCCGAGCGCCTCGCTGCCATCGGCGAAATGGCGGCACACGTGACCCACGAGATCCGCAATCCGCTCTCGTCGATGGGGCTCAACATCGAGCTGCTCGAAGAGGAGCTGTCCGGCGCTAAGGGAATGGCCGAAGCGCAGCAGCTGGTGCGCGCCATCAAGCGTGAGATTGAGCGCCTGGCCGAGCTCTCCGACGAGTACCTCCGACTCGCCCGACGCCCCACCCCCAACCTAGAGCGCGACAACTTGGCCGATCTCGTGCGCGAGGTGGTGGACTTCATCCGCCCCGAGCTCGACAAAGCGAAAGTGAGCTGCGCCGTGGAGATCGAAGATCCGCTCCCTTCCGTCGCCTTCGACGAGGCGCAGATCAAGCAAGCCCTGCTCAATCTGGTGCGCAACGCGCGAGAAGCAATGCCTCCCAGCGGCGGCGAGCTGTGGCTCCGCGTCGGCGCTTCGCGCAAAGGGGACGGCGTCGATCTCGTGGTGGACGACGATGGCAGCGGGATCGACGCCGAGGTGCGCGAGAAGGTGTTCGACCCGTTCTTTACCACCAAACAGGGCGGCACCGGTCTCGGGCTCGCGGTCACGCGGCAGATCGTCGAGGCGCACGGGGGGACGATCGCCTGCGAAGCGCGGGTGCCGCGGGGGACGCGCGTTTCTGTGCACCTTCCACGAGGATAGGGACCGCTGCGGGCAGCAGGGTCCCCCTCCGGCGGATAGGGACCGCTGCGGGCAGCAGGGTCCCCCTCCGGCGGCTGCGCAACTCGCGCCTTGTATAACGACGGGGTGGCGAGATCGTACTGCGCGGCGTGCCCGGCGCTTCGGACAGGGCTCCGCCGCCTCCGGGGGACCCTGCTGCCCGCAGCTATGGGAAAGGGGTTGGCGCGCGAGTTCGGCGGAATCGCGTTGAGTGTGCGTGGTGGTTCGTGGGCGCGGGTGGTGCGGCGCGTTCGCACGGCGGGCACTATTTGATGCGGCGATGCGCGTCGTACTCCCTCCACTTACACACAGCCTGTTGAGCGCGCGCGCTGTTCGCGAACCTCGCACCGCGCGATCGCGCCCCGCGTCACAATTCATCGTCCGACGCGCCCCGTACCCATTACTTACAATAGCTGCGGGCGGCAGGATCCCCGGCGGCGGCGGAGCCCTGTCCGAAGCGCCGGGCACGCCGCGCAGTCCCACCTTGCCACCCTGTCGTTATACAAGGCGCGAGTTGCGCAGCCGCCGCAGGGGATCCTGCCGCCCGCAGCGGCGTCCTCGCGAGTTGCGCAGCCGCCGGAGGGGATCCTGCCGCCCGTAGCGGCGTCCTCGCGAGTTGCGCAGCCGCCGGTGGGGATCCTGCCGCCCGCAGCG
This sequence comes from Polyangiaceae bacterium, assembly GCA_035318505.1. Classification (GTDB taxonomy): domain Bacteria; phylum Myxococcota_A; class Polyangia; order Polyangiales; family Polyangiaceae; genus DASWDH01. Next base: position 13,547 of record DATHEQ010000165.1, on the reverse strand, counting down.
GCGTCCTCCTGCCGCCCGCAGCGGTCCTTCAGCGGCGTCCTCGCATGGCTGCGAGTGCGCGATCGCTAGCGAACCCAGTGGTGTTATGTAAAAAGCATGCCTCGTCCCGACGGCCGCTCGCTTACTACACCCCGACGCGTCGAAATGATCGTCGGCTTTCACCGACCCTCGGAGGGCTCCGTTCTCTATCGGGCGGGAGGAACGGTCGTCCTATGCACGGCATCGATCGACTCCAATGTCCCCGAGTTTTTGCGCGGCAAAGGGAAAGGGTGGCTCACCGCCGAATACCAAATGCATCCCCGCGCCAATCCTCCCCGGCGCGAGCAGCGCGAGGGCCGCGGTAAGCCGCCCAGTGGCCGGACGCAAGAAATCCAACGGCTCATCGGGCGCGCCCTCCGCGCCGCCCTCGATCTCGATCAGCTCGGCGAACGTACCATCGCCATCGACTGCGACGTGCTCGAAGCCGACGGCGGTACCCGCACCGCGTCCATCACCGGCGGCTTCGTGGCGCTCGGTTTGGCACTCGGTCACTTGCGCGAGAGCGGACAGCTGTCGAAACCCGTGCTGCGCGATGTGGTGGCGGCCATCAGCGTGGGGCATCTCAAGAGCGGACTCGCCCTCGATCTCGTCTACACCGAGGACAGCTCGGCGCGCGTCGACTTGAACCTCGTAGCTACCGCACGCGGAACCATCGTCGAGGTGCAAGGCACGGCCGAGGGCGAAGCGGTGCCGCGCCAAGACATGGACGCGATGCTCGACCTCGGCATGGCCGGCGTCACATCACTGGTCGCTGTCCAAAAAGAAGTACTGGCCGGGGCCAAAATCGATTTGCCGGCGCTGTTTCAGCCTGGCCGGTGGACTGCGTGAACGCACCGCCCGCGCTCGGCGTTGCCGAGGCGCGCCGGCGCACGACGCTCGTCATCGCCAGCTCGAACCGCGCCAAGATCGTCGAATTCAAGGAGCTGCTCCGCGATTTGCCTTTCGAGGTCGTGGGCGTGTCCGACGTGTTGTCCGAGCCGCCCGCCGTCAGCGAGACGGAAAGTACGTTTCAGGGCAACGCCGTCAAGAAAGCGACCGTCGTCGCGGAAGCGACGATGATGCTGACGCTCGCCGACGATTCGGGTCTCGAGGTCGACGCGCTCGGAGGAAGGCCCGGGGTGCGCTCGGCGCGATTCGCGCACGAACGCGCCACCGACGCCGAGAACAACGCCGCGCTGCTCGCCGCGCTCGGCGATGTCGAGCCCGATCAACGTCGAGGCCGATTTCGTTGCGTGCTCGCCGTCGTCGATCCTTTCGCCCGCCCTGGGTCGCCCCCCTTGATCACCGACGGCAGCTGCGAAGGCATCATCGCCAACGGACCGCGCGGCGGCGGAGGCTTCGGCTACGACCCGCTCTTCATCGTCCCCGCGGCCGGCAAGACAATGGCCGAGCTCAGCGAGGCGGAGAAAAACAGCATCAGCCATCGCGCCGTCGCGGTCCGCGCCATGCGTCCCATCCTGACGAAGCTCAGCGACGATCATCTCCACGACGCGCTCCGCATCGTGTCCGCCTGACCTATCGAGAAAGGTTCGTTCGACGCTCGACTCAGTTGTCCGACGCAACGACGTCGAAGTTGCCGCCGACGCTGAGCGTCAACGTCCCGTGCGAACCCGAGTAGCTACCGATGATGTCGTGTTTGCCTTCGCCCGGGATCGTCACCTGACGATCGACGAAGGAGCCGGTCGATATCGACATCAGCGGCGTGAGCGAAAAGAGGCGCGTGACGCGGACGTCCGCGCCAAGCCCCAAGCGGAACTCACCGAAACCTTCGAGGTCCATTTTCGCGCCCGAGCTCCAGCGCTCGCGAAACCAACGGTAGCCAAGCCCGAGGTCAATGAGCACGCCGACGCTGTTGGGGCGAGACGACCAACGAAAGCCAATTCCCGGGAAATCCGTGGTGGCGCTGGTTTGATCGCCGAAATTCGATCCGGGATCGGGCGCGCGCCAAGCAGGATCGCTCCCCTTGCCCATCCACGCGTGCTCCCAAAACCCGTAGAGAATGAAGTGGCGGCTGAACCGGGCCCCCACGTCCACTTCGATGAGGGGTCCGCCGGTGGCAAGCCCGTCCCACTTTTCACCATATTCGTAATAGACGTCGCGCCCCGTCGCGTACGCGTTACCGAACGGAAAGAGCGCGCCCAACCTCGCGCCCAACCAGAGCGAGGTCGCCGGCGCTCGATGCATCGGCGGCGCGGGCGGGGGCGGGTCATAGACGTAAGGCGCAGGAGTGGCCGTCGGCGGCAAAGGTCCACTGTTCGGAGAACGCTGACCTTCCGCAGGCGGCGTCCACGGCTCTTGGTACATGTACGGCGGAGGCGCCGCACCCGGTGCGGCGGAACCTGCGGGCGGAGGGCTGCTCGGCGCGGCAGAACCCGCCGCACCGGCGGGAAGCGGGGGGAGAACCGCTTTACTGGAAGCCCCTGCGGATGCCGCGGCAGACCCCGAAGCCCCTTGCGGCTCGGCGCGGCCTGGCCGCTCGGTCAAATAGAGCGAACCCCAAAAGCCCAGTAAAACCCCGCTCCAAGCCAGTGTACCCGCGGCGGTCGGCCCTCTCAGCGACGGCATGCTCGCATCCTTCCCTTGTCCAAGTGCGCTAGAACTCCAATTAGCGCCCAACATAGCACCCGGGTTGTTGGCATCGGGAGGGGAGCTTTGTGCCGGTCCGAAGCGCATGATTCATGGCGAGCGATGGCCGGTCTGCGCCGGCTATGTTAAGCCGAGCGCCCAGAAGGACATGGCCCACCGGGACACGCAGACTCTCTCTTTGACGCTGGCGTCGGTCGCGCAGGGACGCGATCGGAGACCATGATAGAATTGGATTTGGGATGGGTCGCCGAATGCAGTGCGCAGGGAGGGACCGAGGCCAAGGATGAGCGAGAGCGGCGATCGGAAAGCGGGAACGACAGGGCCCCCCCCGCAACCTGACTCCGCCGACGAATCGGATGTCGACTTGGACTCCGAGGACTTCAGCGATCTCGCCCGCACCCAGGCCAATGAAAGTGAAGCTTCTCCATTTGATTCGACGGCGCGCGATTCCGAGGCGCGCCAGTCCGACATGACGCTCATCATGAACCGCGCCCGCCAAACCGGGCCGCGCATCGGGCACCTTCCGCCACCGCAGTTGCCTCCGTTCAAGCTGCCGACGACGGAGGCTCCCCCCGCCGTCGCCATCGCCGACCAATCCGATTTGCTTCCCAAACGCTATTCGCAGTCGTCCCCGCGGTCGAGCGCGCTCACGACCACGCGCCCCGGGATCGAGCTTGGCCGACCGCTTTTCGCGGTAGTCGCCATCGGCATTCTTCTCGCCGGAGGAGCGTGGCTGCTGAACGGTCGCCCGACCGGCATCGGCGTCGGGGTCGGCGCGCTGATTGCCGCGCTCAACCTCTGGGCGTTTACACGGATAGGCACCGCCATGTTTTCGGGCCAGAGCCGGCGCAGCGGCTGGGGGCTCATCGCGCTGTTCAAGCTGCTTTTCCTCTTTGGCGCCGTTTTCGGAATCCTGAAGCGTGACCTGGCCGACCCTGTCTCCTTCTTGATCGGCTACCTGGCACTCCCCATCGGCATCGTGGCATCCCAGTTTTTGGGTCTGCGCGCCGACTTCGGAAATGGGGAAGGTTCCATCTAGCTTTTGCCGGCGACTGCGCCTAAAAGCACGGTCGTCGCGAACACCATGCCCGAGCACACGACTTTCATCACGTACCTGCTCTCCAAGTTCCCGGCTCTTCAGCACAATGCGGAGCTCATCGGCTACTCCTTCATTGGGCACCGCGAGCCGACCTGGCGCAGCTTCGAGCCGATCGGCACGGCGCTTTTGGTCGTACTCTTCGTCACGCTGCTCGCCTTGCGGGCCCGCAGCAAGGTGGCCGATCTCGACCTCGCGGTGATCCCGGACGACAAGCTCACCGTACGGACGTTCATGGAAGCCTTCGTCGGCTTCTTCTACGGCATCGCCAGAGACGTCATGGGCCCGAAGCGCGCCAAGCGCTATTTCCCCATCATCGGCGGCTCGGCGTGTTTCATCTTTTTCGCCAACGTCCTCACGTTGATCCCGGGGCTTGCCCCGGCGACCTCGAGCCTCAATATCACGCTCGGCTGCGCACTCGGCGTCTTCATCGCCTTCAATTATTACGGGTTGCAGGCGAACGGCTTCGGCTACGTGAAGCACCTCGCCGGGCCCAAATGGTATTTGGCGTGGCTGATCTTTCCGATCGAAGTCATCTCCACTTGTGTCCGGCCCGTCACGCTGTCGATTCGTCTCATGGTCAACATGGCCGTCGATCACCTGCTGGCGAGCATCGCCATCGGAATGGTCGCCGTCTTCGTACCGGTCCCACTCATGTTCCTCGGCGCCATCGTGATTGTCGTCCAGACCCTCGTATTCTCGTTGCTCACGTCGATTTACATCGGCCTCGCCACCGAGCACGAGGAGCACTGAGATCGCACTAGCTATCCGCCCAAAAAGCTACTAAACGGGCGCACGCGCTCGCCGCCAACCTTCACCCTCCCTTTCAGAAGGAGCCATATCGAGATGTCCACCAAGAGCAAGCTGGCCCTCGTCTCCGCGACCCTCGTGACGCTGTTTACGTCATCGGCGTTCGCCCAGACCATGAATTCCCCGGCCACCAACAAAGAGGATGTTTTCCGCTGGGCCGCAGCAGGAGCGGGCTTCGCCATCGCCATCGCGGCGCTCGGAGGCACCCTGGCCCAAGGTCGCGCCACGGCCGCGGCTCTCGAAGGGATCTCCCGTAATCCCGGTGCATCCGCCAAGATTCAGACGCCGATGATTCTCGGTCTCGCGCTCATCGAATCGCTCGTGCTCTTCGCGTTCGTCGTTGCCTTTCTCTTGCAGAGCCTCATCAAGGTCTAACGCACGCGTACGAGTGTCCCGACTTCGACCGAAGTCGGAAGTGCCGCCGTCCAGCCCGCGGGCAAGTGCGGGCTGGTGAAGGCAAAGAGGCGCTGTGCATCGAGCGGCGCGAGGTTGATACAACCGTGACTGCGCTCATGTCCAAAAGCGCGGTGCCAAAAAGCCCCGTGTAGCCCCACGCCCTTCGCGAAATACTGCACGTAGGGCACGTCTTCGATGGCGTAGTAGCGCGCGGCATCCTCGTCCTCGAGGTTGTCCATGTTCGAGCTTGCCAGCTTGACCCAGATGCGAAACTCCCCTTTGGGGGTTGCGCTGTCGGTCCCTTCCCGTCCCTTGCCGGTCGACACGAGCGTCGCAAAAACGGGCGTCTCTCCCTCCCACGCGACGAGCGTCTGCGTGGCAAGATCCACGTCGATCCAGCGCTCGCCGGCGCGTGTGCTCGCTGGCGCGGGCGCCAGCACGGGCCGCCGCACGTCGCGTGCGCGAAGCCACCTCTTCTCACCGACGCGAAGGTAGCTTTCACCTTTCGTGGGCTTCTCTTCGAGAATGGCGATCTTCTCGAAGCGCCGGCGCGGCGGCTCTGATTTGATGGGCGCACCGCCGGGAGCCGCGTACACGACAGCGCGATCCTCGACCACCCAAGCAAAATCGACCTTACCGTCCTTCAGCTCCTCGCCGCGAAATTCGAAGGGTGTGACGGGGGTGAGATCGCGCAGCGGTACCCAGAGTCCGTGGTGCGTCCGGACGTAGCGCGCGTTCTGCTTGGCCCCCTCGTCCACGGCAGCGATGGCGAAGCCGGGTTCGAAATCGTGATCGGGCGCGACGTCTTCCGCGTCCTCCAGACGGAGATAGCCATTCGATCCCGCTTGCCCGACGAAGTAATAGCGAAAGGGCAGCCCTCCTGCGGCCAGGGGTTCCATTGCGGCCCTGGCATCGAGGGGGGGCCGGGGATCGAACGCGAGCGCGTCTTGGCAGATCCACGCCAGCGGGCCGACGTTGATCCAACGAGCTGCGCACCCCGATCCACGCTTTGCGCCGAACCACGGCAGACCTGCTCCCGTTTTCGCCGTACCGCGGCGCGTCGATGTGGCCGTGGGTTCGGCGAGAATCGATTGTTCGCCGCGTTGAATGACCACGCTGCCCGCGGGATCGGGCAGCGGCATGTCATCGACGTCGCGCCAAGGAGGAAGGTCGGATGCCGAAACCGACGTCGGCGAGAGCGCGACGAGTGTGGCCATTGCCAGCAACGTGGGACCGCTTCGTTTCACCCCGCCATCCTACTCACGATCGCGCTCGAGCGAGCGCCGATGGCAGCGAGATCCAGGGCATCTGTGCATTGCGCACTCCGGAGGTGCAATGTAGGCTCGTGGCCAACGGCGCCGCAGGGGGGGGTTGCTTTCCGCGGACTGGACGTCGAACCGGCCGACTTCGCGCAGCCACGTGAGGCAGCCGAGCACATCGCACGACGCAAACCAGCGAACTTTGGCCTTGGGGATGATCCAAGTGAGTGCAAGGTGGCGCCGCGCGCGAACGAGTTATCGGAAACGACGCCCATGCTTTCGCTCCCGACCCGACGGGAGTCGCCGCGGGCTTACCGATAAGTGAGCCTCACCTCGTGGTCGCAAATCCGGTACACGTCGCCCTCGCCAATGGGTCGGCGCGAGATGCGCTGCCCGTTGTATTCGACGCCATTGGTCGAGCCCATATCGACCATGTAGTACTGGCCGTTCAAAAACTCGATCATCGCGTGCTGCCGCGACACGTTGGGATCTTTGATCGTCAGATCGCTCGATTGTTTGCCCCGGCCGATGATGAAGCGATCTTTGTTCACTGACATCCGCTCGCCGGCATAGATGACGCTGAGTTGACCGGAATACGCCGCGGGCGCCGGAGCGAATCCACCGCCTCCGCCACCACCGCCATAGCGCGACGGGGGCGGCGGCACGGGGCCGCCGCGCGGCAAGGGAGGCGGAATCGTGCGCGGCGAGTTTACCGGAGGAGGCGGACCGGGCGCGCGGCTCGGTGCGGGAAACCCGCCCCGACCTTGCGGCGGCGGCGGGGGAGGAACGTTGCTGTACGAACGCGTTCGCGCAGGAGGCGGCGGCAATGGGTTGGTCGCCGGCGGGGGCAGGTTGGATGCGCGCGTCGGCGGCTGCATGCCGGGCGACGATCGCGTCATGGCCACTTCGGCATTCGGATTCTGTGACGGCGACACGCCGTCATTTCCTCCGCGCTGCCCAGTGCGCCCCGCGTAACGCTGGCGCGCGTACTGCTTCATCGATTCATTGATGAGGTAGTCGACCGAGCATTCCAGCTCCTGCGCCATCTGCTGAAATGCGTCCCAGAGGATGTCGCGGCATTGGAACGTGCGCGGCGATTTCTTGTTGGGATCCGAGCTCATGAGGTCTTAGTGCGCGGCATCTTAGCGCTAACGATGCGCTGCTGGAAAGGGGACTAGCAAGACTGATTCACGTCTTCGCCATACCAAACAGGTCAGGTTCTTACCGCGCTTTCATGGCGGGTGTGACGCAGAATCGTACGAACTCCCCCACGTCTTTGATGTCTTTTGTTTCCGTCTCCTTGCCGTCCGCTTTCGGTACTTCGCACTGCCATTTCGCTTCCGGATCGTCGGTTTTCGGCACAGGAAAGCGGTCTGCCTCGAGGGGAACCAGCACTTTCGTGTCCGCCGCCTTGCCGGTGGCGTAGAAAAATCCGAGCGCAGTGAGCCGCGCCGCCAGGTTTCCCTCCTTCAAGAACGGCGTGACCGCCTCGCGCGGCGTACGACCTTTGACCGTCATTTTTTCGATGAGACCCCCGTAGGAGAGGGGTTCGGTCATGGCGAAGCCTGGCGCGAGCCCACCGGGCAGGTGAGACATGAACTCGCCCAACTGATCGGTGCTCGACATTCGCAGCACCGTTCCGGCCGCGACCCAGCGGACCTTCCATTTGTGCGAGTTGAAAAGGCCGTAGAGCTTTTGCACGACCTGGTCGCGCGGCATCTCGCCGATCCGCTGGAAGGCGAGATCGCGGACGCTGTCCGGCGTGTCCTCGGCGGCGGCCAGGGCCAGCACCTTCTCGGCGTCTCCGGGGTTGCTGCGGTCGAGCCTACCTTCGATCGCGGCCAGCGCAGCTTGGCGACGCTTCTCGTTTTGCGTTCTATCGCTCGCCACCGAGAGGCAGTAGTCGATCGCCGGACGCGTTCCGACCTTCTTGATCGACGCGAAGATCTTGGTGAGCGCCTCTTCCTGATACTGCGCCAACTGTTTCTGCAGCTGCTCGGGGGTCGGCGTGATCTTGGAGGCGCGGTTGGCCTCTTCTACCGACGGCTTGGTTTTATCGAGCCAAGCCTGGGATCCGGTCTGTTTGGCGAGATCGACGAGCTTGGCGGCCGTCGCTTCCTTGCTTTGCTGATCGCCGAGCTCGGCGACGAGTGAAGCAACGCGATCGTACCTCGATCCCTCTCCCGAAATGAGCACCGGTAGCCCCTTGACCGCGGGAGCGCCGATGGTGCGCATCATCTGCTCCATACCGAACATCTGCGTGCTGTTGTCGAGGCGATGCTCGAAGTCGTGCTGCGACCAGTCGATGAGCGCGTCGGTGAGCTGCTTGCGGGAGACATCGTCCGAGACGAGAACCGCCTTGTCGTAGGTCAGCATCGCCATCGCCGCATCCTTGTACGCGAAGGACGGGTCGAGCGGCGGGGGCTGCCCCGGCGGCGCCGCGGGCGGGGGCGCCTTCATTTGACTGAGGATCTGCGGGAGCATGCCGTCGATGAGTTTTTTGCGCTCTTCGGGCGACAGCTGCCCCAGGCTCTCGATCAAGCGCGTGATGCCGATGCGTCGCCCGCTGCGCGGCTTCATGCGCAAGAGCTCGAGCCCCGCCTCGACGCGCAGCTGCAGATCGTATTTGTCGTGCATCAGCACGGCGGCGAGTTTGTCGGGGCCGTGTTCAGTGGACCCCCAACGTTTGACGTCGCTCTCATTGACGCGGCACGCGGTCACGGTGGCGCCGAAAGCAGCGGTGGCGAGTACGAAGGCTGAAATCCGGAGCGAGCTTACGAACTGCCGACGGTTTTTTCTTTCCATCAGTCCTTCCGTGCCTCTAGTCAGGGCGAAACGGACCACCGCCCTTCGTTCCCTGCCAAATTTCGCGTCAGCGAGGCACCCCCTCGGGGGCATGAACTCGACGATGGTAGCCCTTTTGCTTCGGCGAGATCCAGCAGTTAGCAAGCGGGGTCACCTGTTCAGGCGGCTTCTCGCGACGCGGCCATGACCTCACGAACTCTTGCCCACCTGCCCGGATTTCGCCTATTTACGGTGTAGGCAAACGTAGGTGCTCCCCGTGGCTCTCTTCACGCCGCGCCGCTCTGCGGCGAATGGCTCGGATCTCGCCGAAATCGGCGACCCGAAAACCCCGCTCGATCGCGGCAGGGAAGCGGCTGCGCTCACGCTTTTTGCCGGGTCGGTTTACGCAACGCTCGCGCTGCTCAGCTTTCGCGCCGACCCGATGCAGCCCGGCCTTCATGGAGCGGATTGGGTGGGGCCCGTCGGCGCAGCGTTCGCGTACGGCGCCGTCGGCTTCCTCGGCGTGGTCGCCTGGGGAATCCCGCTGGAGCTGGCGCTCTTCGCCGCTCCACTCCTCAAGAGGAGAACTTCGATCGCCAACGTCGCTCGGCTCGCAGGCGATGTCCTCGTCGCCTGCATTGCCTCGGCGCTCGTGCACATCGCATTTCCACAAGCGAACGTCTTCGGTGCGATGTCCGTGGGAGGAACCTTTGGCGAGCTGTTCGGCGAGGTGCTGCGCTCGCTCTTTTCAACGCTCGGCTCGTACATCATCGGGCTCACCATCGTCGGCCTCGTGCTCATTGGACGCGCGTCGTTCTCCTTCATTGGCTGGATGGAGCGCGCGGGCCGAGGTACGGGCGCGGCTGCAGCCAAAGCGAAAAGCGGCGCGCGCGCCGTCGTTGGCGCCTGGGCAACCGCGCGCACCATCGAGCGTGAGCGTGCCGAGCGACGGCGCGAGCTGGAAGAACCTCGAATCGACGCGAGCGGCAACGACGAAGCCATCATTGCCGCGCTTTCGGACGACGAAGCGGAAGGCGTGAGCCCGCCCCCCGTGAGAGTCGCCGATGCCACGAGCGCGGCGGCAGAGTCGCGCGGCACGAAGGGGCGACGAAAAGCGGCGAACGGCGGGACGGCGGCCAATAGCGGCGCCGCGGCGAGCACAGCCGAGAGCGGCGGACGCGCTATGGAACCGAGTGCGAGCGCGCCGACGAGCACGATTGCGAGTGAGAAAGAACGTGAGGGCAAAGGCGAGGTAGCGGGAGCGGCGGACGTAGAGGCAAACGCCGCCGATGAGTCAGGAGAACCTGGGGCCAAAGCGGCGAAGAAACGTGCACCGGCCAAGGGCCCGACCATCGTCGACACGAGCGGTGAGATGGCGACGCACAAGGGGCCGAAGGCCGCGACAGCCAGCGTGTCGCCCACTTTCCGCTTGCCGGCGACGAACCTGCTCGATCCGCCAGCGACGACGGTCCTCGAGATCGACCGCGAGCTCTTGCGCAAAAATGCAAAACTGCTCGAAAAGACACTCAATGACTATGGCGTGCAGGGCCTGGTCGAAGAAATTCACCCCGGACCGACGGTGACGACTTACGAAGTCTCGCCGCAGGCGGGGACAAAAGTGTCCAAGGTAGCGTCGCTTGCCGATGACCTTGCCCTCGGACTTTCCCGCAAGGTGCGCATCATCGCTCCGATCCCCGGGAAAAATCGCATCGGCTTCGAGATCCCCAACGAGTCGCGCGTACCCGTGTACCTGCGCGATCTGGTCGAGGACAACCGCTTTACGGGTCTCGCGGTGCCGCTCCCGGTCGTGCTCGGACGCGATCACGTGGGAGCACCCTTCTTCGCCGATCTGGCGTCCATGCCTCACGTCATCGTGGCCGGCGCGACAGGCGCCGGAAAGAGCGTGGGGCTCAACGTCATGCTGACGAGCCTGCTCTTTCGAAGAACACCCGAGGAGCTGCGGCTCCTCATGATCGACCCCAAGGTCGTCGAGCTCGCGCCGTTCGACAAGATTCCGCACATGCTTCTTCCGGTCGTCACCGACATGAAGCAGGCGGCCAACGCTTTGAAGTGGGCGGTGGACGAGATGGAGCGGCGCTACCAGCTCTTTGCCAACGCCGGCACCAAGAACATCGCGACGTACAACGCCTGGGTCGACCGCGTGCGCAAAGGCCTCGTCAAAGCGCCCAAGGTGTCCGAAGTCACGGCGATTGGTGCCGATGGCGAACCGGTGCGCGTCGCGGCGGCCACGGATGGGACCGACCAACAACCGCCCGACCGCATCGCCTACATCGTCATCGTCGTCGACGAGTTCTCCGATCTCATGATGCAACAAGGCAAAGACGTCGAGACCGCGGTCGCGCGCCTGGCGCAGAAAGCGCGCGCCGCCGGCATGCACGTGATCCTCGCGACACAGCGGCCGAGCGTCGATGTCATCACCGGCATCATCAAAGCGAATTTTCCGACACGAATCGCCTTCCGCGTCTCTCAGAAGGTCGATTCGCGAACCATCCTCGATGAACAGGGCGCCGAGCATCTGCTCGGCCGCGGCGACATGCTCATCAAGATGAATGGGACCAACGAAACGCGTCGCGTGCAATGCCCCTTCGTCAGCGAGGAAGAAGTGCAAAGCATCACGGATTTTCTGCGCACCCAGGGTACGCCCGTCTACGACGAAAACATCATCAAGCCTCGCGACGACGACGGCAATCCCGAGGACGACGACAGCGAGCTCGACCCGCTCTACGACGCGGCCGTGCGCATCGTGGCCGACACGCGCCGATGCTCGACGTCTTGGCTGCAGCGCAAGTTGAACCTCGGCTATAACCGCGCCGCCAAGATCGTGGAGGTCATGGAGAAGCGCGGCTTGGTGGGGCCCGCCAATGGCGCCAAAGAGCGCGAGGTGCTGATCGGGTCCATCTGACCGCCCCCGCTTGCTGTAAAAGATCCTAGTCCGAGCCCATGGTCCGATTTCACCTGGTGGTGATGGGAGCTGCGCTGTCGGCGGTCATCGCGGCCGTCGTCTCCGTGCGGATTCCGCGCCGACCACGCGTCGAGGCGACGCCCATCGTCGCCTCTGCAGCGGCCGACCCTTCCCCGCAATCGCCGGGCCGCGCGAGCGGGCGGGTGAGCACCGGGGCGCCGAGCATGCTTCACCTCGATCCGCGCCATACGAATCGAAGTCCATTCGAAGGTCCGACGGCACCGACGGTGGTCTGGACTTTCGACGCGGGGGGACCCATCGAAGCCGCGCCCGCGGTCCTCGAGGACGGAACCATCTTGGTCGCGTCCCTCGGAGGCAAGCTGTTCGGCTTGACGGAAACGGGCAAGGTACGATTCAGCGTCGATCTCGGCGATCGCATCTACGCATCGCCTCTGGTTTCTGGTGACGCGATTTTCATCGGCTCCGATGCGCATAAATTCATGGGCCTGACGCGCGACGGGGTCATCCGCTTTCGCCTCGACGCGCCGGGAGACGTGGACACGGGGGCTGCCCCGACGCCCTGGGGTGGCATCGTCTTCGCGAGTGGTCGCGTGCTGCACGCGACCAAGCCCGACGGCACCCTGATTTGGCGCGTGCAGGCGCGTCGCAAGTGCTACTCGTCCCCCGCCGTCGCCGACGACGGAACCGTGTACGTCGGCTCGCAGGATCACTATCTGTATGCCGTCTCCGCGGAGGGGAAGGTCCGCTGGCGCGTCGACCTCGGGGCGGACGTGGACAGTAGCCCCGCCGTTCAGGATGACGGCACAATTATCGTAGGAAGCGACAAGGGGGAGGTCGTCGCGCTCGCCCCCGAAAACGGCGAAATCAGGTGGGCCGCCGCGGTAGGCGGATTCGTCCGTGGGGCGATGTCAGTCGGGCGCGACGGCACCGTGTTCACGGGCACCTACGGACCCACGCCCCGACTCGTCGCGCTCGAGCCGGCGAACGGTGCCGTGCGTTTTCGATTTCCCGTCTCCGGAACCGGTGCATCGGAATTCGGCATTCACGGCGGACCGGTAGAGGACGCCGCCGGCCGCCTCTATTTCGGTGCGCAGGACGATCATGCCTACTGCCTGGCTGCGGACGGGACCCTCCTCTGGAAGCTTCGGACGGGGGGCGATGTCGATGCCCCGCTCGTCATCACGCCCAAAGGCCTGCTCCTGGTCGGTTCAGATGACGGCAAGCTCTATGCGGTAGGGCGCATCTGACGGTATCGTGTGACAACGTCATGCACCCCGCGTTTCCCTCTCCAGATGACGACGACGCAGAAGACGTCGCGTGGGGGCTTACGACGGGCGCCGCTCTCTGGAAGCAGGGCGAGCGTTACGACGCCATCGTGTGGCTCAAGCGGGCCGTCGATGCGGCCGCGCAAGCCGGCGCCGACGCGGTCAAGTTCCAGACCTTCAAGCCCGAGCGACTGGTCTCGCGCGGGACACCGACCGCGGCTTACCAGGCGAGCAACTGCGGCGCCAGCGACCAGCTCGAGATGCTGCGCGCGCTCGAGCTCCCCGACAGCGCGTACCCGGAGCTCGCGAAGCGCTGCGAAGCGCGCGGCATCGAGTTCATGTCGACGCCGTTCGACGCGGAATCGGCG
>DATHEQ010000164.1:0-8264 GCA_035318505.1 Polyangiaceae bacterium | reverse complement strand
CACGATCCACACGCGATCGGATTCGACGACGAACTCGAAATCGATCGCACTCTTCGGTTCGAGCTCTTCCAGCGATCGCGCCAACTCGGCGAGCCGCGCGAGCGCCCACGGCTCGAGCGCCGGCGATCGGGCTTTTTTGGGGACGAGATCGATGGTCTGTAAACCATTCGCGCCCACGACGAGCGCCTGCCGTTTTTCTGCGATGAGATATTCAGCGACGGCGCCGGTGGCGCGATCGAGCTTGATGACGTCGGGCGTCGTCGCGCCGTCGACCACCGGCGCACCCAGACCAAACGCAGCATTGACGAGTAGCTCACTCGTCTGAAACAGGTTGGCGAGCGACCCGCGCGGCGGCGCCGAGAACGCGACGCCCGCAGCTTCGGCCGGAACGATGACCTGGAAAACGACGGCCATGCTCACCTCGCGCACGCCGCGCGCGGCCAAATAGAGCAGCGCGCGAGGAAGCAGCGCGGACGCCCAGACTTTGCGCATCGCGTCGGCGAGCTGCTCACCGCCGCGTACGCCCAGCTCGGTCACGGCCAGCCCGGCCATGCTCGTCATGTCGTCGTCTTCGCACGTCGCGCTCGAGCGGACCGCGAGACCCCACGGCGCGTTCGGCTCCAGCATCGCCCAGAGCGCATCGAGCTCGAGCGCGAGCGCCGCTGGCACCGACTGGTTGAGAACGAGCGCGCGCGCATGCGCGGCGCGCTCTTGAAAGGTGCTGCCCGAACGAAGCTTGAGGAGCGCGCGAGGCGTATGATCAGAAGGCACACGCGCCAGCGCGATCTCGTCGAAGTACTTTGCTTCGAGCACCCAGCCGCGCGGTACGGGCAGACCGTGTCGCGAGAGCCACACCAGGCGCGCCGCTTTACCCCCGATGATGCGCGCAGTGTCGGCCGGGCGCTTGCGACCATGCGCATCGAGCGGGCGTAGCAGGCGAAATGACGTCACCTGGCACCCGGATCGAGGCGAGCTCCGGTAGAGGAGCACGTCGCCGCTCCGGATATCCGACGGTCAGAGGGGTGGCTCGCCGCGAAGGACGCGGTCATGCCAAAGCAACATCTCGATCCCGCCGGGGCCACGATTGAAAGCGTAGTCGTGCGGCCCTGGGATCACCAGGTACTCGTGCTCGATGCGCCCCTCATCCAATGCACTGTGGAGCTGGCCGATCGCTCCCGCGAACGGATCGCGATCGCTCGTGAGCAGACGAATATGCAGCGCACCGTTCGCGAGAGCCGCTCGCGCGCGCAGCGCGATGGCGCCGGACTCGCTGTCGTACACGGCAGCTTGCAAAGTTCCGACGGCGCCGAAGCGATCCGCATGAGCGAAACCGACGGCGAGCGAAGCGCGGCCGCCGAGGCTCACACCGTCGATGCCGATCGCGGTGCGCTCTTGGAGCGCAGGTGTCTCGGCGAGGACGCGCGGCAGGAGCTGATCCACGACGAAGGTTCCAAATGGCAGGGCCGCGTCGAGGCTCGGCCGCTCGCGCGACGACAGAATGTCGGGGACCCACGGACAGACCACGATGATCCCCCGAAAAGGGCGCGCCGCGAGCGACGCATTGATTCGTTCCAGCCTTGCGTCGTCGACGAAGCCGCGAAAATCCTCGCGCATCAAGGGCGGCGAGCGAAGACGGGAAATGGCGCGCCCCAGATCGTAGTCATCGACCCAGCCCCGCGCCCCCACTTCGACGCCCCGCACTGATTCTCCTCGACCATGCAGCGCAACCAGCACGGGGTAACGCTCCTCGGCGTCCCCTCCGCGTGGCACGAGAGCGATCGCCTTTTCCGGACCAATCGCTGCAGTCGGAAAATCGAGCAGCATTTCGGTGAACGCTGCGTCCAGAATGAGAGCACCGCCGTCCGCAGCGATTTGCCGTCCCGAGCGAGGCATCCCAGCACCGGCCGATGACCGAGTTGGTTCCCCGTTTTCGTCCTGCCGCTTGCGACAGCCCACTGCACACGCCGCCGCGCCGCCCAGCACCGCGCGCCGACCCAAGCGCAGGGGAGACGAAGGAGGACGCGGCTCGCTCACTCGTTTGGCGGAGGAAGCTGACCCGTCGCTGCTTTCACGAGATCGATGAGCGCCGGGTCGGCGGAGAGCTGTTCGCGCAAACTTTGGCGGATGAATGAAAACTGTTCGGCGCTCACGCGCTCGGTCAGGTGCGCCGTCGCTTCGTTGACTTTGAGGTCGAGGTATTGCGAAACCGAAATAGCGCCTGATCGAACTTGATCGAGTGAGACGGCAGGCGCTTCGCTCGCCGCCACCTTGCCGACTTTGAACTCCGTCGAGCGAGAATCGACTTCAGTCGCAGAAGGCGACGTCGCCCGATCCATTCCGCTCGCGGGCGGCGGGGCGCCCCCTTTGCCGATTCCGTCGATGCCCATGGTTGCTCGCGCGCTGACTCTAGCACCGGTCCGCGAGCGGACTAGCGGATGTTACCGATGGCATTTTTGACCGTGTCGTGTCGCGTCTTCAGGACGTTCGACATCGCGCTGAACGCTCGATTTTCAGCGGAGAGCTGCTCTTGGAGCTGCAGATAGTAGAGGTTGAACTCCTGGCTCTGGGCGAGTGCCCCTTCGACCGACGAGCTCTCGCCCCCCGGCCCTGCGCCCCCCGTTGCACCCCCGAGGGAGGGGCCTTCGGCCGTACCCCCTGCGGGGAGTCGCGGAGCGCCGAGGCCAAGTGCACCGTTCGGTCCGAGCGATGCGCCTGCCCCGGCAGGCGACGGCCGCACCGCCGCTGCGACGATGGGCGCGCCGGGAAGCGAGCTGATTGCGGCTTCGGCGCCGCGCAGGATGGCGCCGGCTCCGCGCGTCACCATCTCGCGAAAGGGGACACCGCTTCGGGGGGTGACCCGAGGGGCACTGTCGGTGGCTATGACGTCCGTCCGGCTGCCGCCGGGGTCGATGCGAGTATCCATGGCGCTACCTGTCCTTGTCCGTTGCGGAGGCGAAACGCCCCACGCTTTTCTCGTATCGGGTCGGTAGGCGCGACGGTTGCGAACGATTTTCAGAAAATGCCGGTGAGGGCGAGCCCGGATCCCGCTCGCCCCATGGAATATGGGCTGATCGTCCACGCGAAGTGGCCGCGGTTTTCGCCGGTGAACGGAGCGTCGTCCCTGACGAGAAGCGTTTGGGGAAGAGCCAGGCCCAGGATGAGCATGGTAGCGCCGGCCGTTTGCATGAGACCGTCGAGCATCAGAAAGAACCGCGTGCTCGAATCGCCGGCGCAGGTGACCGTCGTGCTGGTACTCGACGAGAAGTTGGGGTTGCAATCGTCGCCCCGCGACGCGAGGTTCACGAACGGTCCGACCACGGGGGCGTATAACCAGCGATCGGGCGCGTATTTGCTGGATGCCGCGACCGACATCGAAAGGAGGTACGGCACCCCGAAGATGATGGGACCGCTGACGACGAGGCCTTTACGAACGCGCGTCTCGATGTGATAGCCGGCCGGGATCGGCTTGCCGTCGACGTATTTCATTTCCATGGGCTGCGCGCGCCACGCATAACCGGGCGGCGGGGTCCACCCGGGAGGCGGCTCACCCTGCGGCGGCGGTCCGTAGACCGGAGGTGTCGGAGCGGGCGCTGCCTGCGGCGCGACGGGCGCAGCGGGCTGCGTCTGCGCATTCGCACGATTCGAGATGAGCGCGGTGCAAAGACCCAAAGCCGTGACGATAGAGAAAGCGCGGATCATTTCATCAGAATAACCGAAAGGAGAATCGGGCAATCCGAAAAACGCTTTACACAGCAGCGCGATCGGCGGCGCCGTGGGGCCGAGAACGCTGGATGGGGTTCATGTGAGGCAGACGAGAGGCCGCCTCAGAGACCGAACCATGGCCCCGGATCCATCGCCGTCGTCCCGTGACGAAGCTCGAAGTAGAGCGCGGGGGAGCGCGGTCTCGGGCGCTCTTTGCCGCTCCCACTTTCGGTTGCGGTCGATTCCTCCGCCGTCGCTGAGCCTACCGTGCCTACCTTGGCTCCAGCCGAAAGGTCGTCTCCCACCCGCACATCGATCGCCGAAAGGTCGCCCATCAGCGTGTAGTAGTGCCCGCCGTGGTCGAGAATGACGAGCTGGCCAAACGAATCGTACCGGTCCGCAAACGCTACGCGGCCCGCGAAAACAGCGCGCACCGCCGTGCCTGCCGGCGCGGTCATTTCGAGCGCCGCGCCGGCCGCGCCGGGGCGATGCACGTTGCGGATCTCCGCGCGACCGCCGATGGGGAATGGAAGTCGGCCCTTCATATCGGCGAACGCATTCGCCCCCGCGCTCGATGGCGCCGCGGGGCCTGACGGGCCACCGAGTGATCCGCCGTAAACGGCTACGTAGTCACCGGCACCGGTCGACGTCTCGAATGCGCGATCGAACGATCGCCTGCGCTCCTCGCCTTCGTTCGCTAGAGCTTTGGACTGCGCGGCAACATCGCGCTCGACCTCGAGCGGCGACCGCCGAGCGGAGAGCTCGTCGAGCTTGCGTGCGACGGCGATCTTTCGCTGACCGATGGCCCGAACGTCGGCCACGTCTTGGTCGAGCGCGCGCCGCGCGCGTTCGAATTTGAAGGCATGTTCGAGCAGAGATGAAAACCCGCCCGACGCCGGCAAAAGCCCGAGCCGAACGAGGCGGTAGGTCACCCTGCCGCGCAGGAGCATGCGGCGGTGCGCCGCGCTTTCTTTCGTTCCGAGTGCGTCCATCTCGACGCGCAGCGCTTGCTGCTCTTGGTCGATCGAGACGAGCGTCCGTTCCGCGTCCGACGTTGCGCGCGTCTGCCCGGCGTGCCGCCCCACGCGATCGTCGGCGCGGACGTGGCCTCCAGCGACGAGAAAAAGCAAGGCCACGAAGAGCAGCGCCCGGTAGGGCATGTCACACCACCGACAGTTTGCGAACGCCGGCCAACGCGGACAAAGCGCCGAGCACGGCGCCCGCACCGATCATCGCCGCCATGATCTCCCACGGAAGGAAGGTGGGACGGATGCCCAAAAGGAGTCCGAGCTCGTCGTCGAATTTGCCTCGCACGATCGCGTAGAGCAGCGCGAGCAGCGCCAGCGACGCCGCCGCGCCGGCCGCCCCCTGCAGCGCGCCTTCCACCAAGAAGGGGCCTCGTACGAAGCGATCCGTCGCGCCGACCAACTTGAGAACTTCCACTTCGATCCGGCGGCGGTGCAGGGCAAATCGCATGGTCGAGGTGATCACGCTGACGACCGCTGCCAGCACCACCAGCGCGAGCACCGCGCTCGCAGCGACGCCCCCGCGCACGAGGGCAGAGATGCGATCGGTCCAGCGCTGGTACGTTTCGACCGACTCGATCGTAGGCAGGTCGCGGAGCTTGTGGGAAATAGCCGTCACCTGCTCGTCGGTGACGTCGTCGCCGAGCGACAGTTCGATCGAGGCCGGGAAAGCTTCGACCGGCAGCACCGCGAGCGAGCCCGCCACACCGTCGTCCATCATCTCTTTACGGGCGTCGGCGGCGGTGATGTGCCTCGTCGAAACGACCGCCGGCGTTTGTTCGAGCGCCTTGCGGAGCTGCGCGACCTGGTCGTTGCTGATGCCGTCGCGCAGGTAAACGGAAATGCGGCCCGCGCGCGCCCAGCGCGCCTCGACGGCCCGCAAGTTGAACACCACGAGCAGCGCCGACGCCAAGCAGACAAACGCCACGGCAAGCGAGAAAACGCTGAGCAAGTAAACCTTGGCGTCGCCGCGGCCACTGCGCCAGATGCGGCCGACCGCCGACATCGAGGTGCCGATCATCGCAACCTTCCCGGGTGCTCGGAGAGGATCAAACGGCCACCCTCGTCATGGGGACGGTGAAATCGTCGACGGGGGGCCCTGCTTCGTCCATCGGCACGGCGAGCCCGTTGGGGACATCGATGGCCCGCCCGTCATTGAGCACGACGATGCGATGCGAGCGCAGCTCGAGCAGCGATCGATCGTGCGTCGCAAAAAGAACGGTGGTCCCCGTTTCATGGATCTCTTCGAACAGACCCAGGATGTCGACGGCAAGCTGCGGATCGAGGTTGCCGGTCGGCTCGTCCGCGACAATCAGCGCCGGTTCCCCCACGATGGCGCGAGCGATGGCGACCCTCTGCTGCTCGCCGCCCGAAAGGCCACTCACTTTGTCGGCGCCTCGGCCCGCTAGGCCTACCCGCTCGAGTACCTCCCCCACGCGCGTACGAATCAGGCGCGCGGGCAAGCCCAGGATTTCGAGAGGTATGGCAACGTTGTCGAAGACGGTCCACGCCGGCACGAGACGAAAATCCTGAAAGACGATCCCCATGTTGCGGCGCAAGACCGGAATCGATGACTCGGTCAGGCGTGCGACGTCGCGCCCCAAAAAGAGAATTCGCCCGTCATCGGCCTGCTCGGCGCAATAGACGAGCCGGAGAAGCGTGCTCTTGCCGGCACCTGATGGGCCAGTGATGAAGACGAATTCGCCGCGCTCGACCACGAGGTTCGTCCCGCGTAGGACGGGCTGGTCCGTGCGGTACGACTTGAACACCGACTCGAAGGTCAGGATGGGTCGGGCGGCTGCCGAGGCGTCGAATCGCTGTCCCGAGCGGAGAGCCGGGCGGAACGCCGAGACGTTGCGGACCATACCCGGGGGTTACCAGGTCGATCGCCGGCCGAACAACTTTTCGGGGTCAAAAATAGCGCAGTATCTTGGCACCCCGGTAGATCGCGCTACGGCGATGGAGCGAGCCGCAGCTTCCGCACGGGAGTGTGCTGCACGCAAGATGGCGTATCCTCTTGCAGTGCGTGCAAATTCCTACTGCGGACGTCGTAAGGATGGCTTTGGAACATGCGTCACACGTGAGTGGACGCTTGGGACGAATCTTGGAGAGGACATGGGCCGGCATCTTGTCGCGGCCGAGCATAGCGACAAGCGCCCCCCGATGTCACCGCCCGCGGCGATCTCGACCCCGCATAGGGAGGGTTAGGTCGAAAGTGCGCCTCGCATTCTTCGGGTTGCCGCTCGCAGCCCTTCTGCTCCTCGCCGACGGACACGAAATCGTGTTTTGCGTGCTGAGCCGCAAGGACTCGCCGGGCCGGCGGCGCCTCACGCGCCGACTCGGCGGTCGCGCGCACATGCGCGGCGACCTTGCCGAAGAGGCGATCGTCGAGACGATGAAGAGCGCGCATCCCGACCTTCTGGTCAGTTGGTTTTTCACGGCCAAGCTTCCGATGTCAGTCGTGCGCTCGGCGGCGGCTGGCGGGATCGGCGTCCATCCGTCGCTCTTGCCGCGCCACCGCGGCCCCGATCCTTATTTTGCCGCCATCGACCAGGGCGATCGTGTCACCGGGGTGACGGTGCACCGCATCGAAGCGGAGTACGACACCGGCGCCATCTTGGCCACCCGCGAGCTCGCCATCGACCCGCGCTGGAACGCATGGCAGCTCGCGCGACAGCTCGATCGGCCCTCGCTCGCCCTGCTGCGCGAGACGGTGCACCGCCTGGCGGAGGGCGAGTCGATTCCAGAGCAGGATCAGGACGAAACACGCGCATCCTTTGCGCCCACCCCTGGCGATGCCGCGTGCGGGCTCGTATGGTCGTGGCCTGTGGATCGTCTGCTTCGGCGGGTGCGGGCTCTGGCACCCTCCCCGGGCGCTTTCACCGAAATCGGGGGCCGGATCCTGACCATCCTCGACGCCCGCGCCGCCCCCGACTTTCCGCGCGCTCTTCGCGCCGGTGAAGCGGCCGTCGTAGGCGAGCGGGCGTTGATTCGCGCCGGCGACGCCGCCATCGAGCTGCTCCGAGGCGAAATCGACGGGGAGCTGCTCGATCAAAGGGGGCTCGTCGCCGTCGTCGCAAGGAGCCGCGACTTGGTGTTAGGCTAGTCGATCAGGAGGGTTCATGTCCGATCCCGTCTCGGCTGCGAAATCCGCTCGCGAAGCTCTTGCCCGGGCGTTGGGGGCGATCCAGTCCGACCCCAAGGTTCCCCCTCAGATGATGGGCATTGCCGAACCCATCTCCAACGCGATGGGAGCTCTTTTTCAGATCGAAAAGTCCGGCGGAGCCGCAGCGGCGGCCCACGCACCTGCCGCGCTCGAAGCGACGCGGCGCGCGCTCGGTCTGTTGCAGCAGCAACCCTCGAACCATCCCGCCGTCCAGCAAGCGCTCGAGGCCGTCGCGGGCTCGCTGGGGCTCATCCACAGCATTCTCAAACATCCCCCCGGCCAAGTCGTACACGATCCCCGACAGGCGGCCCCGCCCGCGCCCCCACCGCGCCCACAGCAGCCCGCGCCGCAGCAGCCACCACCGCCCCCGC
>DATHEQ010000163.1:0-16524 GCA_035318505.1 Polyangiaceae bacterium | reverse complement strand
TTCGCGGCTATCGGGTCGAGCTCGGCGAGATCGAGGCGTCGCTCGTGCCGCTCGGAGCGGTGTCCGAAGCAGCAGTGCTCGCGCTGCCCGAGGCCGAAGGGGGCGTGCGTCTCGTCGCGTACATCGAGCCCAACCTTTCGGCGATCGACGGTACCGATCAGGTCGAGCAGTGGCAAGCCGTCTACGACGAGACGTACGAGCAAAAGGCCGACATCGCGGACGTCACCTTCAACACGAGCGGCTGGAACAGCAGCTACACGAATCGTCCTCTACCAGCCGACGACATGCGCGAGTGGGTCGACCGCACCGTGGCGCGCATCGCCGATCTCCGGGCTCGACGGATCCTAGAGCTCGGTTGTGGTGCTGGGTTGCTTCTTTTCCGCCTGCTCGATGGCTGCGAAACGTACTGGGGCACGGACATCTCGCCTCGGGCGCTCGCCTACCTGCGAGAGCACCTCCCGGCGGAGTCAACCGCCTCGTCGCGCGTCCACCTGTTGGAGCGAGCCGCGGAGGACTTCGACGAAATTCCGCACTGCGGCTTCGACGCGGTGGTGCTGAACTCGGTAGCGCAATACTTCCCCAGCGCCGACTATTTGGTTCGCGTGCTTTCGCAAGCCGTGGATGCGCTCGCTGATGGAGGCTCACTCTTCGTGGGCGACGTGCGCAGCCTTCCACTGCTCGACGCATTCGCCACTTGGATCGAGCTCGCACACGCTGAACCATCGACGAGCGCCGCCGAAATCCGCGCGCGCGCGGTCGCCCGCGTGCGCGCCGAGCAGGAGCTCGTGATTCACCCATCGTTCTTCCTCGCGCTACGCCACAAGATCCCGCGCATAAGGCGCGTCCGCATCGAACCGAAGCGCGGCCGCCAAGACAACGAGCTCACGCAATTCCGCTACGATGTCTTGCTCGAGCTCGGCGGAAAGGACGCCGCGGCCCCGGAAATCGACGCTTCCGCGCTCACGCTCGAAGAGCTTCGCGCGCGCCTTTTGCGAACCTCGGCGCTTCGCGCGCTTCGCATCCCGAACGCGCGGGTCGTTCGTCAGATCAAGGCGCGCGAGCTCCTCGAAACGGAGCTCACTGCGCGCGAGATCCTCGACGCGATTGCCCCCGTGACCGGAATCCATCCGGAAGATCTATGGGCCATCGGCGACGAGCTCGGCTTCACCGTCGAGGTGAGCTGGGCCGAAGGACGCCCTGACGGCTCGATGGACGTCCTTTTCGCTCGCCCAAATGCCGAGCTTCTCCCCCTCGAGCGCGGGCACGTGAGTCCCGACCACCACCTCACCACTCACCCGCTGCGTGCCCTCGCCGTCCGCAAACTGCCCGGCATCGTTCGCGCTTTTCTACGTGAACGTTTGCCCGAATTCATGGTTCCAACCGACATCGTGGTGATCGACGCAATGCCGCGTACACTGAACGGTAAGATCGACCGGCGCGCGTTGCCGCTACCCGCACGGGGTACCGAGGTCCGTAACAAAGGAATCGAAGCCCGCGACACCCTCGAGGTCCAGCTGGCAGCCATGTGGGAAGAGGTCCTCGGCGTCCCTCGGGTCGGCGTGACGGACGACTTCTTTGCCCTCGGCGGACATTCGCTGACGGCCGTCCGCCTGGTGGCCAAATTGCGCCGCGCGTTCCAGGTCGATCTTCCGCTCGCGTCACTCATCGAGCGGCCCACCATAGAGAGCTTGGCGCGCATGATTCGCGAGCGCCCGACGAGCGCGGCGAGCAGCTTGGTGCCACTGCGCTCAACGGGCTCGCTGCCGCCGCTGTTTTGCGTCCACCCCATCGGCGGCACCGTTCTTTGCTACGTGGGCTTGGTTCGTTCGCTCGGTGTGGAGCAACCCGTATACGGCCTGCAATCACCCGGACTAGACGGGCAACTCCCCATGCAGAGCGTCGTCGAGATGGCCGCGCACTATTGCGATCTCGTCGAATCGGTGCAGCCAGAAGGTGCGGTGCGGATCGCCGGTTGGTCGTTCGGCGGTCACATCGCCGTAGAGATGGCGCACCAACTCCGCGAGCGCGGTCGCAAGGTGGCCGCTTTGGTGCTCTTGGACACGATGGCCCTCGTGCGGTCGGAACCTTTGCCGGTCGACGACATCACCCTATTGACCTGGTTTGCCTGGGAGCTCCTCGGAGGCCAGCGCGGTCAAAATCTCGACTTCCAAGTGCAAGAGATCCGCGAGGGCACGGTGCCGGAGCAGCTCGGCGCGATCCTGACCGTGGCCCACGAACGCAATCTCGTTCCACGCGAGGTCACGGTGGAACAGGTGCGGCGGTTGTATTCCGTCTTCTGCGCCAACGTTCGTGCGCTCGGCGCGTTCGTTCCGCCCTCTGATCCGGGAACGTTGACGCTGCTTCGCGCGCGCCATCCGCTTCCCGAGCGACTTCGCGCGGCGCATGAGTTCATGGGAAGCGCCTACCCCGAGCCGACCAATGGCTGGGGGCCGATCTATGGGTCGCGCGTGGAGGTGATTTCGATACCTGGCGATCACCTCACCGTGGTGGTGGATCCCAATGTCGACGAAGTCGCCAAAGTCATTCAGCAACGCCTCATCGGATGATCTTTGATTGGAGATTCGCCCAATGGCTACAGGTAAAAGAACCAAAGCGGTGGTCCTCGGCGCCGGCATCGGCGGGCTCACGTCGGCTATCGCACTTCGGCGCGCTGGCTTCGAAGTGGCGGTTTACGAGCGTGCCAAAGAGCTGAAGCCGCGGGGCGCCGGGCTCGGCATTCAGCCGAACGCGATGAAGGCGCTGCAAGAGATCGATCTCGACCAAGCCGTCATCGAAACCGGGCAGCGACTTCTCAAGATGGAAGTCTTTCTCGAGAATGGGCGCTATGTAAATAGCCTACCTGTCGACGAAGTAGGCCGACGCTTCGGCGCGCCTTGCATCAATTTGAGCAGGCCCAAGCTTCAGCAGACACTGCTTCGCGAGCTGGGGGAGGATGTGGTTATGCTCGACTCCACCTGCGAGGGCTTTACCCAGGACGAGCAAGGCGTGACGGTTCGATTCCAGGACGGACGCGAGGTGAAGGGCGACGTTCTCATCGGAGCCGACGGGATCAATTCCGTCGTTCGCGCTCAGCTCCACGGCTCTCATCCACCGTCATCCGGTCATTGCGTTTCGCACGTCGCGGTACCAAAGCGTCGGTACGAACTGCCCCAAGGACTCAATCGCTATCATTGGGGGCGCGGGGCCGTATTCGGATATCACGATATCGGCGCCGGAAGTGTCTACTGGTGGGCCACCACCACCATTCCCCAAGTCGGCGTGACCAGTGGTCCCGCTGGCAAAGCTCGACTTCGCGCGGTGTTCCACGGTTGGCCTGAACCCATTCCTTCGCTCATCGACATCACGGCCGACGATGAGATTGCCCCCTTCGAGGAATGCGACCGCGCCCCCCTCGAGCGCTGGGGGGAAAGCCGCGTCACGCTGCTCGGCGACGCGGCACATCCGATGATCTCCTTTCTTGCCCAAGGAGCGGGGATGGCGATCGAGGACAGCGTGTCTCTGCGCCGCCATCTTCGAGGCTGCTCGGACCACCACGCGCTTGTGCAAGCTCTCCGCGCCTACGAGCGCGAAAGGATTCCGCGCACGGCCCGTATCGTGCGCGAGAGCCGAGAAAACCTGACTTTCATGATGGGGACCACCTGGTTGCGCCAACTGAACCGCAATATCGGCGGACGACTCTTGACCCAACAGATGCTGCGACGCCGCCTACAGTCGATTTTCGCGGGCTGACGGGCGCAGCGCCAGTCACCGGAGCGCGGTCGATAGCTGGCGATCGCGTGCACGGCGCTGGACATTACCGATTTGCGTCCATGGCTTCGCGGGCTGCATTGTCGTCGACGATGGGATTTGGGCTTACGCTCGGCTGACGTTTGCCTCCCTCGGCCTGGCGGCGTAAAGCTCTGTGCTCCAGTGGCATCCGACGAAGCCCTACGCAAAGCGACAACCCCGGGAGAGCATTCGCCGCAATCGCAAAGACCACGCCCTTCGGGCGTGCGCCTCGGGAGCTTGCCCGTCAACGCGGGGGAGGACCTGCGCTTTGTCCAGGAGCGAATCGGACTCTTCGCCAAGGTGACTTTTCTCATCTCGTCGATGTTCCTCGTGGTGCCGCTCGCCGCGAGCTTCTTCGCCGTGCCGGAAATGGATCATGGGGTGGCGACCCTGAGCCATGTCGCCGGTACGGGACTGGCGCTGGCGGTGTGGCGAGTGGCCCGCTGGGGAAAGCCTTTGTCCCCCACCGTTCTGCAGTCGCTCGACGTGGTCGCGACGCTGGGCCTCTGCTGGTCCTACGCGGCCATGGGCCACTACTCTCCGCCACCGTACGGCCTCTATACGGCGCTCCTCGCCGTGACACACGTGAGCATTTCACGCGCCATGGTCGTTCCGAGCGTACCCCGTCGAACCTTTTGGCTGGCGGTGTCGAGCTTTGCCGCCCTCATCGTTTCGTGCGCGCTCGTGCCGCTCCCGATCGACCTCGTCCAATCCGGGGTGACGCGAAATCGCGTCTTGCTCACGGTGGTGCTGTGGTCGACGGCGGGGGTCGCCGTCGCGACCGTGGCCTCGAGGGTCATCTACGGCCTGCACGTGATCGCGCGCGAAGCGCGGCAGCTCGGTCAGTATTCGCTCGAAGAGAAGATCGGCGAAGGCGGCATGGGCGAGGTCTATCGGGCGCGTCACGCCATGCTGCGGCGCCCGACGGCCGTGAAGCTGCTCTCGGGCGACGGCTCCGAATCGCAGCTGCGCCGATTCGAAAAAGAGGTGCAGCTCACCGCCCGACTCACGCATCCCAACACGATTTCGATTTACGACTACGGTCGCACGCCGGACGGTGTGTTCTACTATGCGATGGAACTGCTCGATGGATTGACGCTCGAAGAGCTGGTGGCGCACGACGGCCCGCAGCCGGCTGGGCGCGTGATTCATCTGCTCCGTCAGGTATGCGCCGCGCTCAAGGAAGCCCACGGCATCGACCTCATCCATCGCGACATCAAACCGGCGAATATCTATCTGTGTCGCCGCGGCGGCGTATCCGACTTCGTGAAGGTGCTCGACTTCGGACTGGTTCGCGAGGTCAAGAGCAGCGGCGACGTGACGCGAAGCAACCTCGACGCCGTCGTCGGAACGCCGCTCTATATGTCGCCCGAGGCCATTCTGACGCCCGATCGAATCGATGCTCGCGCCGATATCTACGGGCTTGGTTGCGTCGCCTATCACCTCGTGACGGGCGCGCCCCCTTTCAATGGACAGAGCGTGGTCGAGCTCGCTGCGCATCAATTGCATTCGATACCGCAGCCCCCGTCCGAGCGAACACCAGTGCCCGACGATCTCGAACGCCTCATTCTGTCGTGCCTCGCCAAGGACCCCGGCGACCGGCCGCAGAGCGCCGACGTGCTTTCGCGATCGCTCGGTCGATGCCGAGACGCTGCGACCTGGAGCGAGAGCGACGCCGACGCGTGGTGGGCGGGCCGCGCCGAGACCGCGCGAGCCAAGTCCAAACCAGACGCACCCGCCGCCGAAGCGCCGCCGCGCACCATCATCTGCGACTTGGAACGTCGCTTGCGGCGAAATGAGCACATCGCCTGACGGTGCGCGTGACTTGGCGAGCGCCGCTAGGTTCGTCCCCTCACCCGATACTGCGCCGGCGAAACTCCGTACGAGCGACGAAAAGCCGTACTGAAATGATTGGGATGCGCATAACCAACGGCCGTTGCAATTTCCTTGATGGAATCGCTCGTGTCTTTGAGTAGTCGACAAGCCTGAGAGAGCCTGACACCGAGCAGATATCCGTAAACGGGTTGGCCGAAGACGGCCTTGAAATTGCGCTTCAAGGCGAAGTCGTTGGTGCCGACCGCCGTCGCTACCTCGGCCAGCGTCGGCGGATCGGCGAGCCGCGAGAGCAGGAGCGCGCGAGCATCGTGCATGCGATCGACTTCGCGCGCGGCGGGGCCCTTCGCTGCGGACTCTTCGGGGGCAGCCAGTGCCATCGCCAGCCAGCTGAGCGCCCGCGACTCGAGAAACAGCGGCCGGAGCGCGCCGTAATGCTCGCTGTCCATGATCTCGCTCGCTTCGTCGAGCACGCGCTGAAGAGGCAGTCGGTTCATCGGCTTGCCGCAAAAGGGCGCTCCGGAGTCGACATGAGCGGCCAGCGGTTCGAGCTCGGCATGGCGTGACGCGAGGTCGCGAACCAGCGCGGCGGTGAGCGCGATACGAAACGCCTGATTCTTCACGTGCGCTTGCACCCGCACGGTGGAGTGAGAGCTAGGCGACGCAAACAGCTGTACCTCCCCGGCCCGCCCCGTGATCGAATCTCCCAGGCCGTCCATCGTGGATGCGGCGGAGCCCCGCAGCGGCGCGTGTACGGCGACGATCGGCTGGGCACCCTCGTGACGCAGCGTCAGGTCCTCGCCGGCCAGGTTTTCGCCAAAAACGAAGAGCAGACCTTTCACGCTGAGCAGGCGCGAGTGAGCACGAAGCGGTGGTCCATCGAGATCGATCCGGACCTCGCGCACGTTTCCCGCGCCATCGATCACCTGCCGTCGCGCGTGCCGGAACAGGGTCTGAAGATCGCGAACGCCGTCGCGCGGCGATGGCTCCGGAAGCGTAGCCATTTCTCCGGTTAGCGTACTACCGGCGCGAAGCTGCAGCCATATGTAACCTTCTGAGCCAATGGCTCGAGAGGAGACACGATGACGGACCTGAAGGACAAGGTCGCGCTGATCACGGGTAGCTCGCGCGGCATCGGCGCTGCCATCGCGCGGCGGTTCGCCGCGGAGGGAGCCAAGGTCGCGCTGCACGGCAGGGACGTGTCAGCGTTGTCGGCCGTGCGCGCGGCGATCGAAGCGGTCGACGGGCGCGTCATGCAAGTGACAGGCGACGTCACGAGGTTCGACGAAATCGAAGCGATGCGACGAAAGATCGAAGACACCTTCGGCCCGATTGACCTCTTGGTGGCGAATGCGGGCGGAGCCATGACGAAGCCCAATCTCCCGCTCGAGGAAACCTCGGAGGAGGGCTTTCGCGCCTCGATCGACGTCAACCTCACCGCTACCTTTCTGACGTTGAAGAGCGTGCTGCCGAGCATGAAAGCGCGCAAATCCGGAAACATCATCACCCTTTCATCGGCGGCGGCGCGACGCCCGCACCCCGCTTCGCCGCTGCCGTACGCGGCTGCAAAGGCGGGCATCGAGCTCTTGACGCAACATGTGGCCGCGGAAGTCGGACGCTACAATATCCGGATCAACTGCATCGCCCCCGAAGCGATCCTGACGGAAAAGAATCAGCGCCAGATCCCCGATGCGCAAAAGACTGTCCTGATCGAGGCGCACCCCATCAAACGCCTCGGCACGCCCGAGGACATCGCCAGTGCCGCGCTTTTTCTCGCTTCGGAAGAGGCGGGCTGGATCAGCGGCGTGATCTTGGACGTCGCGGGCGGCGCCGTGTTGGCGCGCTGACTTCCCGCTTGTGTGAAGGAGACCGACATGAAGGAAGTCATCTTGAAGATGCAGCAGGAATTCGACCGGGCAGAGCTCCGCGGAGATCGAGAGGCGCTCACCCGCCTGCTGACCGACGATTTCGCGTCCATCGGACCGAAGGGCTTCGTGCTCGAGAAGACGGCTTGGATCGGGCGTCACGGTCAGTTCAAGTATCAGGCGCTCGACACCAGTGAAGTCGATGTGCATCTCTACGACGGCGCGGCCATCGTCAGAAACGTGCAACGAAATCGTGCGACGTACGAGGGGAAGGAAATCGCGCTCGCCGTGCGCGTCAGCCAGACTTGGGTCCGCGTCGAAAGTGAGTGGCGGCTCGCCGGGATCCAATTCAGCCCGATGGTGCAAGACTGAGGAACACGACATGCAGCGGCTTCTCGCCGCATCGTAGGGCCGGAGGATGAGGCAGCGATCCGAATCGAGCGCAGCATGCGCATTGAAACTAACGACCGTCACGATCGAATGAATGGTCGATCATCTGAAAAGTCCGCATTCGAATTGTGACTTCAGGCCCCACATGCCGGCACATTAGTGTTCGTCGCGAATTGTCTTTTTCCGTATCGTGAATGCCGTGGTACCGTCGCGGTCATGACATCGCTTGCAAGTTTCCGCTCGCGTTTTGAATCAGTGTTCATCGTCGCAGTACTCGCCAACATCGCCGCATGCGGCTCAGCCGAGCCTGCCGGCACCGGCAACCAGCCGCAGCCCCCGGCGACGACGACACCGACTTCGACGACGCCTCCCCCCGCCATGCCGCCGCCCTCGATGCCGCCACCTACCGAGCCCCCGACGACACCGCCCTCGACGTCCGACTGGAAAACGCTCCTCACGGGCGAATGGACGATGCCCTCCGGGACCGAGGGCTACGTTTGCGTGCGCAAGACCATCGACGAGGACCTTTTCGTCACGGTGTTCGACGCCGTTAATCCCAAGGGGACCCATCACACGTTTCTCAGCATGGGTGATCCCAATGGGCCCGATGGCATCGAGCCTTGCACCGCCGGGGTGAACCAGATGCAGCAGATCTTCGGGTCAGGGGTCGGAAGCTTCCCCCTCGCGTTTCCCCAGGGCGTGGCCGTCAACATCAAGAAGGGGGCGCAGCTCGTTTTGAACTTGCACCTTTTCAACACCGGGCTGGCGGATCTGTCGGGCACCTCCGGCACGCGTATTCGAACCGTGGCGGCATCGGACGCGCCCATCATCGCCGAACATTTGCTGGCGGGAACCGTTCGCGTGGATCTTCCCGCGGCGCAGACGACGTCCACCACCGGCTATTGCACGATGTCGACCGACGCGCAGATCTTCGCCGTCACTCCCCACATGCACAAGCTGGGTGTGTACGCGAAGATCGTCGCCGAGCGCGCCGTGGGCGGCGAAGCCGTACTCTACGACGGACCGTACGACTTCGAACAGCAGACGTACGTTTCGATTGCCCCCGTCGCGGTTCAAAAGGGTGACCGCGTTCGCGTCGATTGCACGCACAACAACACGACCGCCGAACGCGTGACCTTCGGCGAGAGCACGCTGCAGGAGATGTGCTTCGCCGGGATCTTCCGGTACCCGTCCGACGGAAGTCCCTTCATGTGCATTCGATGACTTCCTGACCGCGCTCGACTTCGGGTGCGGTCGATCGAGTCGCCGAAGAACGGTAGCGGTTACTTGGAGGGATTCGGCTCGATAGCCTCGAGGAGCGGCCGAGCGCCGAGGCGCACGGCGACCTGCTTCACTTCGTCGGGCCGACAACTGACGGTCATCACCTTGGTGCCTTGTTCGGAATGCGTGAAGGTGACCGCGTGCGAGCCCGACGAGGCCGAGATGCCTAGTAGCGGCGTCGTGCCCAGTGGCACGCCGTCGAGCACGACGGCGCAAGGCGGCATCGACGTGAAATTGAGCGTGCAGTTGGGCGCCTTTGCCGCCGCGGATCGTTCATCCACCTGCGGGGCGATCGGAGCAGCGCTGGTCGCATGCCCCGGCGCGGGATTGTCCTCCACCGGAGCCGCTGCTCGAGCGACGGATTTGGGTGGGGCCCGCGTGGCGAGGGCCGGAGCGACCAGCGAAACGGAGGTGGGTACCGGACGCGCGGCAGGCAGGCGTGGGCCCGGCCCCGCGGCGGACGGGGACACGATGGGAACGGTGCTGGTGGGCAGCCCGCTCGGCGCATTCGTTGCTGGCTGAACGAAGGGCGCCGAGGTGGATGCCGGACTCGCGAGTTCGAGCGGACGGGAGCTCGAGATCGCCATCGACGTGAGCACCGATTCGCGCTTGGACCAAAGTCCCGCTGCAGCGGCTATCGCCAACGCGCTCACCGCTGCATTCCTCACTAGGTTGGGGGACCTGCGGTTGCCGGCGAAGCGCTGTTTCGAGTCTTCCCACGACGCGTCGGTCCTCGATCGCGATGTTGATCGTGCGATGGGCGCCGGCGGGATCACCGTGACCGTTGTCACCGACAGCCCGGCGCTGGAGCTTTGGCGCGCCGCGCGAGCGTCGGCGGGTGCTCGGGCGGATGCGAAGGGACCGAGTGCGGCCGCGAGCTCCGCGACGTTCGAAAAGCGGCGACCTCGGTCCTTCTCCAAGCAACGCAAGATCACGCGTTCGAGAAGCGGCGGCGTGTCGGGCCGAACACGGCGGATCGGCAGGGGGGCCTGCGTCGTCACGCCGAGGCAAATCTCGGGCATCGTGACGCCTTTGAACGGCACGTCTCCCGATAAAAGCTCATAAAGGAGGACGCCTATCCCCCAGATGTCCGTGCGCTCGTCGACGGTATGAGGCGATTGCATCTGTTCGGGCGACATATAGAGAGGCGAGCCCATGACGGAACCCGCTCGCGTAATGTCCATTCCGCGGGTCGTCGTCGCCAAAGGCGTGAGTTTCGAAATGCCGAAATCGAGCACCTTGACCGAACGGCTCCCGTCGGATTGGCGGATACAGAAGAGATTTGCTGGCTTCAAATCGCGGTGAACGATGCCAAGGCGGTGAGCCTCGTCGATGGCTTCGCATGCCTGTAGCACCAGCCGAACCGCTTCTCCGACGGGAAACGCACCTTCGCGTTGCAGGCACGCCGCGAGGTCTTCACCTTCCAGGTATTCCATCACCATGTAAGGTGCGCCGTTGTCGAGCGTTCCTACGTCGGTCACGCGGGCGACGTGTTGGCTCTTGATCTTTGCCGCCGCGCGGGCCTCGCGGTCGAATCGCACGATGGCTTGCGGATCCGAAAAGGCTTCGGGAACCAGGAACTTGAGGGCGACGCGCTGGTCGAGCCCCAAATGGTGAGCCGCAACGACGACGCCCATGCCGCCGACACCGAGCACGCGCTCGACACGGTACTTCCCGATGAGGATGTCACCCGCGCGGACTCCTGTCGGGACGTGAAAAGCGTCGTTCATCGCACCGTCCTTCTCATCTGCGGCCATCAATGCGTGAACGAGACGCCGCCCACCCCATCGAAGTCATCACTTTCCGTTACGTGCCGACCCCGGTCAAGAACATCACGCGCGTCGTAAAAGAGTGACGCGGGCGGAGCTCACCGCGAACCACCCACCTCTGGAGCGGGATGATTCGGTGGGGGTGCCGGGTGGGGTACTGGGTTTCACCCTGGCGCAGAGAAGGCGGAGCGTTTGGTCGGGGCGCAATTGCCGACGCCCGGGCCGTCGCGCGACCTCCGCGACGACGTCCCGGTGCATTCCGACGCCGCTCACGCTTTCGGCTGAATGCGATCGAAATCGATTGGCGATACCAGGTTTCGATCGGACGGCAATCTCGCCAGTGGGCGGTAGGGCCAATTGAGACGCTAAGCGCAGATTCAATCGTCAGCGCACAACGGCGCGCGGATTTGCATTCCTCGGTGCGGGCTACTAGAGCGAAGCTGCCCGTAGGAGGAACGATGCTTGCAAAACAGCTCGCCTGGCTTGCCGCTTTCCTTGTCGCTACGCCGCTGCTCTATGCGGCCTGTGGTGGCCGTAGTTCCATCGACCCCGACCAGAGCGACGCGTCGATCGGGACCGCGGGTTCGACCGGCATCGGCGGTTCGAGGACGGGAAGTGGTGGCGGCAGCACCGGAACGACGGGCACGGGGGGCCCCACGGGCGGGTCGGGGGGGACCGGAGGGGGCACCGGCGGCGGCATTGCCGATAGCGGCGCGCCGGATGGACGCATGGCGTGCGGCACGGTCGTGAACGGCTGCAGCGCCAATCCCCAGGGCAACACGGTCTGCGATCTCGCCAACAACCGCTGCGTCCAATGCCTCAACGATCCGGACTGCGCAGGTCAGACGACCAACACGACGTGCGATACGCGCCCGAGCGGGAACGGCAGGTTGCCGGCGGATCGATGTGTCCAATGCATCGACAACACGCATTGCCCGCCCGGTGCTACGTGCAGCAACTCCAACACCTGCGCCACCTCGTGCGGCACGACGACGTGCTCCAGCAATCCCACCGGCAATACGGTTTGCGACGCCCCCAATAACCGCTGCGTCCAATGCCTAATGGACAGTGACTGCGCCAGTCAGATGACGAACAAGGCGTGCGACGTTCGCCCGAACATGCAGGGGCTACCGACGGGAAGATGCATTGGGTGCGTCGAGAATTCGCACTGCGCGGCGGGATCGGTATGCATCGGCAACACCTGCATAGCGGGTTGCTCGACGGACAAAGACTGCTCGGCAGACGGCGGAGGGAGAACGCCGCACTGCGAACCGACCACGAAAGTTTGCGCGCAGTGCGGCGCCGACGTTCATTGCACCAGCGCCAATGCACCGGCTTGCGGGCCCGCGGGCACGTGCGTGCAGTGCACGACCGACGTGCAATGCGCATCGACGATGGGCCGGCCATATTGCAGTCTCACCAACGCCTGCGTGCAGTGTGTCACCGACAATCAATGCACCGCGCCAGCAACGTGCAGCACGCGCGGTACCTGCAGCGGCGGCGGTGGCGGGGGAGGAACGGACGCCGGCGGGCGAGGAGATAGCGGCGGAACACCACCGACCTCCGACTCGGGCGGCGGAACACCCCCGACGCCGGACTCGGGTGGCGGAACACCGCCGACGTCCGACTCCGGTGGTGGTGGTCAGGGCTGAACGGCGAGCCGCGTCTTTGCCGAATTCGATTGGCTACTGCGGTGGTCGGCACAGGTGATTGCGCACGCGCCGGACCCATGACGATGTGGGCAACGGAGACGCGCGTCGGGTAGCGACGGCCGCACGAAAGGTGAGCCGTTTGACCCTCAGGAAGCGGCTTCCTCTACTGCGCTCGCTGAGATTCGATCGTCGGCATCGGTCTTTTTGAGCCATCCGTCCGACCAAGTCGGAGTTCCAATTGCGCCAGCTTTGACGATTTCCGCAGTTCGTCTCCTTAGCGACGGCTGCGAGCAAACCGATGGCGCACGCCACGGCAGCGGCCTGCCTTGGATGCTGTTTTTAAATGCTTTGTTAGATGAGCAAACTCGCTGGATCTCGAGAACTGGTGCTCAGCGTAGGAAGGGTCGTCTCATGATTTCAACCCGCACGCGAAGTTGGTGGCTCCGGTTTTCCGCTGCTGGAATTCTCTTTTCGCTCGGTTCCTGCTCGAGCGAATCCATTCCCCCGCAGCTTTCGATCGACGATGATCCGGGCGCCATCGTCGGCGAGTTGGCCGTCTATATCGCAAACTTCGACGATGGGACCTCCGAAACGAGGTACTTCCTCAAGCAGGGTGACGCCGCCGAGCGACGCCTGAATTTCAGCGTCGAGCCCGACATCGCGCCGGGATCTCACCTGAAGGTGTGGGGCCAGGATCGCGCCGACCGCATCGACGTGACCCAATATAAGGTGGTGGAGGGGAGTGGTGCCGACGACGGCATCGGGTCCCAGGCGCAGCCGCTCGTCGACGCAACCACCAAACCGTCACGCGTCATGTGCGCGGCGCTCGTCAACTTGAACGGCGGCGCCGCCAAGTCGACGCTCGCGACCATCAAAACGCAATTTCACACCGGCGCGGCATCGGCCAACGCGTACTACGTCGAGAATTCGTTCGGCCAGGTGGGCCTCGCGGGCGACTCGTACGGTCCGTTTCCGTATGCAATGACGACCTGCGATTACAGCGGTCTCGCCAAAGCCGTCAAGCCGATGATCGACGCAGTGGCGACCACGAAGTGCCAGCAATATGCCTTCGTCATGGGCCCGAACCTCAGCGCGTGTGCTTGGTCCGGGCTCGGCGCGCTAGGCTCCCCCGACAAACCTGGGACCGACACCTGGTACAACGACTCCATCAGCTGCGTCGTCGTCGTGCAGGAGCCCGGGCACAACTACGGCATGCAGCACTCGTCCTCGTTGACTTGCGCTGGCGGCGTCTTCGCCGACGATCTCACTCCCTGCACCCACAACGAGTACGGCGACAAATACGACACCATGGGCGGCGGCTGCTACCACATGAATTCGTGGCAGAAGCTCTATCAGAAGTGGTTCGGTGGCTGTAACGGCGTACGCACGACGTCCAATGGGAAGTTCAATCTCTATCCCATCGAGGCTCCCTGCAATGGCGTGCAGGTTCTTCAGGTCCCGTTCCCCGGCGCCAAGACGCGTACGTACCAGAGCACCGCGCTGACGAGCTACTACCTCGAGCTCCGGACGAAGATCGGCTTCGACAGCAAGATCACGGCGCCACAGGTCTTCCTCCATGCGGGCGGCGCTCCTACCCTGCCCACCCAGAACAATCCGAAGGGTCTTCACACTTGGATCATTGCCGTCGGTTCGCCGGGGATGACGGCCGGTAAATCATTCGCCGATCCAGCTGGTGGCCTTACGATTACCGTCGACTCGGTCGACGCGACCCACGCCGTCGTCGACATCAACTACACGGCCGAGACGGGATCTCCCGTCTGTCTCGATGGCAGCAACACTCCATTCACACCGCCGGGGCCAGCCGACTGCACGACGCCTCCCACGATCAGTGACGCGGCTCCGCCTCCGCCTCCACCGCGGGACGCGAACGCGGATACGGGCGCGAGCGGCGCTGGAGGCAGCGGGCTCGATGCGGCTGGCGGCACCGCCGGTACCGCCGGATCGAGCGGTAAGGCCGGGACAAGCGGCGCCGCCGGATCGGGCGGCACTGCCGGCGGCGCTGGGGCGGGCGGCACGGGCGCCGCAAGCGGAACAGGTGGCGGTGGTGGCGGCACGGGCGGCGTTGGTGGTACCGGCGGCACCACGACTGGAAGCGGAGGCACTGGCGGTGGTACGGGCGGCAGCGGTGGTGACGGCGCCACCGGCGCTACCGGCGGCACGCGGCCGGCGACGCCCGAAGCGTTGAATAGTGGATGCGGCTGCAAACTCGCGGCGGCCGAGCCTTCTGAACGGCGACCTTTGGGCGCGCTGTGCATGCTCGGATTGGGCGGATTGGTCGCCATGCTTCGCCGACGCAGACGTGCCGACTGAGCGAGCTCAGTTCCCGTTTTCTCATCCTTAGAGGCGCGGAGAGTGAGAACCAGCATGCGAGAAACTCGGCGGAGCACACGACGGCGCCCGGCTACACCCAGCGCGGACGTCGGAACGGATCGAGGTGCCAACTCGAATCCACCGCGCGTGCCGAGAAGTTGGCGTTGCTTAGCCGTCTATCTGGTCGCGTCATTCATCGCCGCCTGTTCGGGGGAGATGGACGACACGGGGCCGAAAGACGCCAGTAGCGGTGGTCGTGGAGGATCCGGCGCAACAGGTGGGAGCGGCGGCGCGGGTGGTTCGGGCGGGGCCAGCGGCGCCGGCGTATCGGGCGGCGCGGGCGGGACGGGGGGCACCGGTGGTTCTTCCGGTGCTGCTGGTAGAGGTGGGACTGCTAGTGGCGGTGCTGCTGGTGCTGGCGGTGCGGCGGGTGTTGCCGGAGCCGCCGGATCGGGTGGCGGCGCGGGAGCGACGGGAGGCGCCGCTGGATCGGCCGGCGCGGGTACGGCAGGAGCCGCGGGATCTAGCGGCACCGCCGGTTCGGCGGGTTCGAAGGGCGCGGACGCATCCACCGGATCCGACGCGAGCAAAGGGGGCGACGCGGACGCGCGCACCGACGCACCCGGCGCAAAGGTCGTCTTCGGCAAAAATGTTCGCGTCAACGACGACACGGGAGCGGCGCTACAAAGCGAGGTTGCCCTCGCAACCGGCGGGGGAATGCTTCTCGCGGGGTGGATGGACGAACGCGCCACGCGCGTTTGCGCATTCTCCTTCTCCTCGGACGGCGGAGTGACCTGGAGCAAGAATGTTTCGATCCCCAATTTGAGCGGCGGCTCGTTCGTCGGTGATCCCGCTGTTGCCATTGACGGCGGCGGAACGATGTACGCCGTCTGTCAACAATACGGCACGGGGCAAATCCGGATCATGACCTCCACCGACAAGGGGGCGACATGGTCTGCGATTCGCTCGGTCCAGAGCGCGCCCGATAAACCTTGGGCAGGCGGGGGCACCGCCGAGGGCACGGTCTTTCTATCGTGGCTAGGTAACGCGGCGGGGATCAAACGTTCCGTCGATCGCGGTCTCACTTGGGGGACGATCCAGCCTCTCGGCAACATCATTCACGGAACGGCTATCGTGACATCGACGACGGGTCTCGTGCACGTTCCTTACAACTTGGACTCTGCCAACAATCAACTACGTTACCTGCGCAGCAAAGACAACGGCGTCACCTACGACGCGTACCGCGACCTCGTGGCGGACATGGGGACCTTCTGCTTTAGCTGCATGCCGCGGCAGCATCCCATCGTAGGAGCTGCCA
Source organism: Polyangiaceae bacterium (assembly GCA_035318505.1). Lineage (GTDB taxonomy): Bacteria > Myxococcota_A > Polyangia > Polyangiales > Polyangiaceae > DASWDH01. The sequence goes on along the minus strand of DATHEQ010000163.1, from coordinate 296 downwards.
GTGACCCGACCGGAAAGTTCGTCGCGATCACTTGGACGAGCGTCATGCCCGGCGGCCAATCGGACGATGACGTCTGGCTGCTCTATTCCAAGGATTCCGGCGATACTTGGACGAAACCTCTTCGCGTCAACGACAATACCAATGCGTCTCGGCAGTTCGAATCGTGGGTCGCGGTCGACGACTACGGGCGCGTGCACGTCGCGTGGACCGATCTGCGAAATGGTCAGAATGAGACGTGGTACGCGCGATCGGCCGATCCAGCGGCGGGGTTCGAGCCCAATCTCCAAATCACCGAC
>DATHEQ010000162.1:0-9368 GCA_035318505.1 Polyangiaceae bacterium | reverse complement strand
ATGTTGCCGAGGTCGCGGTGCGTCGTCCCTGGCGCCCGCACGGAGTCGAGCAATTGCTCACGGTACGCATCCGAGTTGTAGCTCGCGTTGGCCCCATGCTCCCAGGTGATGTCGAGCGCGGCGCGCCCCTTCAAGGCAGCCCACGTGTTCTCGGCGACGACGGCGATGCCACCCCATGGTTGAAACAACCAAGGCGGCTTCGGCACGGGCATCTCGATCACCTTCTTCACGCCAGGCACCGCGAGTGCGCGTGTAGCGTCGTACTTCGCCACGTGGCCACCAACGACGGGCGGTCGTGCGATCACCGCGACGAGCATGTCCGGGAAGCGAACGTCCGCGCCGAATTGCGCCGTGCCCGTCACGAACGCCACGCCATCGATGAGCGGCAGGTTCGGATCGGCAACCCTCTTCAGCTCGGCGATCGGCCGCAGCACGATGTTCTTCTTGGGGACCGGGAGCTTCGACGCCGCTTCGACGACGTCGGCGAACGCGAGCGAGCGGTTCGTCGGCTTGTGGATGACGAAGTGATTCTCCGTCGTGCAGCTGTCGGGCTTGACCTTCCAACGTGTCGCAGCTGCGGCGATCAGCATCATGCGCGCAGCAGCTCCTGCCTCGCGGTATCCGTCGTACTGCTTGCGGATGCTCGACGAACCGTCCGTATCCTGATCGCCGTACTTCTTGTCGCCCTCTGCCTGTCGCACGATGACGCGCGCTGGATCGACCCCGATCTCATCTCCGATGAGGACCGGCAAGGAGCTCCGAACACCCTGCCCCATCTCCGAGCGGTGGCAGACGATCGTCGTCGTGCCGTCAAGCGCGATGTGGATCAGCACGTGCGGAGAGAGGCCGCCTTTGCCGGTGTCGCGGGGAGGCGCAACGTTTCCAGCGCGACTGCTCGGCTCGTCGGCGCGCGAGGCGCGCGGCATCGCGCCCACGCAGAGGCCCGCACCCAGGCCAGCGACGAACGCGCGGCGAGTCGCCTTCATCGGAGGCGTCACTTGCTACCTGCATCATCTGGTGTGCCGGCCGCTTTCTTGATCGCCGCGCGAATGCGCGTGTACGTGCCGCAGCGGCAGATATTGCCGGCCATCGACTGATCGATGTCCGCATCGGTCGGCTTCGGCTTCGCCGCCAATAGCGCGGCGGCGGTCATGATCTGACCCGCCTGGCAGTAGCCGCATTGCGGAACGCGTAACTCCACCCACGCCTGCTGCAGCGGATGATTGCCATCGGGCGACAGCCCCTCGATGGTCGTCACCGCCCGACCCTCAGCGCGCCGCACCGGAGTCACACATGCGCGCACCGCGTGACCGTCAAGGTGCACGGTGCATGCGCCGCACAGCGCTTCGCCGCACCCATACTTCGTTCCGGTGAGACCGAGCACATCACGGAGCGCCCACAGAAGCGGCATCTCGGGATCGACGTCGAGCGTCTTGTCGACACCGTTGATCTTGATTTTCATCGGCTCTCCTCCGGACATTCCGCGCCCGTTTCGACCCATGCTGCCGTCAGCGCACCGAGCTGTGGTTGCGTGCCCGGTGCAGGCTCCCGATCGGCTCCCGGGGCCCACCCCCACGCGACGAGCTCGTCGTGGCCGTTATGTTCGACGAGCTGCGCGAGCGTCTTGCCGCCGTTGCGCTTCGGATCCTTGATCTGTTTGCAGATGTAGCTGACCGACTTGCCAACCCACGCCATCTCGATCGGCGCGAGATGCCATTTCGGAGCTCCGGGCACTCGTGTCAGCTCCTGATTACGGTCCTGGTGGCAGGTCGTGCACTCCATGCCCGCCACGCCATTATCCTGGGGACCGCGCACGACCGACGGGTCGTGCAGCTCCATCGTCATGCGCTGGTGCGGCGTATCGCCGCTCGGATGACAGTTGCTACAGCGCGGGTGCACGAGCACGCGCGCGACCTCACCGAACAGTGCGCGCGACCGCGGAGCTCGGTCACGGATCACCTCGAAGTCGGTCACGGGGAGGAGCTCGTTCGGTCCTGCACGACGAAGCGTAGCCGTCTCGGTGAACGATGATTGCTTGCCGCCGCAGCTTGCAACGATGAGCACGAGGAGCAATCTTCGCATACGTGACACCCTGTTCTCCGCGAGAGCCGCAAGGAAGCGCCGCGCCCAGATCTCGTCGCGCGCCGCGGCAGCATTGTCGAGCACGGCTTCACAGGTTATCCGAAGGCATGCGAACGGAGGGTCCGGCCTACGGCGTAGGAACGCGTTCGTCGTTCGACCCGCGCTTCGTGGACACCTGGAAGGCGGCCGGGCTCGTGGGGCTCGATTTCGTGGAAGTGTGGCCGGAAGGCAAGGTACCGAAGGTCGGGAAGACGACGGATGGATCGTCACGCTTGAATTGATGCCCGTGCGTAAGCGCGGCCGGCGGCCGTGGTCGCATTCGGTGTCAGTACTGCCCGTGCCTCGGTTGGCGTCCGGTAGCGGCGGACGTCACGTGTATTCCGGGAGGACGAAGTCACTCGCTGCCTCCTTCACCAGCTTTTCGAAGAAGCCGAGCATGCGCTTCGACGTGAGAAAGCCGTACATCGCATTGCGCAAAGCGACGCCGATGCGCGTCTTCGGTGCGAAAAATGAGCCTGCGCGCTTTGCACCGGCTTGGCACCGTGTGGCGTACCGGCGCATCGCACTGTCGAAGCGCGCGAAGGCGATAGCGGGGTCCGCGCTCCGCGTCAACTCACCGGCGAGGACCCACGCTCCGACGATCGCGAGAGACGTGCCTTGACCGCCGAGCGTACCGCCCCACGCCGCGTCGCCGAGAAGAACGACGCGTCCGCGGTGATAACGAGAAACGTGCACGGAAGCGATGGCGTCGACATAGAGATCGCGCGCGGCGTCGAGCGCGTCGAGCACGCGCGGGATCTCCCAACCGACGTCGCGGTATATCTCGCGAATGGCGCGGCGCTGACCGTCGAGATCGCGGCGCTCTGGCCCGAGAGGATCTCCGGCATACACGAGCAGAGCGCGCCCTCGATGACGATCGAGCGCCGAGACACAAGCGGCGCGACCTGGAACGGTGTACATCACCGCTCCAGTCGTCGTTCGAAGTAGATTTTCGGTCGCGAAGCTCGCGATGCGGTAGCCGTGATGTTGCAAGACGTCGTCGTCGGCGCCGAAGACGAGACTTCGCGTCTTGGAGTGAAGCCCGTCTGCTCCGACGACGTAGTCGTAAGACTTCGTTTCTCCGCTTGCGAACGAAGCGATGACGGCTTCGTCGCGCTCTTCAATTGCCGTCACGTGATCGTCGAAGCGGTAGTCCGTCGCGTCGCGCGTCCGGTCGTAGAGAAGACGCGAGAGGTCGCCGCGTAAAATCTCGACGTCGCCCGACATCAGGACGCCGGGTAGCGTCGCCACAGCGCTCCCGTTCTGGCGAAGCAACACGAGCTCACTCGGATTCGTGCGCTGGGCGCGAATCGCTTCCCAGATGTTCAATCGCTCCAAGACAGCCCGATGGACGGGACCACGAAAGTCGACGGCCTGCCCCCCCTCGCGCAGCGATTTGGCGCGCTCCACAAGGGTGATGGCGAAGCCACTCTCCCTGAGACAAAGAGCCAGAGCCGGACCAGCCACGCCAGCCCCCGAGATCAAAATGCGCTTCTGCACGAAGTCGCCTCCTTGTTTCGTACGCTGTACCAGACGTGCCGTACAACGTACGACGGCAACCTCTTCGAAGCGAGAGGTTCGACCAACACACCGCTTGTTGTCGCATAACAGCAGTGCGCGCAGCGCCGATCTGTTCTAGAACAGGTGCATGGCAGTCACGCCGTCTTACCTCGTCATCGCCGCCGCGCTTCGCAGTCGGATTGCATCCGGCGAACTTGCCCCTGGCGCGCTCGTGCCATCGACGCGTGCGCTCGCTCGACAATGGAACGTGGCACTGGCGACGGCGGTACACGCCCTCCGCACGCTCGCGAACGAAGGGCTCGTGCAGGGCGTTCCGCGTTTCGGCACGGTTGTCGCGAAGGCGCGCGGACGCGCGGGGCGCATGAGCAAGGAGCCCAAAGAGGAGCCAGCCGGCGCGCGCGCCGAGCTGTCTCGCGGACGCATCGTCGCGACGGCGCTCAAAATCGCAGACAACGAAGGGATCAACGCCCTGTCGCTCCGCGGCGTGGCGTCGAAACTCGACGTGCCCGTGATGTCGCTCTACGGACACGTAAAGAGCAAAGAAGAATTGGTCCGCGCGCTCACCGACTCGGCCCTCGGCGAAGCCGAGCTCCCCGACGTCGCACCCGCCGGTTGGCGCCAACAGCTCGAACTGGCCGCCCGGGCCATGTGGCAAGCGTTTCGCCAGCACCCATGGCTGGCGCGCTCGATGAGCCTTTCGCGTCCCGAGCCCATCGCAAACGCAATTGCTTATGCGGAATGGATGCTACGCGCGCTCGACGGCTTCGGGCTCGACGCACCGACCCGCATGCGCCTTCACATCACGCTCTTCGGGTTCGTGCAGGGGATCGGCGTCAATCTCGAGACCGAGGCGGATGCCCGAGGGACCACTGGGCTGACCGAGGACGACTGGATGCAAACGCGCCTCGCCGATTTCGACGAGATCGCACGCTCGGGAAAGTTTCCAGCGTTCGCCGCCACCCTCGGCGAGCTCACGGAGGGGTTTGATCTCGACTTCGATCAGATCTTCGAGCTCGGCTTGAGTGCGCTGCTCGACGGCTTTGCCCGGATCTTGAGAGAGAGAGCGCGGCCGAAGCGGCGCGCGCGGAAGAAGCGTCAAAGCGGTTTGCGATAGCAGTTCAGCCGCCGCGGAAGACCGCCTCCATGTTGTTGCCGTCCGGATCGAGCACGAAGGCGGCGTAGTAGCCCGGCGGGTAACCTTGGGCGGTGTCACGAAGCCCGGGCGGGCCGTTGTCGATTCCGCCCGCCTTCAGAGCGGCCGCGTGGAAAGCGTCGACCTTGGTGCGGCTCGTCGTCGCGAAGGCCGTATGCTGCTTCGTGCTATGTGGGTGAAAGCGGTCAATCCAGAAAACCGGGTAGTCGACACCATAGGCGACCGCATCGGCGCCGTCCTTCTCGGGAAGCTGCGCGACACGGCGAAGGCCGAGCGCGCCCAGAACCGCATCGTAAAAGGCGGCGGACCGGGCGACGTCTGCGACTCCAATACCGGTATGGTCGATCATTGCGTCAGGTCGCTCTCTTTGCATTTCTCGTACGTCACTTAGGAGCTCGACGCGTCCGGCGAGTGGCGTCAGAAGACGGCGTTTTTGGCCAGATCGAGCGCTTGTTCGGGCCAGAAGCTTCCCGCTTTCGGTCCGCCGTTACAGGCGCCGTCCGATTCCCCCGGCTTTTTCAGCCAGAGGTAAGCGTCAACCAGGGGGTCGGCGGTCTGGGCGGTAGGCAGTACGCCAAGACCGCGGCCGGGTGGATTGCACCAGCACGACTCGCCTTCTGGATCCTTGCACGAGTCGGGCGGGCCTTTTCCGTTTCGGCTCGTATCGATGACGAAGTGCTTGCCCTTCAGCCGGTTCGACAGATCCTTGCCGAACTGGATCGATGACTCCGTTGTCTTGTAGTTGGAAACATTGAGAGCAAACCCGTCGGCCTCGTCGATTCCTGCGCCTTTGAGTCGTTCGGCCATCTCCGGTGCTTTGATCCAATCGGAATTACCGGCGTCGATATAGACGGCCGTATTGCCCAGCGAGGCGAATGAATGCACCGCGAAACGCAAGAGCTCGAGCCGTTCTTTCTGATCGACTTCGGAAAGGCACTTTTTGAGGAGGCCGAGTGCGTCAGGCTCCAGGATCACAGCAGCGCGCCGGTTTCCGATCCCAGTCGCAAAGGCGGCGATCCATTTTTTGTAGGCTTCGCCTTTCTCGATGCCTCCCGTCGAATACTGCCCACAATCGCGCTTGGGAACATTGTAGACAATGAAGATAGGCAGCGCGCCCTTACTGTGTAGGAGCGTTACGCGTTTGCCCACCCAGTTTTCGACGTTGCCCGACCACTCGCCGATCCAATCCGCACCGCCCCCGTCGGCGACTTTGGCGAAGAGCGCCGCTTTGGGCGGTTCGCTGTCCTTGAGGCTCACCGATTGGAGCCGGGCGGGCGAGTACGGATCGGAGAAGAAGCGCACGCCAATGAAAGGATTCTGGCCCTTCTTCCAGGGACCAACGGCTGTCGGCGCGTCGTCGGTCTTGCTCGTTGCGGCCGCGCCGGTTCGGCGGGATTCCGTCGTATGCGTGGCCGGGGTGACCGATGGCCCCGGCGGGGGCGGAGGCGCAATACACGACACCGCGAGTAAAGCTGCGCCGACTGCCGCTGAAGACGCACTGCCCATCAAAGTCCGATGTTCATTCATCGCCATCCTCGAAAACATGGCCACCGCTACCATGAACCGACCCGGGTTTCCAAGCGCTTCGCGCCCGAATGAGCGCGAGTCTTCCCCGCTACGGTCGCCCTCGCCAACGCCGATTGGGTCGGCCCAACGGCGTATCCTCGTACGCTAAAGAGGTGATCGGACCCTCATCTCCTCGCCGGGCGTGAGATTCGCGAGCCGTGGGCCGCGCTCGCGCGACTACACCAAACCTTGGCCGCCACGCGCGTCCTAGTGGCAGGCGGACCTGCGTGGGTCCCGCGCCGACAACCTGAGCGAATCAGAACGACCGACCGAGGTTTCTTATGCGCAATCAATTCTTCAACGTGATGCTGGCACTTGCAGGCGCGATCCTATGGACGGGCGCGTGTTCGTCGGACAACACCGACAAGGGCACGACCGGTGGGGCCGGCGCGACGAGCGGCCAGGGCGGTGCAACGACGGGTCAGGCCGGAAGCGGCGGTAGTGCGGCAGGAAGCGGCGGAAGCGGTACGACCGGTACCGGCGGTAAGGGGGGGACGGGGCAGGCTGGTTCCGGCGGAAATGCGGGCACGACCGATGGCGGCGTGACGACGGGCACCGGAGGAGCACGCGACGGCGGCACGACAGGAACGGGCGGCGCCGGCACCGGCGGATCCACGACAGGCACAGGCGGCGCCGGCACCGGTGGATCCACCACGGGTACGGGCGGCGCGGGCACTGGCGGATCCACCACGGGCACGGGCGGCGCGGGCACCGCTGGAAGCGGAGGCAGCGGTGGTCAGGCTGGGACCGGCATGCCGCCGGGCGATGGCGGCGGCGCACAGAACAACTACGTCGTGTCAGGATCGTGGCATGGCTATGCGTGGACGTACTCTCCCATGCCGAGCACATTCAATCCGCAGAACTTCGAGGCGTTGACGACGCCGGGGCCATTCTGCGTGAGCGGCCTCGTCGCGACGCAGCCCTCGGCCACGTCGGCCGCGCAGTTCGGGCTCATTGCCGTCAATCTCAACCAAGCCATGGTTGCCCGCGGAATGACGAGCCCCGCCATGACGGCGACGCCGACCGAGGACGGCGTACTGATCAACCTCACCAACCGCGCCGTCGGCGGCAATGCCGCCGGCGCGAACGGCGCGCTGCTGCAGGTGCAAATCCAAAACCAAAGCGTCATGCCGGCGCAGCAGTGGTGCAAGTTCATCACGAGCCCGCCAGCTGGCCAGGCAGGCGATGTTTTCATCGCGTGGTCCGACTTCAACACCAATTGCATGCCCGCGCCCGATGCGAGCTTCTCGACGTGCTCGACGGGGACCGCCTACAGTCGCCAGCCGATTACCGACATTGCCATCAAAATTCCAGCAAACCAAAGCGTTCAAAGGCCGTACGATGTCTGTTTGAACAGCCTGCGCGCGTCGGCTACGGTCGCCGCGCCGCCGAACGCGGGCGCGGGCACGTTGGTGGGGCCCGGTGATTGGGCGCCAGTGCAAAAGGGCGGGAAGAACTACGTCGTGCAGAACAACATCTGGGGCACCGCGGGGAGCAACGGCCAAACGGTCACGTTCGGACTCAACAGCGATCCGACGAGCTTCAATGTGACCGCATTCACCGGCGGCCCGGGCGCAAACAACTCGCCCGCTTCGTACCCGTCCGTGTTCATCGGCAGCAACAACTGCCGCACCACGGCGGGGTGGGGCCTGCCCAAGGCGGTCAGCGCGATCCAGGCCGGAACGATCACCGCCACGTGGACTCACAATGCGACGGGCGACGTCAATGCGTCGTTCGATATTTGGTTCGGCACGGCCAGCGAATCGCCCGCGATCACCGTACCCAGCGCGGGCTATGCGATGATTTGGCCCTATCAACCCGGCGGTCGCCAGCCGAACGGGACGATGCAGGGAACGGCGACGATTGGCGGTCAACCGTACGTCATTTGGGGAGGAACGCAGACCCCCCCGACCGGCGGCGCAGCCAAGCCTTGTATCTCCTATGTGATGTCGTCGGGCCAAACCAACCTGACGAACCTCGACGTCGGAGCCGTCATCCGAGACGCGGCGACGCGTACGGTCGACTGCGGCAGGGGAGCCAGTTTGCCTTGCATCGATCCGGGATCTTCCCTGACGAACATCTTTGCGGGCTTCGAGGTCTGGAGCGGCGGGGCCGGACGGCAATCTTCGAATTTCTCGATGACCGTCAACTGATCGGGAGTTCTGCACGGGGGCGCTGCTCGACTCGAATCAGATCGAGCAACGAGCCACCGAGCATATTCGCGCTCACGTCTCGTCGAGATGTTTCGTCAAGAGTCTCGCGAGCCATCGGCGAAATCGGCGTTCGGCTGCTGCATCGCCGCGACTTGCGCGGTGTCGCCGCTCGAGCGTGAGATGGCCTCCGCCACGCGTGCGTCGAGCGCGCGGCGAGCGAGTGCGTGATGACCGCTTTGACGAGTCCCTCGCGCGTTCCGAAGTGATGCAACACCGTGGGATGCGACACGCCGGCATCGGCGGCGACTTCTTGCAGTCGGATCCCCGACGGCCCCGAGAAGACGAGGTGACGTTCGCCTGCATCGAGAATTGCCGCGCGCGACGCGGCGGCGTCGCGACGTCGCCGGGGCTTGGCGTCGGTAAGACCTCGCGTCGACGCGGGCGTAGAGGCGGTGAAGGTGCGATGCCCAGCGCCGGAGGGCGCGTTTGTGCGAGCGCCGGAAGTGCTCGATTGTGCGGCTAAACGGCGCGTTCGCGATGGAGACGCGGACGGAGACTTCGGGGGCGGGCCACACCGCACCATCTCGCGTCTCTTGCTCGTCGACAAGCCTGCCAGAGATATTGATAAGGTTGTAGGTAGCAGTCATGGTGAGGATCGAAGAAAGGGAGGTTTTCGTGGGTTCGACATACGCTCAGTTCTCGCCCCGCCGTGCTCTGAGCTTTCCCGGATTTCCTGGACACCCAGCGAGGAGAGTATCCTCGAGGTCAGGCCATGGAAACGAAGACCACTCGAAAGCGCAAGAAGCACGCAGAGGAGTTCAAGCGAGAAGCCGTTCGACTACTTGAAACCCGAG
>DATHEQ010000161.1:0-46489 GCA_035318505.1 Polyangiaceae bacterium | reverse complement strand
ACGTGGCGTCGACGGTGAGCGCGTCGGTGTAGCCGCTGCCTTCGTCGCACGCATAGACGCGCATGACATTGCCCTTGGCACCTTGCAGGGCTTTGGTGAGCGTCTTGTACGGCGCAGCGCGCGTGCCGACCCCCGTCGTGTCGCTGCCCTGCGGGGACACGAAGATGCCGTACTTCTCGCTGATGAGGCACGCGCTTTCCATTGGCGACTTCGACGTGCCGGGATCGCATGCATCCGGCTCACTCGCTGCGTCGATCACTGGCGGCGCGTCGGGGACCACGGTGTCGCGACCCGTGTCGTCGGGGATCGCGACGTCGCTGCGCGCATCGCGGCCGTCGGGTGCGCTGACGTCGTTGGGGGGTCGCGGAGTGTCGACGGAAACGTCGGCGTCGGGCCGCGCTGGCGCGTCTTCCGGGATACCGGCGTCTCCGCCAGCGCCGCCACCGCCGCCCGTTCCACCACCGCTATCGGCCGAGGCGCCTGATGCGCCGGCGGAACCCGTCGCTCCCGCGGCGCCTCCCATGCCAGGAGGGGGGCACGTGGCGGACTCTTCGCAACTTGTCTCGGTGGGTCCGCACGCGATCGACGCCGTCGTCGCCACGAACCCACCTCCTGCTGCTAGCCACGCCCATCGTCGTCGCATGTCGCCTCCCAGCGCTCCCCGATCTCAGTACTGACCCACAATTCCCAGCAAAGCGCCATCGCCCGCGGGGCCGATCCCGGCATACGGCGTTACGCTCGTTTGCGATCGCGGCCAGAGCAAGAAGCTCACTACCGTCGCGGCGCCGAGCACGCCGGCGGCGATGAACGCGCCTTGTGCGATGCCGTTGGCTCGATTGCGGCGACCGAGCGTCTCGTCGAGCTGGACACAGGCACGCTGCGTCGCGTTGGCAACGCTGCATCCCGCGCTGCCGAATTGTTGCGCGATCTTTGCGCGCTGTGTTGCGGCGTCGTCGTCGAGCGACGCGCCTTGCAGGGTGAGGCCGACCCCGAAGCCGGCGGCCAACGCCGTCAAACCCGCGCCGCTGATGAGCACGATGGTGCGCGTTTCGATGCCTCCGCGCTCGGCTCTGTCGGGCGCGGTCGGGAATGAAGTGGGCGGCGCGGTGTGCGAGCGGTCGGCGGCAGCAGGGACGATCACCGGCTCGATGAGCGTGGGGCTGGTGCGCGAAACGGAAGCCGCTTCGGTCGGCACAGGACCGTTCGCACGGAGCGACACCTTCAATCGAATGACGCGATCGGGCTCGAACGACTGCGTTTGCTCGTAAACGTCGTACCCGTCCTTCTGCACGCGCACGACGCGCTGCCCCGGCTCGACGTAAATGGGGTCGGCGCCGAGGGGTGAGCGCCCCGACATCTCGCCGTCGACCGCGATCTCGGCGGCGGGAACGTCGACTTCGAGAATGAGTCGGCCGATCTTGGTCTCGGCTTCGGCGAGTGACTTTTTGGCCGACTCGCGTTCGGAGGGCGTGCCGAAGGTGGTGTCGCGGATGAAGGTCGAGAGGTGGCGTGCGGCGTCGAGATAATGTCCGGTCTTGAGCTCGGCCTGCCCTAGATTGCGGAGCACCGAGGGGTGCGGCTTCAGCGCGTAGGCCTGCTGGAAGGCGAGCCGCGCTCCTTCGTAATTGCGCGCGTCCGCCGCGGCCACACCTTCTTGAAAACGTTTGCGCGCAACTTTGATCTGTTCTGGTGCAGGCTCGGCCCGCAACGGCAACGCCGAGGCAAGGACGAGGGCGACGCCAAGCAAGCGATGAAGTTGGCGGCGGTAGCCCATCTTGAGATGCTCGTATCGCACGTTCCGCCTTGAGGCTAAAAGCCTGGATCGCGAAAAAAGTCGTTGCCACCCGATCGCCGCTTGGAGGCAGAGCTTGGTGTTTTGCTGGCAGGAGGAGATACCGAGGCGGCAGCGGCGGTTTGCACAGGCGGGGGCACGGTGGGTGGCGACGTTGCCACGGTCGCAGTCGATGTAGGCAAAGCGGCTCGATGCAAATGGGTGATCGGCGACGCCGTCGCGAGCTCGTTCGTCAGAACCGATCGCGCAGCATGCGCCTTTTCGCGCGGAAAACTGGCGCGAAGAGCGACGACGCTGCACGCAAACACGACGAGCGCCGCGGCGATCACGAGCGCCCAACGCGGGAAGGGCTGGTACCGAATGACGCGCACCCGCACCGTATCGGCCTGGACGGACATTGTGCGCTGCTCGATCGTCGGGACACCGTCTTCATCAATTACTTCGATAAGCTCCTCCTCTTGAGTCGGCGCAGCCTCGTTGAACCAATCGTTCAACCGAGGTGTCTCCGGCTCCTCGGAGAGTGGCGTCTCGTCCAGCCCGTCGAAAGCGATGTCGATGGTTTCACCTGCATTGGCGGGCGGAGGTTCTGAAGTCGCGGCCGGGTCGAATCGCGGCGCACCGCCACTAGCGAGATCCGCGGTTGGATTCGCGGCTTGCGGCGCACGGGGGCGAAGTTTCCACCCATCATAGAGAGGGTCGGCCGTGTCGCGAAGGCCCTCTTTCAGCGACGCCAGCGCCTCGGCCATTCGCGGCCGATCGAACGGATTGGGCGGACCCTGTGTGCTCATGGCCGACACTTCCTGCAAAAGGACGGGCGCTTCGTCGACCGAGGATCGCATAAAGCTCGTGATTCCCCGTTCGGGAGATGGTCCGATTGGGTTGCGCAAAATCGTCGCCCCGCCATTGCGCCTCTCAGAGCCCTGAGGGTGGAAGGATGATTTTATCGGGAGGTTCGCCGGTAGACGCCGGAGGGGATCGCTTGGTCTCCAAGCTCCGATCCGTGTCGTCGGCGACGTAGGTGGTCGTCATGGCCGAGAAAGGCGCTTTGGGGCGCGCGTGGGGCGAGCGCGAAGAGGGGTCCGGCGCTGCCCCGCGCGTCATGGGCCGGCGCGAGGACGCTACCGCAGACGCGATGGCGAACGGCGCCGCGTCGCCCACGGTTGCCGCCGCGCTCGCTGCACTGGACGCCGAGCCCACGACGGAGGGCCGCCGCGTGCTCGGCGCGGCGCGGGGATCGAGGGCCGATAGCGCCGCGTTCGGCGCTGCGGAAAGTGTGCGCGCCAGCGAGGTCGGGGCGCTCGGCGGCGCGCCGTAGTAACGCGCCCACAGAACGCCGAGAATGGCCGGCGGCACACCGATCATCGCCCCGAGCCCGAGCGTGATCGCGGCGCGGCGAACGAAGGGGTGGCGCCAAAAGGCAAACCACGAACCGCCACCCACGTCGATCTCGAGCGAATCCTCTTGCCCTGAATCGGCTGCGCGCACGAAACCGATGGGGTTGGTCTGCGTCGTGCGGTTGCGCACTTCGTCGGGGGGCAAGCCGCGGTCGGTGGCATCACTGCCCGGCCCGAACGGCGGGGGGATCCCCGGTACCGACGAGCTCGACAGCAGCATCGTAGGAACGTACCCCGGCGGCGGTGTCGACCCATCCAAGGTGAAATCGACGGGCACCTGGATATCGGTCGCGAAGTCGTTCGCATCGGCCGGGCCCAGACCCGCCACGGTGTTGGAAAATCCCTTCGGGAGGGGAGCCGGCGCCGGACGGGGCGGAGCCGAAACCAGCGCACGCGGCGCGGGGGTCGAGCGCGGGGGGGCGCCAAACTTTTCTCGGAGACCCTCGCCGGCGACGGGGCCACCGGCGCCGTTTTCGGCGACGAACCGTTTGCGCGCCGCACGAAGCTCGCGCGCGAACGCGGCGATGGTGGGAAAGCGCCGATCGCGCTCCTTGGCGATGGCCTTGTCGACGATTGACGACACATGGGGGGGGCAGCCGTTGGCGACGTCCGATAAAGGTCGCGGCTTCATTTGCAGCTGCATCAGCGCGATCTGCTCGACGGCGTGCGGCAGCGCGGTTCCGCCTTCGGGGGCGAGCGCATGCCGTCCGGCGACCATCTCGTAGACGATGAGCCCGAGTGCGTAGACATCGGCGCGCGCGTCGACGCGCAGCCCTTTGATCTGCTCGGGCGACATGTATGCGGTGGTCCCGATGACGCGCATGCGATCGGTGCTGTTGAGACCGTAGCCCGTGAATTTGCCCGTTCCGAGATCGAGCACCTTGACGACGTTGTGTTGCGTGACGAAGACGTTCTCCGGTTTGAGATCGCGGTGAATGACGTTCACTTCGTGCACGGCGTCGACACCGTCGGCGATCTCCGATGCGTAGTGCAGCGCGTCGGGAATCGGCAGCCGCCCGGCGCGATACAGCACGTCGCGCAGCGTCTGCCCATGCAGCCGCTCCATGGCAAACCACACCATGCCCGCGTCGGTGACCCCCGCGTCGTAGACTTGCACGAGGTTCTCGTGCTGCAGCTCCGAAAGCACGACCGCTTCCATCTTCATGCGCGCGCGCGCGTCTTCCTTGTTGCGGTGGCGCACTTTGAGGCATTTCACCGCGACCGTGCGGCCGCTCGGGTCGTGGACCGCTTCGTAGACGTCACCCATGCCGCCGGCCGCAATGAGGGAAAGAATGCGGTAGCCGTCGCACACCTCCCCCGGCGAAAGCTGATGCTCCGATCTGGCCGGCTCCTGCGACATGCGGTTCCTACGATACACCCGGGGACGTCAACGGACGAACCACATCGCGAGCCCGCCGGCCATGGCAAAGAAAGCAGCTGCGCTGAAAAAAACGCCCCTGCGCGAGATCGGCGCCGCCGGGGAGCGCGGTAGGGGTGCTGACGCGGCACCGATCGCCGCAAAGGCGCTGGACCAAATGACCGGGATCGACGCGTCGAACGTTCCTGCCGGAAGCTCCTCTCGATTGTGCCTGTCCGTCAGCATCCATTGTTCGCCGTACGGGGGGCGGGGCGAAGGGGCGATGGCATGGATCCGGCACCGATGGCTGCGCGGCCGATGGGCATAGGGGGTGGCGACGGTGATGCGCCGAATGGCCGCGCCCCGACGCGACCCGCGCACGCGGCCCGAGGCCCGCGCAAGCTCGCGCATGAACGCCGCGGCGTCCCCAAAGCGATCGGCGGGGTTCTTGGCGATGGCGCGCAGAATGACCGCTTCGACGAGCGGAGCGAGCGGGGTCTTCATAAAGCATGAGGGCGGGGGCGCTTCTTGTTCGATATGCGCGGCGATGAGCCGCGGCACGTCGACGATGTCGTCGAAAGGTCCGCGGCCCGCGATCATCGTATAGAGAAGCATCCCTACCGCGTAAATGTCGGTTCGCCCATCGACGGCGAGACCACTTGCTTGCTCGGGCGAGACGTAGCGCGGCGTGCCGAGGCAGAGCCCTTCGCGGGTCGGAAACGCGATGGGGGCGATGCGAACGGGGGAGCCGGTTTCGACCTTGGCCACGCCGAAGTCGAAGAGCTTGATGCGGTTGCCGGCGGCGGCGGGGCACACCATCACATTGCCCGGCTTTATATCGCGATGGACGATGCCCGCGGCGTGCACGGCGCCGAGGGCGGCGAGTAGTTCGCGCGCGTACGTGACCGCCTCGCGGACAGGAAATGACCGGCGCCGCACGAGCTCCTGCCGCAAGGTGCAACCGGTCAGTCGTTCCAGCACGATGTACGGCCGACCCGCGGCCGTCGTGCCGTGCCCATGGGCGACGACGATGTTGGGGTGCGACAGAAGCTGCAGGATCTCTCCTTCGCGGAGCAGACGCTCGACGAACTCGGCGCGAGCGGCGAGCTCGGCGCGAAGGAGCTTGACGACGACAGGGGGTCCGCCGAACGGTCCGGTCGCCTCGTAGATCTCGCCCATACCTCCCGCACCAACGCGAGCGACGGCGCGAAACGGGGTGCCCTGCAGAAGCGTGTCGAGGTCGGGATCCAAGCACCTTGACTATCGAGGCGGGCGCCGCGCCGGTTGCCCTGAAAAGGCAGGAAACTGCGGGGCTGGCGTCGAACTCGCTACCGGGTCGCCCCCAGGTGCACAGACGTGCAGTTACATGGCCGAGCGCGAGCAGGGCCGAGCGGATTTTATTCGCCGTCGTTCGACTCGGGAGCAGGCGGCTCGTCGGAGAGCCGTTCCCATTTACGCTCGAGGGCTTTGCGATCGACACCGATGAGGCGAGCGGCCGCGCTCTTGTTGCCGCCCGACGCTTCGATGGCGTGGTGCAAGATGGCCCGTTCGATGATGTCGAGCTTCGAGCCGAGATTGGAGGGCAGCGCCAGAAGCGTCCGGGCGATGCGATCGATCTCGCGAGTCGCATCGCTCGTCTCCCGTGCCAGGTCTTCCAGCACCGTGACGTCGACGAGATCGGTCTCCGACAGCAGAGCGACGCGCTCGACCACGTTGCGCAGCTCGCGTACGTTGCCCGACCAGCGCCGTCGCGTCAGCCAGGTGATCGCTTCGTCGCTGAAGCGGATTTTGCGCGGCAGATCGGCGCAGAAGGCGAGTAGCAGCTCGACCAAATCGTGCCCGCGCTCGGAAAGCGGCGGCACGTCGATGGTGACGACGTTGAGGCGATAATAGAGATCTTCGCGAAAGCGCCCCTCGCCGATGCCTCGCTCGAGGTCGACGTGCGTGGCGGCGAGGATACGCGCCCGCACCGGGAGCTCGGACTCGGCGCCGAGCGGACGAAAGCGTCGATCCTCGAGCACACGCAGAAGCTTGGCCTGCAGCTCAGCCGGCATCTCCGCGATCTCGTCGAGCAAGAGGGTGCCGCCGCGCGCAAGCTCGAGCTGACCGCGCACGCGCCGGTCGGCCCCGGTGAATGCGCCGCGTTCGTGCCCGAAGATGAGCGATTCGATGAGCGCTCCCGGCAGCGCCGAGCAGTTGACGGCGATGAATGGCTGGTCGCGCCGGCCACTCATTTCGTGCAGCGCGCGCGCCACCATCTCTTTGCCGCTGCCCGTTTCGCCGCGGATCAGCACCGCGCAATTGGCGTCGGCGACCCTCGCCACGAGCCTGCGCACCCGCTCCATGGCGGGCGACGAACCGACCAACGCCGCCGTCCCCCAAGCGCGATCGACGCGTTCGCGTAGGCGCGTCACCTCGCCGCGAAGCTGCAACCGTTCGCGGAGCCCCTCCACGATGGGCAGCAGCATCTCCGGAGAGAGCTCGTCCTTCAGCACGTAGTCCTGCGCGCCGTGACGCATGGCGTCCCGCACTTCGGCGAGCTCGGTCGACGATGTGACCATGACCGCGGGGATCATGCGGCCCGAGGCGCGCACCGCGCGGAGCACGTCGAGCCCACCACGATCGCGCGGATCGTCGGACAGACGGATGTCGAGCAGGAGCAGGTCCGGCGACGCGGATTCGACGACTGCCATCGCTTCTTCGAACCGACCGGCCTCGAAAATCTCGATCCCCGGCAGATCGGCCATCATTTGCTTCAGCACGCGCCGCGCGCTGCGCTGGTCATCGACGACCAAAACCTTCATGCCACGCTCTCTTTATCGGGCGCGACGCTGTTGGCCCCGACGCCCGTTTCGATGTCCTGCGAAACGGATACGATATCAGCGGCCGGAATGGCCAGCACGAACGCCGTTTTTCCGGCGGTGCGCGTAGGCTCGATCGTCCAATGGTGCGCGGACACGAGCCGCGATGTGATCGCGAGCCCGAGGCCGCTGCCCCGCGCCTTGGTCGTGTACCAAGGAGCGAAGAGCTGCGACCCGTCGCCGCTGTAACCGGGACCGGTGTCCCACACGGCGAGCTCTCCACCCTCCTCGGTGCGCCTCCATTGGATGCCGACCTCGCCTCGTCCGTCGATGGCATCGAGTGCGTTGGCCAGCAGATTGACGAGCACCTGCGTCACCTTGTCGACGTCGCAACGAATGGTCTCGAGCTCGCCGAGATCGAGGTGGATAGGGCGGGGACCGATGCGATCGCGCAGCAGCACCTCGGCGCGCGCGCAGAGCTCGGCCAAGGGAACGGCGCGCCGCTCGACGTATTGCACCGCCATCCGCCGCAGCCCCGAGACGAGCCGCTCCAGTCGCTCGACCTCTTCGCATCCGATCTCGATGTCCTCGTCGTCGAGTCGCCTTACCGTGGCGGCGCGTTGGAAAATCGACCGAAAGAAGTTGATCGGGTAGCGCACCTCGTGCGCGATTTCGGCAGACAGCGTTTCGACGAGGGCTTCGCGTTCGTCGCGAAAGGCCGCCGCTTGCTGCTGGCGACGCTTCTCGAGCTCAGCGTAGGCGAGCGCGTGGGCCATCGCCAGGGCGCCTTGGTTGACGATCGTCTTCAGCAAATCGAGATCCTCGGTGGTGAAGAGAGCGCCGCCGCCTTTTGGCCCGAGGCGCAGGGTGCCGAGACGGGTTCCGCGAAAAAGCACGGGCAGCGTGAGGCCGCCGGCCTCGGCGTCGGGAGGAGCCGCAAGGTTCGGGTTCTCGAGCGCCAGTTCCACGCTGGCGCAGGGGAGCCACCGCCGAACGATGCGCTCCACGGCGCGCACGACGTCTTGCGGCGACGCGATGGATGCCAATTCTTCGCTCAGCTGCTCGACGGTGGGTTTGTAGTCGGCCAACGACGGAAAAAATGCCTTGTCCCCGAAGCGCAACGCCGGCACGACCAGCGCCGTTGCCAGAACCGCCCCCGCGCTCGCCGCCAAGAGCGCGCCCGCGAGCGGAGCGCTCAGCGACACCGCGAACGCCGTCGCGAGCCCGATGGCGAATACGCACGCGATCGTTCCGATGACCGCGCGCGTGGCAAATCGGGACAATAGCGTTCTCGACTTCCAGATGTCGTTGCGGACGACGGCGACCATCGTGGCCAGCGGCGTCAGCGTGAGCAGCGGGAGCGCGACGATATCGGCCGCCGCTTTGATCGGCCCATGCATGAGGAGCGCGCCCGAGATGAGCGCGTGCGGCATGGCCAGCGTGAGTAGCAGCGGACGCAAGAGCTCACGTCGTTGCCCCCGTGCGCGCACGAAACGCAGCGTGACGATGGCGGCCATCGAGAAGAGCCCAAATCCGTAGAGCCAGGTGCAAGCGAGCTCGATCTCGAGCGCGCCCTGCCCTACCCTCCCCGCTACCAAGAACGCGACGGCGAGAGCGAGCCCCGCGCCGTCGAGGGCGCGCGGTACCCACGGATAGCGCGCGAGGACGGGCGCGTCGTCCGGCAGCCGCAAAGCGAACCCGATCATCGCCATCGGCAGCATCGCGTACGAAAAACGCATGAGCGGAACCAAATGCCGCGCGGTGTGCAGATCGAAGAACGTGAAGCTGACGAGGGCCGAGAAGATGGCCACCTTGGCGAAAGCGCGGGTCAGGGCGCCGCGAGCCACCGAAAGTGCGATCGCCGCGGCTGCGACGTAGAGCGCGCCGCTGAAAAAGAGGATACCGGCGTAGGTCCACCATACGAGCGACCCCAGTCGCTCGATGAGCAGATCGAGCTCGCGCGTTTCGTCCGCGGTCTGCACCTTCACGTGCACCGACGATCGCCCTTCGCGCGCCGCGCGAGCGACCGCTCGATCGAACGTCGCGGCGCGGTACTCGCCAGGCGGCGGTCGAGTGACATCCTGCCCATCGACCTCGAGGATGCGGTCGGGAAAACGCAAGCCCTTACGGAGGCCGTCCCAGCTCGGAAGCCCGGTGTTCGAAACCGCGCCGTCGGGCTCGACCCAAACTCCGGCGATCGGCGCACCGTGAAATGCGACCGCATCGCAGATCGCTGCACCCAATACACCCAGGGCAAAGATGGCCATCAAACCTACGGGCCATCGCAGCTGCAGCGGTCGCGAATCCATGGCGTTTGCTTCGCCCTTATCGAAAGTGAAGGGGACGACAGCAGGTCGCCAGTCAGATTACGATGGAAGGTCCTCTTGGCCCAAGCACTTCTCTAAGAACTTGTTTACGGTGCCGACCAGGCGTGTCGGCGCCAGCAACCTGGAACCGGGACGGACACATTTCGCATTCGGGCCGGCGCGTCGACGTTCGCCTTTTAGGAACCGCGCTGCGAGGGCCGCCAGCGTCGCCGCTCGGGGCCGCTCGGCGCGCTACCAGACGCTCGATTCCCGCCAGGGTGAGAGCGCGATGTTGAACCGCTCTTCGACAACGATGTTGCGCCACTGCAGAACCTGGTCGACGCTGAGCCCGTCGAAGTTGCCGTTCACCCACTCCGAGATACGAAAATTGAGACGCGCACGGATGTAGGCAGCTTCCTCAGACTCGGAGGCGGTGTCGGACACGGACTCCGGGTATAGCGTGAGCAACTGCTTGAACTCGTCGAAGTTCGACTGCCGCTCGAGCAGCGATCGGTAGAGCGCACGCAGTTGGTCGTGCGGATCTCGATGCTGGTTGTCCATTCCTGTCGGGCTCCTTTGCCGGCTAAGGCGGGCCGCAGCTGGCGGCCCTCCCCATTCTTTGCAGGAACCGTGCGACGCAACATTGCTCCGGCAAACCCCGAGAATTTGTGGGATTTGAAGCTGCGCGATCAAGCGTTATCTGCCCTGTTTCGCCCAGCTCGTGCCCTGTTTCGACCAGCGCAAGTGCGCTCGACAAACCCTAGGAGGGTGGTGATCGGCGGTGGCGGTCGATGACGGCAGCGACGCGCGCGAGGCCCTCGAGGCTGCGCGCGCCGTACCACGAGAAGTCCTTGCCATCGACTTTGACCACCGCCGAGGCGTCGTGGGGACGTCGGGCAGCTGGGATGTCGAGCGCCTGAAAACGCGCAACATCTGCGTCGGTAAAGTCGTGCGGCTCGTCGGGCAAGAGCACCAGCTCGGGGGCGCGCGCGACGACCTCGTCCCAGCCGACGCGTGGATAACGGGTGTCCCGCCCCTCGATTTGCTCGGGTGTGAGCGGGGCCGCGCGCCCGAGGTCCGCCGCGAGCGGGTAGCGACGAGCGCGATCGGCAAAGACGTTGGCCGCGCCCCCCAGGCGGAGCACGTCGGAAATGAACGTATCGCCGTGGATGGTCATGAGCGGGTCCATCCAGATAGGAAAAAAGGTGGGCACCGGCGCGACGCGCTCGGCATTGGCCTCCGCAACGCGGATCGCCTCGTAGTCACCCTTCAGTGCTTCTTTCACCTTTCCGTCATCGGCAATGTCGAGCATCCGCGCGAGCCGCCCGAGGTGAGCGAGGCCGTCGGCGACCCGCTTGGGAAAAGATACGTAAACGGCGACGTGTGCCTGGGCGATGCGCTCGAGATCTTTTTTGGTGTTCTCTTCGCGATTGGCGAGCACGAGATCGGGGCGCGCCGCGATGATGGCGTCGACGTCGGCATTCTTCGTCCCCCCCATCACCGGAATGCCCTCGACGGCGCTGGCCGGCTCGACGCAATAGCGCGTGCGTCCGACGAGGCGCTCACCCACCCCGAGCTTGACCAAGGAGTACGTATCGCTCGGGACGAGGGATACGATTCGCCGCGGCGCCCGAGCAAGAATGAGCTCGCGCCCCAAACTGTCCCAGACTCGAGCCTCGCGCTTCACGCGTTACGCTACCTGCACCCCGTCGTCGACCAGGCTCGCCTGCCGGGAGTCGGGATCGGCGAAACGGATGCGATGCCGTGCGAAGTCGCGCGCCAAAGCTTCGAAACGGCGACCGCGAATGTCGCGCAAGGTCTCGCGGAAGGAGAGTTCCTCGATGCCAGGGCGATAAAAATATTTGATCGGCGAGCCGCTCATCGCCTTCATCGTGGCGCCGTCCGGTTGAAAGAGGTGGAAGGTCACCTGCGGGTACATCTCGCGCAGCGTGCTCACCGCCTTGTCGAAACGGCTGGCGATGAGCGCCTTCAGCCCCTGAGCGGCGGAAAAGAGCCCGCCCTTGGCCTGCACGAAGCCCGCTTGCTCCGAATATACGGGAATGAGCGGATCGATGAGGACCACCATGGTCGCCCCGGCTTGCACCGCGACCCGCATGTTGGTCGTACGCGTGAAGCCGCCGTCGCAGTAGTAGCGACCTTTGATCTTTTGCGGAGCGTAGAACGGAGACAGCGCCACCGACGCCCGGACCGCGAGCGAGATAGGGACGTCGGTGAAGCCCTCGCTCCCGAAAACGACGTGCTCGGCGGTGTCTTGATCGGTGGCACCGATGTAAAGCGGACGCCGCAGCTCGCGGAAGGAGTCCGTCATGCCCGGCTTGGCGAATTGCCGCGCCATGTACGCGCGCAGCCGCTCGCCTGCGAAAACACCGCTCGGGACGAGCCCCGCGACCGCGGACGAAGGCGTATGCCGCGCCCGCATCACGTCCCACGCCGTCGCGCCGAAGCGGCGTACGAAGTCCTTGTAATTGAAATCGAAAATGTCGCGTCGGTAGATGCGATCGAGCTTGCCTTCCCCCCGCTCCATCCCGCGCGCGATCTCACGGGGGCCGATCCCGCTCGCCATGAACGATGCCAAGATGGCGCCGGCGCTGATTCCGCAGTGAATGTCGACGTCGCAAAGGGAGATATCGGGGAGAAAATACGAGAGCGCGCGCAGCGCGCCGAGCTCGTAAAAGAGCCCCTCGATGCCTCCGCCCGCAAGGCAGAGCGCGACCTTGCCGTGACTCTGCCGCGCCAAGGACTGCCCCACCGCGTCGACGACTTGTACGAAGACGGAATCGGCGTCGCTCCGCGCGATGGTACCGAGGATACGCAAGCGCCCCACCTCGAAGGCGAGCCGCGCTCCACGTTCGTCGGGGTTGATCACGAGCCAAATCTGTTCGCGGCCAATGGGCCCGCCGATGTTGTCGTTGCCAAAAAGCTCGTCGAGAAGGCAGAGCGCGGGGCTCTGCTCGATGGCGCCGCTCTCGCCGCGCGCGTCGATGACCAGCGCGTCGGCAGCGCGCGAGCGAAGTTTGGCGAGCAGGCGTGGCGCACTCGACTCGACGTGGAATTTCAGCCCCACGCGCTGCGGTACGATGCGGCGGGTCAGCGCGTCTAAGGCAGCATCCGCGGCGCGAACAGCATGCGGAGATGGAGATGAGAGATAATAGAAAGCCTGGTTCATGCCGGATCCAGGGAGGCTTTCATGTCATAACCCAAGCGCCCGGCTTCAGCCAGTCCTCCGACGCCCCGTCGTGCTCTCTTCAACTGTGCGCGCATCGCTCTCGTCGGGGGATCTTGAGACGGTTTGGACCGGTGAGTACCCGGCCGACCGTCCACTTGCCGTCGCCTTACGCCGATGCGCGCGCGCCAACCCGCGCGGCCGAATGAAGTTTCGACAGCAGTTGGGTGCGCTCGCTGATAGAGCGGTCTTTCGTAAAATTGCGGCATCACCGCCGGACCTCATTTGCGCCAGCGGTGCGGCAAGGTAGGTGCCGCCACGAGAGCTCGGTAGGCACGGGAGGGTACACTGAAGTCGACGATGCGGGCTGGCCCACGCGAAAAGGAACCGGCCGGGAACCTCTGAAACGCTTCGTTGCACTTCAGGCTCGGGGATCTGTACACTGAACGTATCGTGGAATCCTGGGAGGACCGAGCTCCCGGTTTCTTGAGACGTCGCGGGATGTGGAAGCTAACAATAGAGGATGACGAAGGTAAGCGGACCCCGCTCCCGCTAGTCCGCGACGAGTATTCGATTGGCCGTGGCGAAGAGAACACCGTCCGGTTGACCGAACGCAACATTTCGCGCAGGCACGCCAGCCTACGTCACGAGATCTCGGGCTGGGTCATCGCCGACACATCCAGTCGCAACGGGTCGTACGTCAATGGCGTACGGCTCGTCGGCGAGCACACGGTCAGCGAAGGCGACATCGTCCAGGTCGGCGACTATCGCCTCGCCTTCACGGATGAGGACGTCGCGGCGACGACGACCGATCCGACGAAAGCCTCAACAGTGCCCGGAGCGGGATCGGCCGCGGTGAAACCCGATCGCCTCGTGGTCGTCGTCGGTCCCGAACCGGGGCAGGAGTTTTTGATCCAGACCGCCGTGGTCAGCATCGGGCGCGCGCCCGAGCTGGATCTGTCGCTCGCCCATGCATCCGTCAGCCGCGTGCACGCCGAAATTCACGCTTTGGGCGGCGGTCGCTACGAGATCATCGACAAGGCGAGCGCCAACGGAGTGCGCGTGAACGGTTCGCTTCTCAAGCGGGGCTTGCTCGAAGCCGGTGACTTCATCGAGCTCGGCGAAGTGAAGCTCAAGTTCGTCGGCGCCGGGCAGGTTTACCGTCCCGGGTCCGACGCCATTCGCCTCGAACCCCTCGCCGAGGAGATAGAGCACGCCACGGTGCGTCCGCCCCCCGTGGCGGGGGTCGTCTTCGGAACCACTTCCTCCATCGATGCGCTCATGGGGGACGCGGCGGGGCGCTCGCGGTTCGCCAAGAATTTGATGATCGGAGCCGGCGTCGGGCTCGTCGTCGTGGGGGCTCTTTTTGCGATGCAGCGCTCGAAAGGGCGCGACGGAACACCCGCATCCGGCGTCGCCACGGGATCTTCGACACAAGCCGCGACCGCGCCGCTCGATCCCATGCGGGCCGTGCTCGAGGAAGCGAAGGAGCTCGCGGCGCAAGGCGACCTCGATCTCGCCCACAACCGCATCGTCACCGGACTGCCGAATTCATCGTCGCTTCGAGATGGACCCGAGGCTCGGGACATCGAGGCGCGGTGGGCCGACTCCGTGTTGGCACGTGCCGATCAAGAGCCGGACGTCGCCGCCAAGCGCACGCTGCTCAACTCCGTCGCCCAGGCGACGACGGTCGATGGCGCGCGGCGACGGAGCGCCGCCGACAAGCTGAAGGACGTCGATTACCTCGGCACCGATATCCACGAGCTCCCCAAGGCCAACAAGCCAACTCCTCCCCCAGCGCCGGCCGCCGCTGCTCCTGCGCCCATCGACCCCGCACCACTCCCCGGCCCCAAACCGGCGCGACCCGTGCTCGCGGCCGACCCTTGGAGCACGCCGCCTACTTCGCATCCTCCATCCGCCGCGGCGAGCGAACCCGCCAATTCACGTGCCGCCGATCTCGCCCTCGAAGGACGCGATGGCGAGGCACGCGCGCGCGCGCAGCTCGAACCCAAGGTTTGGAACGGCCGCGCGACGCCCGAGGAGATCCGGATGCTGCGTGCGATCTGCAAGCACATGGGCGACAGGCCGTGCAGCGACCGCGCCGCCGCCCTGCTGGCGAGTCCCAACAAGTAGCCGACGATCCGACGAGCACGGCGTAGCCCCTTTCGCGCGGACGCCACGCGTCCTATATCGGACGGCATGAAGCCAACTTCGTTTCGCCTCGGGCTCGTGCAGATGTCGTGCAGCGGGAACGCCTCCGAGAACCTCGACAAGGCGGTGGCCAAGGTGCGCGAAGCGGCCGCCAAAGGCGCGCAGATCATCTGCTTGCAAGAACTTTTTCGCACGCCTTACTTCTGCCAGCGCCAAGACCCCGCCGTCTTCGACCTGGCCGAAGCGGTGCCCGGTCCCACCACCGAGCTCTTCGGACGCATTGCCAAAGAGGCGGGCGTGGTCGTCGTTGCCTCCGTCTTCGAGCGGCGTGCCGCCGGGCTTCACCACAACACGGCCGTCGTCATCGACGCCGACGGCAGCATCGCCGGTATCTACCGCAAGATGCACATCCCCGACGATCCCCTCTACTACGAGAAATACTACTTTGCCCCTGGCGATCTCGGGTTTCGCGCGTTTCGTACACGCTTCGGCACGGTGGGTACGCTCGTCTGCTGGGACCAGTGGTACCCCGAGGCGGCGCGTCTCACGGCGATGCAGGGCGCCGACGTGCTCGTTTACCCCACCGCGATCGGATGGCACCCCGCCGAAAAAGCGAAATACGGGGTGTCGCAGCACGCTGCCTGGGAGACCATCCAGCGTTCGCACGCCATCGCCAACGGTGTGTTCGTCGCCGCGGTGAACCGCGTCGGTCACGAAGGGGACCCAGGTTCCGGGCTCGACTTTTGGGGCGGCTCGTTCGTCGCCGACCCTTCGGGCGTGCTCCTCGCCAAAGGATCGCACGATCGCGAAGAGGTATTGGTTGTCGAGTGCGACGCTGCGCAGTCCGAGTCGGTCCGGCGAAACTGGCCCTTTTTCCGAGATCGCCGCATCGATGCCTACGAAGGGCTGACACGCCGGTGGCTCGAATAGCGCCGCCCTCGCCGAGCGCCGGCGGATTTCGCCAACCGGCGGAGTGGGAAGAACACCGCGCGACCTGGCTCGGCTGGCCCCACCAAGCGGAGGATTGGCCGGGCAAGCTGCCCGCCATCGTGTGGGTCTACACCGAGATCGTGAAGAAGCTCTCGA
Source organism: Polyangiaceae bacterium (assembly GCA_035318505.1). Lineage (GTDB taxonomy): Bacteria > Myxococcota_A > Polyangia > Polyangiales > Polyangiaceae > DASWDH01. The sequence continues at coordinate 30,418 of DATHEQ010000161.1, read as the reverse complement.
CCCGCGAGCAGGTCTGTCTCTTCGTGCAGAATCAGCGCGTCGAAGCGAGCGCACGTGACGCGCTCGCCAAGGCCGGCGTCCACCTCGAGTCCATCGAGTTTCTGCGGTACGCGACCGACCGTACGTGGATGCGCGACATCGCGCCGAGCTTCGTCAAGTCGGCGGGCGAGGTGGCGATGGTGGATTGGGATTTCAACGGCTGGGCCAAGTACCCCAATTTTCGGCGCGACAACCGCGTGCCTTCCCGCATCGCTCGTCATCGAGCGATGCGCCGTTTCGTGCCGACAGCGGCGGGGCGAGGAGGAGACGCCGCGCCGACGACGGTGGTGCTGGAAGGGGGGAGCATCGACTGCGACGGCAAAGGGACGATGCTCACCACCGAGGAGTGCCTGCTCAGCGATATCCAGCAGCGAAACCCCGGCCTCGATCGCGCGGCCTTGGAGAGGGTTTTCGCGGACTACCTCGGCGTGCGAAAAGTGCTGTGGCTCGGGCGCGGCATCGCCGGCGACGATACGCACGGACACGTCGATGATCTGGCGCGGTTCGTGAAACCGGGCACGGTGGTCCTCGCGCAAGAATCCGACGAGCGTGACGAGAACCACGCCCCTCTCAAGGAGAATCTCGAGCGGCTCCAGAGCATGACCGATGACGAGGGCCGCCGACTCGAGGTGATCGCGCTGCCGATGCCGTCACCGCTGGTATTCGACGGCATGCGCTTGCCGGCGAGCTACGCCAATTTTTACATCGCCAACGAGCTTGTCCTCGTGCCGACCTTCAACGACCCTCGCGACCGCGACGCGCTCGGCATCTTGGCCGAGCTTTTTCCGGACCGAGAGGTGGTCGGCATCCACGCAGTGGATCTCGTGTGGGGCCTCGGCACGCTCCACTGTTTGAGCCACGATGAGCCCTCGTGAAAGGAATGCCAGCGCGGCCTTGCGCGGTCAGCGCCAGAAAGCGAGGTAACGGGCGCCGTCAGGGGTGCGCGTCCACTCCATTCGCACCGCGCGCCGGCCCGCCAGACGCAGCACGGTCTCGATCGAGACGGCGAGCGTGCGGACGTTGCGCTCACTGACGCCCGGCCAGCCGCGCAGCCAAATTTCTGATTTCCCGGGCGCCAATAGGCTCGACTCGAGCTGCCCGATGTTGCGCCATTTCGAGTAGAGGACTGGCGTTCGCGCGATGAGCGCGTGATCGGTCGTGATGCGCAAGAGCAGCCGCCACGAGGTGCGGAACATCTGCTCCGCGGCGCGCCGCACCGCTTCATCCATGAGGTCGTCGGGCTGGCGCCGCGCCTCGGTCGCGATGTACTCGACGGCCATGTTGCTGGTCGCCAGCGGAACCCACGTCATGGGCGTCAGCGGGACGAATTCCTCGCGTACCTTGGTCGGCAGCTTCTGCAGCGCACTCGCAACCACATTGACGCCGACGATATCCTCCAGCGCACGCCGGAGAACGTGAATGGTTGCCCCCGCGGCGCTCGGCTCCGGCGCAGCAACGGGGAGCGTGGACCGCGCACCAGGGCCGGTAGATCGCGCGGCGGGACGCAATGAACTACGAGTCATTCCAGGCGTTTGTCTCGTCACGGCACCACCGTCGCTCCGCTCACCTTCGCCGCCAACGCACGCGTGGGGTCTCCTCCTTTTCACGGCGCTACGCGCCGTTTCTCAAGCCGCGTACCGTCCTTATTTCAAAGGAGCTCGGCGCGTTTTCTTGGCGGCGGTACGCGGCTTGGAGACGGGCTTGGTGCGGGTGCGGGGCCGCGGTTTTGCAGTCCGAGCCCGACTGGCGAGGTCGGCGAGGAGCAGATCGGCGAGGGCTTCAGCGAGCGCCGTTCGTTGCTTGGGCAAAGGCAGGTTGAGCTTTGTCGTCTTGCGACGAAGCGGCGGACCCTTGCCGGCCGTTTGAACGGTCGCCGCGCGCAGCCGCTCGAAGACGACTTCGACCACCGAGTCCACGATGGGGAGAAGCTCGTCCGGGAGCTTGGGGCTGCGCTTCGGCGTTGCTTTGCGCGAATTCTTTCCTGTCCGTTTCACCCCCGCACTCTACCAGGCGAGGAGCCTGGTTGCGCGGCCTGCGCATGATGGTGCGATTCAGCTGGAGCGCACTTCGATCCGGCGTGGTTTTAGCGCATCCGATTTGGGGAGGCGCAAACGCAGCACGCCTCCGCTGAGCTGAGCGTCGATCTTGGAGGCGTCGATACCTTGCGGGATCGAAAACACGCGGGCGTAGTCGGTGGGGCGGTACTCGGAGACGAGCGACGGCCCCGTCATGTCCTCGGCGCGGCTCGCTTCGATGGTGACTTGCCCCTTATCGAGCTGGATGGAGACGCTCTCTTTCGTAGCGCCGGGCATGTCGGCGACGAGAAGGAGCTCGTTTGCGTTTTCGTACACGTCGACGCGGGGTGCGACGGTAAAACGCTGTTTGACGCGCTCCGGGCTACGCTCATCGTACTTGGTCATTTTCGGGCCGTTATCCATGGCTGCTCCTTGTCTGTAGGTTCCGTTTTCAGCGAGTCTGCACGCCGATTTTGCGCGGCTGTGCCTCGGGTGCTTTGGCGAGCGTGATCGTGAGCACGCCGTCTTTGATGGTGGCCGTGGTCTTGTCGGCGTCCACGGGGATGGGAAGCGAGAAAGCGCGCGAGAAGTTCACGGCTCCGCGCTCGAGGCGGTGCACGGCGTACCCTTGGGGGGCGTCGTGTTTACGCTCGCCGCTGATGGACAAGGCGCCCTGGTTGATAGAGATGTGCAAATCCTTTTCATTTACGCCGGGCACGTCGGCTTTCAATACGAGGTTGCTACCGGTATCGAACACGTTGACGCGAGGCCAAGCCTGCGCCGACGAGAGCTGCGTCGAAAAGCCCGGCTCGTCCGCGTCCCAGTCTTCCCACATGCGGTCCATGCGCCTTCGCAGTTCGTCCAACATCGAGAACGTGCGATCGAACTCACCCAGTTGTCTCAACATGGTGCTTCTCCTTTCGCCAAACTTTCACAAAAAGCTGCCTCCACGGCGGATGCTCACGCCGGGTGCGGGGCTTGACCTCACTGCAGCCCACCTCAGTCGACTGCGCGCGGGCAATCTGGGTTTTCGATCGAACGTGTCAAGATCGGGGGGCCCGAACAAGCGGGCGTAGTTGTGGGTTGCACCCCCGCCCACTATACGGGAAGGCAGCTATGCCGAACCCTTCCCTCGCGGATTGGACGTCCCTTCGATCTCCTTCCACGCCTCCTCGCCTCGCGCTTGGAACCATGAATTTCGGCCGGCGGACACCGGAAGCCGACGCCCAGCGCATCATCGCCGCCGCCGAGGAGCACGGCATTACCCTGCTCGATACGGCCAATAGCTATAACGAGGGCGAATCGGAGCGCGTCGTGGGGCGGGCGATCGCCGATCGGCGTCAGGCGTTTCTCGTGGCCAGTAAAGTGGGGCTGGCGCGCCGCGGAAAACACCCCGAAGGCCTAGACAAAGCGCGCGTCGTCGCAGCCTGCGAGGAAAGCTTGGAGCGCCTCGGGACCGATCACATCGACATCTATTATCTGCATGCGCCCGATCCTCGAACGCCGATTGAAAATACGCTGGAAGGCATTGGGGACTTGCTCACGGCGGGCAAAATCCGCTCGTGGGCAGTCTCCAACCATGCCTCCTGGCAGATCCTGGAGATGGTCCACCTCTGCGAACGATCGGGGCTCGCCCCACCGGTCATGTCGCAGGTCATCTACAATTTGCTCATTCGACAGCTCGAGTACGAGTATTTCAAATTCACGTCCAAGTACCGCGTCCACTCGACGATTTACAATCCCCTCGCGGGGAGCCTCTTGTCCGGAAAGTACCGGCCTGGCTCGAAATGGGAAACGGGCGGGCGATTCGACGCCAACAAGGTGTACCAACGACGCTACTGGTCGGAGCGCCTTTTGGAAGTCGTCGCCACCTACGGCAAGATCGCGGCGCCGATGGACATGGTCACGCTGGCGTACGCGTGGGTGGCGGGCAGACCAGGGGTCGATTCGATTTTGATCGGGCCCGGGTCGATGGAGCATCTGGATGCGGCGATTCGCGGCTGCAACGAGGTGCTCTCGCCCGAGATGCGAAAGCACATCGACGAAACGCACCACGCCTACGTCGGCTCGGACGCAACCTACGCGCGATAATGCCGATACTGCCGGGGCGCTCGCCGTCGTTCTGCGGGTCGCGAGACGCCGCTGCTCGGAGCACGGCGTTCGTCAGATGGAAACGGGGGGCACGTATTCCCCCCACACGCGGCGCAGCACGTTGCTGATCTCCCCCACCGTCCCGCCGGCGCGCACCGCGTCGAGGACGAGCGGGACCAAGTTGTCCTTCGTTCGTGCCGCCTGCTCGAGCCGCTCGAGTGTTCGCGCCGCCACCGCCGCATCGCGCCCCGCTCGAAAGCGCGCGAGGCGCTCGACTTGCTCGACTTCGACGCGGGGATTGATCTTGGCGACGGGAACTTTGGCGCCTTCGCTTTCGAACTCGTTCACCCCGACCACGACGCGGCGCTTGTTTTCGATGTCCAGCTGGTAGGCGTAGGCGGTGGCTTGGATGTCGCGCTGCACGAAGCCCTGCTCGATGGCACGCACCATGCCGCCCATTTCGTCGATGCGGGCAATGTAATCGCGAGCGCCGCTTTCGATACGCCGCGTGAGCGTTTCGATCGCGTAGCTGCCGGCGAAGGGGTCGACGAAGTCGCGAACGCCGCTCTCGTGGGCGATGATCTGCTGCGTGCGCAGGGCGATGGTGACGGCTTCTTCGGTGGGAAGGCCGAGGGCCTCGTCGAAGGAGTTGGTGTGGAGGGACTGCGCGCCGCCCAGCACCGCCGCCATCGCCTGCAAGGCGACCCGCACCACGTTGTTCATCGGCTGCTGCGCCGTCAGCGTCACACCCGCCGTCTGACAATGAAAGCGGAGCGCGCGCGCCTTGGGCGTCTTGGCACCGAAGCGCTCGCTCATGATGGAAGCCCAGAGTTTACGCGCCGCTCGAAACTTGGCGACTTCTTCGAGAAAGTAGTTGTGGCCGTTGAAAAAAAAGCTGAGCTGACCGGCGAAGTCGTCGACGTCGAGGCCACTCGCGATGGCGGTCTTCACGTATTCGATGCCGTTGGCGAGGGTGAAGGCGACTTCTTGGATGGCGTCGCACCCCGCCTCGCGCATGTGGTAGCCGCTGATGGAAATGGTGTTCCATTTCGGCACTTCGCGCCGGGCGAAGGCAAAGATGTCGCTGACGAGACGCAGCGAAGGTTCGGGGGGATAGATGTACGTGCCCCGGGCAATGTATTCTTTGAGGATGTCGTTCTGGATGGTGCCGCGCAGCGCGGTGCGCGGAACGTTCTGCTCTTCGGCCACCGCGATGTAGAGGCAAAGAAGGATGGCCGCGGTCGAATTGATGGTCATCGACGTCGAAATGGCATCGAGCGGCAGCCCCTTGAGAAGCAGGCGCATGTCTTCGATCGAGTCGATGGCGACGCCGACGCGCCCGACCTCTCCGCGCGCGCGGACGTCGTCGGAATCGCGGCCCATCTGCGTCGGCAGATCGAACGCCACCGACAGCCCGGTCTGACCGTGAGCCAGCAGGTAGTGATAGCGCCGGTTCGATTCCTCGGCGGTACCGAAGCCGGCGTACTGGCGCATGGTCCAGAGACGCGAGCGGTACATGTCCGCCTGCGGTCCGCGGGTGAAGGGAGGATCGCCCGGTAGCCCGAGATCCTCGAGCGGATCGAAACCAGCCGACGCGAGATCGTCGGGCCCGTAGAGGTCGGGCGGGTCGTAGCCCCCCGCGTAGAGTCCTGGCTCGGGGCGCGGCGCGGCCGGCTTCTTCGCCCCTTCGCGCCGCAAGTCGCGCGCGCGGCGGTAAGCGTCGGCTGGCGACGACTTGGGGTCGCTCATTTGCGCTCCCGACCTGCTTTGGCGTCGGTCACGATGCGCGAGAAGGCGAGACTCGCCGCCTGCCCCAGCTCGTCGGCGCGGCGCGTGGCGATCGTGCTGTCGCCGAGCCCATCGGCGAAGAGGATCACGGCCGGCCGGCCGGCCACGCGGATGAGCGAGGCGGTAACTTCGCGGGAGGCGTCTTTCATGAAGGCGAGTAAATCCTGATGGGGCTTCGTGACAGGTAGCGGCCCGAGGTACGAGCCGCTCGTCGCCGCGATGCCTAGCACGGTCGTCGCCTCGGTCGAAACCTCGATGGTGCGAAAGCGCGCGCCGTCGCCCAGCTCGGCGTTGCAGGCGACTCCGCGGTAGTGCGCCTTTTTGACGGCGAAAACACCGACCCGGCGGGCGACGGTGCTCATCCCTACGATGAGACAGTCGATGACGTCGTCCCGCGTCGTCCCCGCCTCCATGGCTGCGAGCACGCCGCGAATATCGGCGAAGGGGGCCGCGGGTGCCTTGGGCGAGAACGGACCGCGCGTGGTGGGGGGCGGCGCGGACACCGGAGACGCCGCCTTTTTCGTCGCGCCGGCGCTGGAGGGCGTGACCGACGGGGCGGGGCGAGGCTGACCCGGCGCTTCGGAGCGGGGTTTGACGCCGGACTTGGCCATCGAGCTTGCCGGGGTTGGAACCACGGCCGGCGGCGGCGGGGGGCCGCCCTTTTTGACGCTCGCGGGAGACGCACTGGGAACTTCCGGACGGCCTCGAGCGATCGGGGGAGATCCGCTCGGCACCTCGGGTCGTGCTCGGGGGCTCGGCACCGCGATGGGAACTTCCGGGCGGCCCCGGTGCCCGGCGGATACGGGCGAAGGCTCTTGGCGCGGCGGAATGCCGGGCGGTCCGGGCGCCGTCCGTTGACGTGCCCGGGGCACGGGCGGGGGCCGGCCGCTGATGGACGTTGGGAGCGAGGGGGCCGGCGGTACCACGGGCGATGCGTGTTCCGCGGGGTTTGCGTCGGGGGGCGCGCCTGCGATGTTCCGCACGGCGTGCACCTCGACGGCCTGCCCGCGCTTCGATTTGCGCACGAGTGGGATGGGCCGGTCACTACGCAGAGGTGGCGCGCTCGGGGTGGCATACCCCGGCGGGCGGACCGACTTGCGGAGGATGACGCTGGCCGAGTACTCGCCGCGGTCGATGCGAATGAGCGCTTGCTCGATAGCTGCCAGCGAACCGCGCAGAACGCGGACCTCGCTCTTCAGATGGTAGGAGAATTCATAAGGAATATGGGCGTCGAACGGGTCGACGGCGGCGACGTCGATGAGGCCCGTGCGCGGGTCGCGACGCACCGGGACGGCCATGAGGCGGCGGCACATCTGGTTGGGCAGCTCGTCCACGATCGCCGGAAGAGGAACGATGGTCGCGAGGAACGGGACCATGCTGCTCGCGAGCTCCTGTTCGAGCACGTCCTCCGTGATGTGACCGAGCTCGAGCAGGGCCCTGACGAAAGGGATTTGTGCGACGAGCTGGCGATGAAAAGCGGCTTCGATTTCGGAAGGGTGGACAGCACCGGCTGCGATCAGGCGGCGCCCGAGCTCGATGGACACCATCGAAGGTTATCACCAGGTCCGCTCGGCCCGCGAGATGCGAACGCGACCAGGGCGCTTACTGACGCCGAGGGAACTGAAAAACGACCTCGGAGGTCCTGACCAGGCCAAGCTCGTCGCGGGCAATGCGCTCCACGGCGGCAGGGTCGTCGCGTAGGTGCTGGACCCGACCGCGGAGGTGCCTGATCTGCTGCCGAAGCTCGGCGTTCTCGCCCGTGACGTGCAAGAGCTCTTTGGACAACGACCGCAAACGAGGTAGACCCTCGGGCGCGAGCATCATGGCGGGCGCGCCGACGACCGCCATGGCGAGGATGGCTATCGGTAGGATCCGTTCAACGAGCAGGAAAAACCGCGGCACCCGGCCAAAACCTTCTCACAGGTCGCCCTGCGGGACAAGAAACACGATTATCGATTTTTTCCTTCGTGGATTCAATCCGCCGTTTTGCGCTTTTGTGATCGCTTCTCTAGAAGAATTACATGAACCGGGACGAGCTTTCACACCTGCTTATGGGCTAAGAGAGTCAGGTCAAGGCACCCAAGGGAGCGAGTATGGATATCGAGATTCTTCGCGGGGAAATCGAGCGCCTTTTTAGTCTCGACGAGCTCACGGCGCTCAGCCGGGATCTGCTGGGGTTCGACCCGGAAGAGGTGGGCGGAACGAAGGCCAAAGCGTCGTTTGCGCGGGCACTCACCGAGCGATGTTCCCAGACGGAGGCGCTCGAGGCCTTGGTAGAGGCGGTCATCGGCTCGCGTGCGGACGCCGACCCCAGGCTGCGCGATTTGAGCCAGAGCGGATTCTCCGCCAACGAGACTTTGCAGAAGGGCGCCACGGTCGGGCCCTTCGTCATCACCCACCGCCTCGGCGAGGGGAGCGAGGGCATCGTTTACCGCGCAGAGCAGGACGGCGAGCCTGTCATCCTCAAGGTGCTCCGCCGCGAGGCGTCCCGCGACGCGCGCGCTTTGAACCGATTCCTCACCGTTTCGCGCCTCATCGCACGTCTCGGGCACCCGTCCCTGCCGCAGGCCCTCACCGTAGGGCAGCTACCGGACAACGGCGCCCACTACATCGCTTACGAAGACAACCAGGGCGAGCCTCTCTCCCTGCGCATCAAGCGCGACGGGCCCCTCAGCTTCCGGGACGCACGCACCGTGCTGAGAGCGGTCCTCGACGCGCTCGCCGCGCTCCACGATCGCCGCATCGCCCACGGCAACCTCAAGCTCGAAAACATCATCGTCGCCCGCAAACCGGAAGGCGATCAGGTGCTCTTGGTCGACGGAGGCGTCGATCGGCTGCGCCTGCGTGCGCGCGCCATGAACGGGCACTCGCAGTTCGTCCATACGCTGGCCTCGCCGCGAACGGTCGCGCCGGAGCAGATTCGCGGCAGTATCGCGACCCCACGGGCCGACGTGTATGCGTTCGGCGCCGTTCTCTACGAGGTTCTCACGGGCAAGCCCGTGTTCACGGCGTCCCAAGCCGTCGACCTAGCCGTTTCTCATCTGATCGAGGAGCCCTCGGCCCCGAGCGAGACGGCGCCGCGCGGATGGGTGCCGAAGAACGTCGATGATTTCGTTCTTTCGCTGCTCGTCAAAGAGCCGACGGCACGCCCGCGCGATGCCCGTGCGCTCCTCGAGACGTTCGAAGGCCTCAGCAAGTCGCCCGCTACCGGCGGCGTCGACGCGATGGACGAGCAAGAGCTCGAGGCGCGCATCCAAGAGCTTCTCACGAGCCCCGACAACGAGGGCCTCGCGCTCCGTCTCGAAAGCGCGGTGCACGAGGGTGCGGACCCCGCTCGCGTCGCACAGGCGTTCGGTCTCGCGGCCGAGCAAATGGCGGCCACCGCCGAGGACGGCACCTCGCAGCAAGATGCCAAGTTGAGCCTCCTCTTCCGCGCGGCGCGCACGTACGAAGCCGCCAACGACAAGGGCCAAGCCGAGGAAATCTACACGCGCATCCTCGAGCTCGATCCTTCGAACGACATCGCCGTGGGCGCCCTCGTCCAAGTGCGAAAATCGCTCGGTAAGTTCGAAGAGGTCATCGAGATGCTCCTCGGTCGCGCCGAGAACGCGGAAAGCGGCCTCGATAGGGGGCGTGTGATGGCTGACATCGGGCGCATCTACGCGTCCGAGCTCGGCGATCGTTCCCAAGCCATGATCGCCTATACGCAGGCGTTCTGCGAAGACCCCGAGACGGAGGCCTACGCCGACGAGGTCGAGCGCCTGGCGGGAAGCGACACGGCGGCGTGGACCGAGGTCACCACCACGTGCGCCGACGCCACCAACCAAGAGATGCGCCCCGAGGTGAAGATGCACCTCTTCGCGCGTCTCGGCAGCTGGTACGCTGAAAAGGCCGCGCGACCCGATCTGGCGATGGCGTGCTTTCAGACCATCCTCGCCACCAATCCGCACGACGAAGCAGCGCTCGGCGGCCTTTGCTCGGTCTACGAAAAAGCGCAGCAATGGGGCGAGCTGGCGGCCCTGCTCGCGCACCGCGCCACCGCCGCGCCGAGCCCGGCGTCGGCGCGCAATCTCATGGCCCGCGCCGCAGAGCTCTTCGAGCACCGGCTGTCGGACCTCACGCGCGCGAAGGAGCTCTACCAAAAGGTGCTCTCCGACGACCCCACGCACCTGACCGCCAGTGACGGTCTGCAACGCATTCTCGAGTCGACGCGCGATTTTTCGGGGCTGGTGAAGATGCTCGAAGACCGGGCGGTCACGCTCCGCGGCGACAAGCGCTGGTCGGCGATCGCGCGCATGGCGTCGGTCTTCGAAGAGCAGCTCTCGGATTTGCCGGAGGCGACGCGGCTCTACGAGGTCATCCTCGACGAGGACAAGCACAACGCGACCGCGTTGAAGGGGCTCGACCGCGTCTACACCAACGGCGAGCGCTACAAGGACCTCCTCGGTGTGCTCGAGCGACAGCTCGAGGCCGCCGCCACGCCGCGGCAGAAGATCTCGATCTACGAGCGGCTGGCCACGCTCTACGAAAAGGAATTCATCGATCACGAGAAGGCCGCCGAAGCGTGCGAAGCCATCCTCGCCATCGATCCGACCATGGCCGGCCCCATTGCCGCGCTGACCCGGCATTACCGCGCGCTCGATCGGTGGGAGGACGTCGCGTCCGCGTTCGAGCGCCAGCTTCGCGTCGTGAGCGATGATCCCACGCGCGTCGAGCTTCTCCTCGCGCGCGGCAAGGTGCTCCTCGAGCAGATCGGATCGCCCACCCGCGCGCTCGATGCCTACGATCGCGTGTTGGCGATCGAGCCGAACCACATGGTAGCGCTCGACGCCGTCGCCAAACTCCGCGCCGGCAGCGGCGACGCGGCGCTGGCGGTGCAAGCCATCGAAGCGCTCGTGCAGCAAGCCACGACGCCGGAAGCCAAGGCCGACCACCTCATTCGCGCGGCCAAGCTGCTGGAAGAGGCGGGCGATTTCGACGGCGCGATCGAGCGCTACAAATCGGCGCTCGAATCCGTTCCGGCTCATTCCGCGGCCTCCGAGTCGTTGCGTGCCGCGTACACGGCGCGGGGCGACATCGGCGCCGCGGTCGAGCTCATTGGACGTCAGGTGGAGATGACGGAAGGTCCGCTGCAAAAGGCGCGGCTGCTCGCCGAGTCGGCGCGACTCTCCAAGCATGGGCTCAAAGACGACGAGCGAGCTTTCGCCGCCGCCACGCAGGCCAACATGCTCGACCCGACCAACGTCGATGCGCTGGTGGTGCTCGGCGATCTCGCCTTCGAAGAAGAGCGCTTTCACGAGGCCGCCAACCACTACGAGATCCCGGCCAACCGCGCCGACAAGCTCGACCCGGAGGACGCCGCGCGCGTGCTCCTGCGCTATGTCGACGCGCTTTACCAGACCGGTGCCAGCGAAAAGGCGCTCGCGCCCACCAACGAGCTGCTCAAGATCTCCCCGGACGACGCCGAGGCGCTCGGCCGCGTGGCACGCGTGGCGTTCGATCACGATGATCCCAAACGCGCGTACGAGCTGTATCGCGAGTTGCTCGAGCGCTTCCGCGATCGGCTGAGCGAAGCCGAAGAGGCGGAGTCGCTCTATCGGCTCGGCGAATCGGCTCGGCGCGCCGGCTTCACCGAATTCGCCTTGCCGCCTTTGAGCGAAGCCGCCGATCTCGACCCCGGGGCCGCCGCACCGCTCGCCTCCCTCGCCAAGCTCTTCGAAGCCGAAGGCGACTGGGAAAACGTCATCAAGATGAAGAGCCGCCGGCTCGACGTCGCCGAGGGAGAAGAACGCTATAACCTCCTGCTCGAGATCGGCGAGATCTTCACGACCAAGCTCGAGGATCGCACGCGAGCCGCCAAGACCTACATCGCCGCGCTCGAAGAGAACCCCGAAGATCGCAACATCCTCACCAAGCTGATGCAGCTCTACAGCGAGGACAAGGATTGGAGCAAGCTCGTCGAAGTCGTGGTGAAGCTCTCGGACTTCGTGGACGACGCCAAGCAGAAAGCCAAGTACCTGCACACGGCGGCGATGGTGAGCGCGCGTCAGCTCGGCGAAACCGATGCGGCCATCGAATACTACGAGCGCGCCCTCGAGCTCGATCCAACGCTCGAGCGCGCCCTGGAAGAAGCCATCGATCTGCGCCGGCAGAAGGGCGACTACCGCGGCGTCGAAACGCTCCTCCGTATCAAGCTCGATCGCGCCAATGAGGCCGAAGACGAGGCCAAGATGCTCCAGTCGTTCGAGGAGCTGGCCGTCCTCTACCATCGCGACCTCGGTTGGACGAGCGCCGCCATCGACGCTTACGAAGCGGCGCAGACCCTCGACCCGGAGAACCGTCACCGCGAGGAGATCCTGGCCAATCTCTACGCCTCCGACCCGGTGCAATACCTCGAGAAGGCGGTCACCGCGCACCGCGCCATCCTCAGCCGCAATCCGGACCGCGCCGAGTCGTACAAGCTTTTGCGGCGGCTCTACACCGAGACCAAGCGCGCCGACGCGTCGTGGTGCATGTGCCAAGCGCTCACGCTGCTCAACTTGGCCGAGCCGGACGAGGAGCGGTTCTTCCGTCGCATGCGCACCGATTCACCGGCGCCGGCGCAAACGCAGCTCACGTTCGACGACTTTCAGAACCTGCTCGTGCACGAGGACGCCGACCCGACGCTGTCAGCCCTGTTTTTGCTGATCGAGCCGGCGATTCTCAACGCTCGCGGCCAGACCTTCGAAGCGATGGGGTACGATCTTCGCTACGCCGTGGATCTCGCGGAAAATCCGCACCCCATGGCGCAGACCATCTACTGGGGATCGAGCGTGCTCGGAATCACGCAGCCGCCGACCTTCGAGAACACCAACGACCCGGGCGGGCTCTCGTTCCTCCACTCGCAGCAGCCTGCCATCGTCCTTGGCCGCTCCGCGCTCGAAGCGCAGATCGAGCCGCAAGCGGCGGCGTTCATCGTGGCGCGGCATCTCGCCTACTACAGCCAGGGCTTTTACGTGCGCCAGATCGTCTCGACGGGTACGGGCCTCAAGGCTTGGCTGTTCGCGGCCATCAAGATGATCTCGCCGACCTTCCCCATCCAGCCCGAGCTCGAAACGCCGATGCGCGAGGCACTCACCGCGCTCGAGCGCGCCATCACGGGCTCGACGCGAGAGCGACTGGCAAGCCTCGTGTCCAAGCTATTGACCAGCGGGGGCGCGCTCGACCTGAAAAAGTGGGTGGTCGCCGTCGATTTGACGGCTGATCGCGCCGGCTTCTTGATGGCGCACGATCTTCAGGCCGCCGGTGAGCTCATCAAAGCGTCGGGCGAGGAAGCCAGCGCCGCACCGGTGAAAGAGCGGCTCAAGGAGCTCATCCTCTTCGCGACGAGCGAGCAATATTTCGCCCTCCGCGCGAAGCTTGGCCTCGCCATCGACAGCTGACGGCGCGATTTGGCGCGCTCCTCACACCTTGAGGAGCGCGTCCGTCACCGCCTTCACATCCTCGTTCTCCGTACGCGCGATGAGATCGACGGCGAGGCCGCAGGGGCCCCCCGGCAGAATGATGCGGTCGCTGAGCACGGCCACCCGACGGTCGAGGCTCACGATCGATCGCTGCCGAATGTCGTCGCCCTCGCCGGAAAGGCGGGTCGCTTCGTGCCACGCCTCCTCGCGCGCATTGACGATCGAGAAGGTGCAGAGCGCCTCATCGGCAGACCCGCCCACGCGGTCGAGGATGTCGAGCATCGGCGAGAATTCATTGAGCACGTCCTGCACGTCATCGAGCGCCGCCGCGAGGATGTCGTTGATGGCGAGAAAATCGACCTCCAACTCGGCCAGCGCGGTGCCTTGGGCAACGCCAATGGTGGCAACGGGCAAATCGAAATTGATGTGCGCATTCATTCCGAGGAGCAAATGCTGCAGGATCATCGTCGAGGGGCGCGTTTCCGTGGCAAATGCGGCACGCCACGCGCGCGGAGCCGTGCCTCTCGCGCGCCATTCGTCGAGGGCGATGAAATAGCGGTTGGCGAAAGCCGTATCGAGTCGATTCATGCGAGGGCCGTCGGCGAAGATGGCGGACGCGATCCCCGTGCGCACGCGGAGGGTGACGGCGCGATAGAGGGCAGGAAAGAAGGCAAGCGTGCTGCGTCGTTCGCGAAATTCAGCAATGACGCCGTCGAGCAGCGTCACCACTTCATCGATGTTGGCAGCCAGCATAGGGTCCTTTCAGGGGCTCTTGCCCAGCCGGTGAAGGTACCAGTGAACGAGCGCGTTTCTCAAGGCTCGCTCTATACCAAGCCCCAGGCGCGACGTGGCATCTCTGCCCCAAGCGCGCACGCGGGCTCATCCATGCGCGCTGCGTTCCGTGCGGCGATCGCGCCGGCTAATTCGTGACGGCGCGCGGGGCCGCGGCGGGCCGTCCTGAAGACGGCGAGCCCGCCGAGCCTCCCGTGGGCGACGGCTCGAAACGCGGATCTTTCATGAAGCCGCTCATGTGCCAGCCGTAAAATCCGTCGGGGCGCTTGGACGTGCGAATGCGCGGATCGGCAAGCTCGAACAGCGCCGGAGCGGCCGATCCGGGAGCGCCGAAAAGCGACTTGGTCATCTCGTTCTTGCCCTTGTAGCCGTCGGCGAAGCGGAACCGCAGGTAGAGATCGGCGATGCTGTCGGGGAACGGATCGCGTAGCGCGATCTTTCCCTCTCCCGCCAAATCGAGATCCTGGCCCTGCGCGCCGAGCTTATCGACCTTGAGGGTGCCCTCTTTGGCTTCCGCCTCGAGCTCGAAAGCGCCCACGTTGAGCTTGGGTAGCGCGAGCTTGCCGGCGATCTTCGACTTGCCGTCGCCCGCGGTGAGATCGGCGATCGAAAGCGCGACAGTGCCCGTCGCTTTGGCGAGCTTTTGCTCGGGCAGCGCCCACGCTAGCTTGCCCTTCATCGTCCCCGTCAGCGGAAGACCCGAAACGAGCTCGCCCACCGCATCGATCTGACCGATGTCGACGTTCTCCACCGCCAGCTCGAGCACCCGGCCGTCGGAGTTCGCGCGCGTCCACCCATCGATCGTGCCGCCATACGCCGTGGCCCCGAACCAAAGCGTCAGTCGCCCGATGAGCAGCTGAAAAAGAGATACGCGTACGTGCGCTTCGTCGATGGTGAGCTTGCTGGGCGGCAGCTCCCCTTCCGGACCGGGCGCCCTCGGCGAGATGACGCGCACACCTTTGGCAGAAAGGCCGCTCAACCAGTACGGTCCGAGGGAATCGATCTCGAGATGCTGCGTGCTCGCCTTACCGGCTTTGGGCGCATCGAACTCGACGAGGATGCGCTCTTTGAGACGCTCGTAGGGGAAGGTCAGGTAGGCAAAAAGGCAGAGACAGAACAGATAGAACGTCGGGTAGGCGCAAGCCAAAAGTATGCGCTTTACCCGCGGGGGCAATGTAATGTTGACTGTCGGCAGCGTGGGGAGCTTCACTTGGCGCCTCCGCTGCTGGCCGCGGCCGGTACCGCTTCTTTGGTCGGCTCCGATCGGTCGTAGGCCGAAACTCCGACCTCGACGTCGTAGGAGTCGTGTTCCCCGCCGCGTCGCCGAACGTTGAGACGTGAGACGGAGATGGGCATGTGCAGCTGCTCCATCTGCTCCAGCATCTTGGCGAGCTGGAGCATGGTGGTCTTGCGCAGTCGACCCACCGTCGCGCGCTCGTTGTACCGCTTTCCGTGGGGAACCTCGGGCCGATCCGCCGTCTCGAGAAGGTCGAGCTTGTTGTCGCGCGCCGATTTCTCCATCACGCCGGCCAAGGCCGGAGCGCGGTTGGCGTAACGGGCGGCGATGGCTTCACGCTTGGCTTGCCTCTTCTGCACGTCTTCGCGCGCGTTTTTGACGGTGTGAATCGCTTCCCGCAAGCTGCGATTGGCCTCGCGCCGCGAACCGAGCGCGAGCGAGACGCCGAGCGGGATGAGAAAGAGCACGAAGAGCGTGAGCGCGACCATGAGCGCGCCCATCATGCGGCGCTCGCGCGGCGCCAGCTTGTCGAACCACTCACGCATACGATTCGTCGCTCCGCTCACGGCTTGCCTCCGCTGGCGCTCGCCGCGGGGGCACCGGCGCCGGGCTTTTCCTTGCCTTCGACCGGGCACTTCACGTCGAGTTCCATGACGTACTTCTGGCGCTCTTCGCCGACCACTTGATTGGTGCGCGTAATTTTGACGTCCTGAAAGCAGCGCACGCTCTTCAGTTGCGTGGCGATCTGCTGCGCGTCGGGGATAGTAGGGACAATCCCGTGGACCGTGACATGCCCTCGTTGCACGTCGAGCTCCTCGATGTCGTGGGTCATGGTTTCTGGAACGGCCTGCGCGATCTGCACCATCACGTCGAATGCGTCGGCGTGGGGCAGTGGATCTTCATCGGCACCGGTGGCGGTGCGGTCGAGCAGGTCGGTGGCGCGCTGAGGATCGGATGTAGCTTCACCGAGGACCTCGCCGGTCACCGTCGTGAGCGCCGCTTCCAGGGTCGCTTTTTCCTGGGCCAAGGCGTGCAGCTCGGCCCAGGTGCTGAAGAAGAAACTCACGATGACGACCACGAAGAGCCCGGCCAGAAGCGGCACGCGTTCGCGCAAAAAACCGTAACCGCGCTCGTAGGTGAGTGCCCCGCGACGCAAATTGTAGCCGCGCCCGCGCGCACCGAGCGCGAGGGCAAGGCTCACCGCCTTGGCGAAACGCGGCACTTGCGCGATGTCCTCGGCCTTCGTTTCGTCGAGGCGAGGCGCGGGGAGCGGCGCGATGGGCAAGTCGAGCTCTTCTTGTAGGAACTCGCGCGCGTTCGGCGTGCTCGCGCCAGGCCCGACGAGGAACGCCGCCTCGGGTCGCGCGCCGCCGCTCATGCGCCATGCGGCCAGGGACTGCCGAAATTCGCGTATCAAGAGAGGCGCCGACTGCGGCAACCCCTCGGTGCCGCGCGAGAGGGTGCGCGCGAACACCGGCTCGCCGCGCTCGAGAATGACGAGCTCCGAGCGCCCCGGTTCGAGGTCGAAGAGGGCCACCGTCTGCTGTCCCGCGATCTCCGGCACAATCGCCGCCAAGCTGGCGAGCGCGAGACCTCCCGGAGAGACCCGCTCCGGCTCCTCCCCTATCGCATCCTTGACGAGTGCGATGCGCGCACGCACGTCCTCGGTGCGGGCGACGACGGCGAACACCGGCACTGCATCGTCGGTGACGCGTTTCAGAATGGCGTAGTCGTAGACCGCTTCGGAAAGCTCGAAGGGGAGCTCGGCTTCGAGCTCGTAGGGAAGGACCTCGGTGAGCTGCTTTTGCGCCGCCGCCGGCACGTCGATGCGACGGATGAACGTCTTTTCCCCCTCGAGATTGACGCTCACCGATTCGCCCGGCGAAACCAGAGGAGAAGCCGCCATGCGCACGACCTCGTCGAGGGTCGGCGCCGCTCGGCGATCGTACTCGGTCATCGCTTCGATGGTGATGCGGCGGTAGCTCGTGCGAAGAAGTACGACACGCACGTGACTGCTGCCCACATCGATTCCGAGATATTTGGCCATGCGGCTCTTCTCTCACTCCGTTCGATAGTAGACGATGGTTCCCCCAGGGTTCGGCGCGAGTGCACCCGCGAGCGCGTCGGTGGGGGTGGTCGAAGCCGGAGCCGGGGTCGTCGGCGCGGGACGAGGCGGTGGGGTGACGGGGGTGGTAGGGCTCGTGAGGGTGGGCGCGGCCGCAGGCGCCGGCGCGCCGCGAAAATCGACCACGGTGTGCAAGCGGACGCGCGTTTTGCGCTGATAGCCCGGCACCTCGCCCGTCGCGTAGATGCTGAACACTTTGCTTTCGGCGGTGAGCGTCTTGTTGGCTTCGATCACGGACGCGAACTGGATCGGCTCGAGCCCGAGAGTTTTGAGCACCATGCCGATGATGCCGGACCCCTGACCCTGCATGACCTTGGTGAAATCCGAACCGTGACCGAACACGGGCACGCCCCCGAGAAACGATCGCACCAGCGTCACGCCCATCAAAAACTTCTGCGCCTCGAGCGGGTCGTTGCACGCCTTGGTGGTAGGCACGGCGTTGGCGCACACGATGGCCCAGAGCGTCATGGCGTTGGCCGTGTTGACGTTGACGAGACCTTGCCCCCACACGGTGACCACGCGTTTCTTGGGATTGCTCGGGTCGGGATCGATGAAGGTAGACCAAAAGACGTCACTCACGCCCCGCACCAAGTGCAGCTCCTCGAGGCTGTCGTAAGCGGCGTTCTTGCGGAAGTAGGGCTTTTTCAGAAGCTGGTACGAGATGTCTTCGGTGGCGCGTGAGGAGGGGGCGGCCGTGCGCGGGTCGCACGCATTCATGTCCTCGTCGCCGTCCGCCCAATCGATGAGGGCGCCGCATACGGTGGCGCGATCGGTGAAGTTGTCGTCGCGATCGCGCTGCTCGAACATGGGATTATATTGGTCGCCCATCATGAGAGCGAGCAGCTGCTGCGCCAGCCTCGTCTGGGTGAAGGGGTCGCCGCGCGAGGCCATGTTGACGTTGAGCTTCGAGTCCTCGTCGATGATGTCGACGTCGAAGCGGCCCCCCTCGATGCCGAGGTTCTTTCCCTTGCTGAGATCGGTGCCGGTGAGAATGGCGAAATCGGCGGTGCCCTCCTTGTCGTTGAAAGCACCGAGGATCCGATCGGAAAACTCCCATACCGGGACTTGCGCCGGCTTCTGCCCGAGGGCCATGAAGAAGAACGAGAGCCCTTGGCGGACGATGGGTTCGGAAGCGATGAGCAGCCGACCGAGATTGACGCCACTCTTGGCGAGATACTCCGCTTTCAGCGCGTCGCGGTCGGCGAGCGCCGCCGACAGCTCGCTGGTCGCCTCGTCCTGGAACTCCGTCAACATCACCGTCATGATGGCGATGGACCCGAGGACCAAGATGAGGGCCACCCCGCGCTGGTTTCGGCGCTTCTTTTTCATCGCGGCACCGCGAAGCTCAAAGGAGCCTGCATGGGCATGGCCACCTTGGTGACGAAGACGATGGGCTTGTTCTCGAGCCCGCCCTTCAGCGCAAGGGTGAGCTTGATCTCGAAAGGGAGGCGATTCGGTTGCCCCGTGGCCTGGGAGCTGTCCCACGATTCGGTCCACAGACCGGTGGTCGCGTCGAGGTAGCGCACGTCGAAGTGATCGATGTCTTCGGCGAGCACCTCCACCTCGCCGCCGCGTTTCGGTTCGATATCGATGACGGGCGACTCGCGCCGCGCGAGATCGAGCTTTCCCGACACCTTGGGATCGGGTGATCCGAAATAGGAGAGCTCGTTCTGATCGCTTTCGTGCGCTTCGCTGACCAGCCGCCGATGTGAAAAAGAGGTGAAGTCGAGGCGGTCGGCGGGAGAAGAGCTGCTCCCCTTGAAAATCGTGAGCCGGCGGAACTGCTGCTCGGTGAGGGGCTGGTGGGCCGAAAGAAACGCGCTCGACAGCTCGCGGGCCATGCGCGATAGCGCCGCCCGGCCCTGGTGGTAGCGATCGTTCACGCGGCCGAGGTTTTTCTTGCCGCGACCGAGGCCGTCGAAGGCGCCGTAAATGAGCACCGCCACCATCGCCAAAATAGCGACGGCCACCATGACCTCGAGCAGCGTGAGCCCCCGCATCGCGCGCTTCATCGGGTGGGCATTCTGATGGGTGACGTGCTGGTGGGGGCCGTACCGAGGCCGGGTATTGCACCCGACGCCGCGGCGGCAGCGGTAATGGCGTCCCCGCGCATGGGGCGCGTTACGTACTGTATCGCCGAAAAATCGCGCTTTTGAATCCCCTCTTTCCAAGTCACCTTGACGGTGACCTTGCGAATGCTCGCTTCCAGCATCGGCTTCAGGCTGGGATAGACGATCGTCATCGCCATCTGGGCGAGGGCCGAAACGCCACCTCCCGTGCCGTCTTTCAGCGCCGCCGCAAGCCCCGACACTCCGCCGTCGCCGGAGAGCGCCAGCGAGCCGCCGGACGGGAGAGCCATTTGGCTGAGGCCGGCAACGCCGCCCGCTGCACTTTGCCCGCCCATCAGCGCGCTCAAAGGCCCCAAGGGGCCCGCGCCGGAGGTGCTTCCCGGGCTCGAGGTATCCATCGGGCTCGACGAGGCGAGCGCGGCCGGATCCGGCGTCGGTAGCTCGATGCGCTCCACCGCCCATTCGCACCTCATGTCGGTGCGAAGCTCGCCGTCACAGCAGGAGCCGTCGTCTTTCTCGTCCACCTCGGGGAACCCCAGCTTCACGAGCCGCTCTTCGATCTCGGCCATGCGACAGCGGAGAAGCCCGGTAGCAATGCTGGTGTGCTGCGCGTAGGCGCCGCCCGCGTAGAGGCCCGCCTGCGCCGACAAGATCACCGTCAGCGAGAGACCGAGAATGGCCACCGCCACCATGACCTCGAGCAAAGTGAAGGCGCGCAGCTTGGATCTCAAAACGACCGATCCTCTCGTTCTTGCAGAGTGCCGTCGTCGCGCAGAGGATCCATCGATTTGGCGCCCGCCAGCGTGCGAACACGTCCCGTCAGCGGCGAGACGAGGATGGTGATCCCTTCGTTCTCCTCGTCGGTCGACGCGACGCGCGCCAGCTGAATGGCGGCGCGCTCGGTCTGACCGCCGGGCCAGAAATAAAGATAGGCTCGACCCGATGTCTGTCCGTCCGGCGAATGGGCGGTCTCCACTTTGCGAAAGCGGACCCCCTTGCCAATGGGACGCCCGCCGCTCGTATCGGGCTCGTCGAGCCCGAGCGCACGCACCGCGGTGAATCGAGGACGCGGCGCTTGCGGTCCCTTGATGACGCGGGCCGCGGTATTGATGGCATCACGCTCTTCTTCCGTGGCCGCCGCCGCCCCCCCGGCGACATCGTCCTTCTTCACCGCGAGCACGTCCCGCGTTTCTTCGAGGATGACGGAACCATTCTCGATGTCGAAGACGAGCCGATTGGGTCGCGACGTTGCGCTCGCGCGGGTGAAGGCGATGCGCACCGCACCCGTGATCATGCTGGCCGCGCCGCGCATGCGTGAATTGACGACCGCTCCCGAGCTGATGACGATGCCCGCCGTGACGATGCCGATGAGCGCCACGGTCACCATGAGCTCGATCAGGGTGAGACCGCGTTCTCCGACCGCCGCGCGACGAAGGGCGCGCGCGGGCAAGGTCGGAAAAGCGAACACGGCGGACATGATGCTAACGGCCGGTCTTCTTGGGAATGGAGATGTCGTCGGCGGTGCCTTCCTTCTTGTCCGGTCCGGGGGAGAGTACGTACACCTCGTCCTCAGCGCATTCGATCTTGAACGCGGAACCCCACGGGTCGTCCACCTTGGAGGCGCTGTCGATCTCCTTCTCGCTCACCAGCTGGGTGATGGTGGGGCATTGGTCGGTGCCGCGCGAGCGAAAGCGCGTCACCGCGTTGCGGATCTCACGGGCGCTCTGGTCAGCGGTCTTGACCTGCGCATCTTTGAATTTGGGTATGACGGCCACGACGACGGCCGCTGACATCATGCTCATGATGGCCACGACGATCAGAACCTCGACCAGCGTGACACCACGCTCCAAAACCCGGGCGACACGCAGTGCCGGCCGTGCGTTCGCCGTTTCCTCATCCCATCCGTATGTCGTCATGACAGTTTCTCCTCTCGTTCCGAAAATCATTCGATGCGATCGAGTCCCCCCGGCTCGCCATCGGGTCCATCCGAAGAAAGATCGTACGCTGCGCCTTCGCGCCGGCTGGGGCACACCAGGCGAAAGGGCCTTCCCCAGGCGTCGTGCGGCAGCTCGGTGAGGTACCTCGCCGCCTCCAGCTCGTCGAGCTGCTTGGGGCATTTGCCCTCGTGGTCGGCGCGGTAGGCGTCGACGGCGCGGCGCACGATGAGCAACGCTGCCCGCGTGGAGCGCTCGCCCGTGCGCTGCCGCTCGCGTGTTCCCAGGAGAACGGCGAGCCCCGCCACAGCCACGATGGCCACGAAAGGACGCGCGCGCGTGAGGCGCAGCCGGCGCACGAGCCCGCGCCGCCGTTCCCACGGCAAGTCGATGCCACGCGAGCCGATCTTGCGCAGCACCATCAGTACCTCGCTCGCGATCGGTACGCCGCTTCGGCTCGAGGGAAACTGGCACCGAACCGTCGCCTCGATGAACCATCGTTGCGGCGCGCCCTCATTGCACGAACTCGTTCATCTGGATGAGGGGCATCATGATCGAGAAGGCGATGAACCCCACTGCCGCGCCCATCACCACGATCATGAGCGGCTCGAGCAAGCTCGTCAGCGCTTGGACGGTAGTCTCGACTTGCGCGTCGTAAGCGTCGGCCACGCTCTCCAACATCTGTTCGAGCTGCCCGCTCTTCTCACCGACGGCGATCATGTGCGTCACGATGGGCGGAAACTGCCCGCTGCGCCGGAGCGGCTCGGCGATGCTTTCGCCTTCGCGGATGGAACCGGTCGCTTCTTCCACGACTTTCTCGAGCAGCGCGTTGTCGAGCACGTTCTTGACGATATCCATCGCCTTGAGCAGAGGGACACCCGCCGCGAGCAGCGTGGCCAGCGTCTTGGCAAAACGCGCGACCGACAACATCTGTAGAAGGCGGCCGAAGATGGGAGACTTGAGACAAATCGCGTCCCATTTCAACCGCCCGGGCGCCGTCTTTTTCCAGCGGCGAAACCACCAGATCCCTCCGGTTATCATGATCGCCATGAGCCACCAATAGCCGGCCAAGAAATTGGAAGTGCCAATGAGCACCTGCGTGTACCAAGGCAGCGCTCGATCGAGGCTCTCGAAGATGGCGGTCACCTTGGGCACCACGGCCACCATGAGCACGCTGATGAGCAGCGTGCCGATGATCGCCATCAAGGCCGGATAGGCGAGCGCCGCAGACACCTTGGCGCGAAGGCGCGCCTGCCCCTCCATGAAATCGGCGAGGCGCTCCAGCACTTGCTCGAGTGTCCCCGAGGCTTCGCCGGCGGCGACCATGTTGACGAAAATGGGCGGGAAGGCTCGGGGGTGCTGTTCGAGCGCTTTGGCGAAGCTCGTACCCTCGTTGAGCTTCTCGCGCACGACGGTAAGCACGCGCTTCAGCTCTTCCTTCTCGACTTGATCGACGAGCGCGCCGATGGAATCGACGAGGGGGATGCCAGCGCGCACCAGGGTCGCGAGCTGGCGCGTCAGGACGGCCACGTCGGCGCCGCTGATGCGCCGAAAGACCTTGAAAAGATCGATCTCGCGGCTCTTCTTCGTCTTGCCCGCCGCCTCTTCCGTGGCCAGCGTGAGCATGATGCCGTCGCGGCGCAGAGCGGCACGCAGCACCTTCGGATTCTCGGCGTCGCGGACGCCGCGCACCGATTTGCCGGTGGTAGCTACGACGCCGCGAAACTCGAAAACCGCCATGACTTACTCCACCGCGACGTCTTCTTGGGTCGCGGCCAGCACCTCTTCCACCGTCGTCACCCCCAGCAGAACCTTGCGGGCGCCGTCGTCGCGCAGCGTATCCATGCCCTGGTCCACCGCAGCGCGCTTGATGCTTTGCGCGTCCGAGCTTTTCAGAATGAGCGCCCCCACGATGTCGTCGATCATCATGAGCTCGTAGATGCCGCGGCGCCCGGTGTAGCCGGTCTGTAGGCACGACGCGCACCCCTTGGCGCGATAAAAAGTGAGCGGCCCTTTCTGCTCTTCCAGACCGACCGGCACGTACTTCGCGCCCTGCGCGACATAGCGCGGCGAAAGTTTACGCGACGCTCGCCAGGCGTTGCGCTCGGGATCGATCCCCAGCTGGCGCAGCTCGATCTCACTCGGCGCGTAAGCCTCGCGACAATCCTGGCAAAGCAAGCGCACCAGCCTTTGCGCCAGGATGCCGATCACGCTCGACCGCACGAGAAAGGCCTCGATCTCCATTTCGACGAGCCGCGTCACGGCGCCGGCGGCGTCGTTGGTGTGGATGGTGGACAGCACCAAGTGGCCGGTGAGCGAAGCGTGGATGGCGATCTCGGCCGTCTCTTTGTCGCGGATCTCGCCCACCATGATGACGTCCGGGTCCTGTCGCAAAAAGGCGCGCAGCGCGCTCGCGAAGGTGAGCCCGATCTTGGGATGCACGTGCACCTGGTGGATGCCGCCGATTTCGTACTCCACCGGATCCTCGGCGGTGAGGATGTTCAAGTTGGGGTGGTTGATACGATTCAAACAGGCATAGAGCGTGGTCGTCTTGCCGCTGCCGGTAGGACCGGTGACGAGGATGATGCCGTCGGGCTTGCGGATGAGCCCGTCCATGAGGGCGTAGTCGCGCGCGGCGAAACCGAGATCGGGCAGATCGAGCAGCACGTTGGTCTTGTGCAAAAGACGCATCACGATGCGCTCGAAGCCGCGGCTCGTCGGAATGGTGCTGACACGGACGTCGATGCTCTTGCCGGCGATCTTGAGGGAGATGCGCCCGTCCTGCGGCAGCCGCTTTTCGGCGATGTTGAGCCCGGCCATGATCTTCACGCGGGCGATGATCGAGCTCATGAACTGCTTGTTGGCGCGCTTGGCCACGTAGAGCTCGCCGTCGATGCGGTAGCGGACGAGGACCTCTTTTTCCTCGGGCTCGATATGGATGTCGCTGGCGCGCTCCTTCACGCCCTGGAAAAAGAGTGCGTTGACCCAGCGAATGATGGGCGCGTCGTCGTCGGAATCGAGAATGTCCTCGAGCTCTTCTTCCGCGTTATCGTTGTTGGTCTCGAGCTCCCCTCCGCTCTGGTCGCTGCGCTCGTAGACGCGGTTGATGGCGTCGACGACGTTTTCCGCGCTGGTGACCGAGACGTCGACTGGCTTTTGAAAGAGCGCGCGTACGTCGTCGAGCCCTGCGGTGTCGAGCGGATCGGCGCACACCACATGGACGCGCTGCTCGTCCTCGGCGGCAACGAGGATCTTGTGGGCCTTGGCGTAGGAGATAGGGAGCTTGGCCGCGCTCGGCGTGGAGATGGCCTCGATGTCGATGCGCGCGAGGTAGGGAAAGCCGCACTCGTCGGCCAGCGCTTGCGCCACCGCTCCCGCGTCGGCGACGTTGCCCGCCAAGAGGAGATCCATCAGGCTCGGCCCGTTTTCGCGCTGCTGCGCGAAAAACGGTTTCAATCGCTCCTCGGTCACGACGCCGCGCCGGACAAGAATCTCGCTCAGGTAGCTTTCGAGCACGGCGCCTCCTCGAAATGGTTCGATCGGTGTCGTCCTGCAGTCAGCATGGTGAGACCTAGTGGTCCGAGCGCAAGCTGGCCCGCGCGGTCGCCATTTCGTGGGCCGGCAAGGCAGTCAATGAGCCGAGGGGCGGAACGAGCGCCGCCGGAGGCGGCGCTCCGTTCCGACCCAGCTCCACCCTTACGGGACTCCAGTCCGTTTGCTGCGGGGCAGCACCGCCCGGCGCGGGCGGCGGTGGTACCGGCGCAGCCGGCGGCGGCGGCGGAGGTGTTGCGGGCGCCGGAATGACGGGAACCGGGACGGGCACAGGAATCGGCACGGGGACGGCAGGCGCAGCTCCTCCCCCGGGAGGTGCCGCGGGCGCCGGAGCCGCGCCGCCCGGAGCCGCCGGCGCGCCGCCCGGTGCAGCACCCGGTGCCGCCGGTGCAGCACCCGGTGTCGCCGGTGCAGCACCCGGTGCCGCCGCGCCGCCGGGAACAGGCGCGGCGGGCGCGATTCCGCCAGGCGCGCCCGGTGGGACGGTGCCCCCGGGCGCCGCGGGACCCGGCGCGTGTCGCCCGCCGATGCCAGGGGTCGGCGTGAGCGGCATCTCAATCGGCTGCTGGGCGTCGTGCACGCGCAGCTCGCGCGGGCGCGTCTCGTCTTCGAGCCGCCGGCGATCGGCAAGATGGAGATACGACTGGCGGATGGTCTCGAGGAGGCCGCTCGTGCGAGAGTAATCGAGCGCGGGCTCGAACGGCTTCTGATCGCTGAAGACGAAGTACCGATCGAGAAACTCCTGCCGCTCCTGCATCTTGCGCTCGAAGACCGTCCGCAGATCGTTCTGATCGCGCACCACGTAAGGCGTCAGGATAAGAAGGAGGTTCGTCTTGCGTTTGCCACGCGTCGTGGTGCGAAAGAGAAAACCGAGGACGGGGATGTCCCCCAAGACCGGAATTTTCGTGTCACCGGTCGTAACGGCGTCGCGCATGAGACCGCCGATGACGACCGTTTGCTGATCGTGCACCACAACCGTCGTCTGCGCGTTGCGCTTGGTGATGGAGACGGCGCCAAGGGACCCCGAAGAGGCGCCGCGCTCCGAGATCTCCTCGGTCAGCTCGAGACGTACCTCGTCCGAGTCGTTGATGTGGGGCACGACCTTGATCTTCGTGCCCACGTCCTGGCGCGGCGCTGCGAATCCGCCGCCGAACCCGAGCCCACCCAAACCACCGAGGGCGCCGAGCGCACCTGCGGCGCCTGCCGCACCAGGAATGCCGCCCAGGTTGGGAAGACCGCCGGCGTTGGTCTGCAAGGGGATGTTCTCACCAACGTTGATCTCGGCGGCGACGTTGTCGGTGGCGATAATGTGCGGCGTGGCGAGCACGTTGGCGTCCCCGCTCGATTGCAGCGCGTTGAGCGTCACACCGAACGCCGGGATGGAAATTCCCGTTCCCAGTAGCGTATTGGTGCCTGCGATGTCCGGACCCCGGATGCCGAGCGCCAATCCCTGCAGATCGGCTGGATTGGGAAGCATAATCGAGTTGAACGGGTTGAGCCCTCCGTAGACGAGGCTCTTGTTGTCCCCTCCCAGATCAGGGTTCGCACCGGCGTGATAGTTCAACCCGAGCTTGTTGGTATGCTCAACCGAGATATCCATGATCACCGCCTCGATGAACACTTGGCGGCGTGGCATATCGAGCCTGTCGATGACGTTGCGCAGCGCCCCGTAGTCGCGCAGCGACGACGTGATGACGAGCGCATTGCTGGCCTTGTCAGCCGTCAGCTTGACGGCGCCTTCGAAAATGCCAGCCTGCCCGGCCGTCGCCGGCGGTCCCCCCGGCGTCTTCGCCGCTCCCGGCGCGCCCGCCAAGATGGCGTTGAGCGTGGCCGCGAGCTCTTCGGCCATGGCGTGTTGCAAGGGGAGAACATGGACCTCCCCCTCCCCGGTGTTGGGCACGTCGAGGCGCCGCACCAGCTCGAGCACGCGCAGGTACGCCCGCTCGGTTCCGACGATGACGAGCGTGTTGGTGCGATCTTCGGGGATGATCTTGGTGATGCGCATATCGCCGCCCGAGGCGATCCCCGGCGGTTTCCCCGGCGCGGGAGCGGCGGCCGCTTTGACGTCGAAGATATCGTTGACCCGCTGCGCCATCTCGGTGGCGGTCGTGTAGTGAACCGGCTCCACCCACAGCTGATCGCCGGCGCCGCCCACGTCGATCTCCTCGACGAGCTCGAGCATACGGCGAATGTTGCTGGCCGTGTCCGTCAAGATGAGCAGGTTGCCCGGGCTGTAAACGGAGATGTCGGCGTCCTTGCTCTTGAACTTGGTGAGGAGGGCCGTCACCTCGTCGGCCCCGACGTGCGAAAGCCGGTAGAGCCGCGTCACGTAGCGATCCTCGGGCGGGACCGGCTGACCCGTGTTGTAGAGCGGCGTCGTCTGCGTGGCGACGCCCGCCGATTCGACGATCTTCAGAAACTTCCCGTGCGGAATGACGGTAAGGCCGTTGGTCTCGAGGACGGAGAGGAAGGTTTGATAAGCCTCGGCCGGCGTGATGCGCTGATTCTTCGGCGCGTAGATGTTCACCTTGATGTTGCGCACCTTGCCGCCGTAAATGAAGCGCTTGCCGGTGATGGTGCTGATGGTGGTGATGAGCTCGGCGAGATCGCCTTCTTCGATCGTGAAGTCGACGAACCCTTTCGGCATCTTGGTGAGCTCGGGGTGCTGCTGCACGTCACCGAGCGACATCGTTCCCGGCGGCGCCGCCGGTGCGGGTGCTGCCGGCGTGGGCGGCGGTAGAGCGCCGGGCGTCTTGGCGGGCGGCACGCCAGGCCGCACAGGAGCCTGCGCCCATCCGTAGTGAGAGCTCGACATCACGGAGACCGTGAGGGCAAGAAGCGAAACCAAAGTCGATCGGTGCAGTTTCATCCGTTGGGCTTGTGGGCGGCATTGATGGGTGGATTTTTGGGACGCGAGGCGGCGCCGCCCTCGTCCTTCTTCGTCGCATCGGCCGGCGCGACCGCGCCCTGGTCGGCAGTGGAACCGGACAGTGCCGCCACGAGCCGGGTCGCGGCGACGGTAGCGACGACACTGAGGAGCGCGACCCACATCGAAAAAATTCCAACCAGCTTGCCGGTCAGCACGAGCGTGCGCTTGAGGATCGATTCGTCGTTCATGTGGCTTCCCATCGAAACTGCCGTCATTTGATATTGAAATCGATGTTCTGGTTTTGACCGCGGCGATTGACCTGCACCGTCAGGTGGTCGGCCGTGCGAAGGCGCGCGTACGCCTCGAGCGCCTTCTCGGGGCTCGCCATATCGAACCCGTTGATCGACTGCAGCCGATCGCCATTTTCGAGGCCGAGCGTCCCCAGCAACGTGTCGGGACGAATACCGAAGAGGCGGATGCCGACGACCTTGCCGTTCTCTTGTTCGGGCACGATGCGCGCCGATTTCATGAGCTCGGCCTGGTTTTCGAGGATTTTGTCGACCACCTGGCGGTCGACGTTGAACTCGTTGCCGCTCACTTTTTGGATCTTGGAAGCGATGTCGGCCGGGACGGGCGTTGCGCCGCCCACCACGGCCGCGGCGGGAGCGGGAGGAGGCGTGGGGGCCGGCGCGGCCGCGGTACCGGCCGGCTTGCTCGGTTTGAACATCTGCATCTGGCAAAGCGCCGAGCCGAGCGAGAGCACGACGCGGTTCCACTCGATGATCTGCACGACGCGTCCGGCGCCGATCTCGTCCCCGACGCGTACGAGCTTGGTCTGCGTCGTTCCACCGGCGGCGAGCGCCGCCATGGACCATCCGGGATCGGCGGCGGCCACGATGATGAGCGCCTTCACGCCGTCACACGTGGGCGCGTTCTCGTAGTGCTCGAGATCCACGACCGCCTGATCGCCGGCATCGACGACCGGGGGAGCGTCGAGCGGGCGCGGCGTGACCGAGTCGAAAGGATTGCGCTCCATGATCCAGCGCGCCGAGGTCGCATGATCGTCGGCCGCCGAGGACACCGGTGCGGGCGTGTGGGTTCGCTCGCGAGGGGGTCCCGCCAACCCCTTGTCGTCGGGGGCGAGGGCAGATCCCGCCAGTTGCGTTACGCCCGCAGCTTGGAAGTAGGCCGCCACCGCGATGAGCGCGAGGATCACGCCAGCGAAGTAGCGTCGTAGCGCGGTGTCGAAGCCCATGGGTCCGATTCTCATTAGCGAGCGGCGTGCCAGTCTTCAACCTCGAATTCACACGCAAATCTCCACTGGTGGCGCCCGCTGCGATCGACATTCTGGCGCCAGAGTGCGTGCCCGCTGCACCGGCGCGACAAATTGACAATCGGACCTCTCCGCCCGCGGCCGCTACTCCGGTTCGTCGGTTTCGCCGAGCTTGCGGTAGATGGTGCGCGTCGAGATACCGAGCAGTTGCGCGGCGAGGGATTTGTCCCCCTTGGTGTGGCGCAGCGTTTCGCGGATGAGGCGAGACTCCACTTCCTCGAGCGGCGTCCCAATGGCGATGTTGAGCGCGCTCGGCGCCGGGGCCGACGCCTGCACGACAGCCTCGGGCAGATCGTCGACGGTAAGGGTATCGCCGCGGCAGAGCACCACCGCGCGCTCGATGACGTTCTCGAGCTCGCGGACGTTCCCGGGCCAGTGGTACTCGCCGAGCAGCTCGTTCACGGAACGCGCGACCGACAGCCGGGGCCGGTGGTTCTTGTGGCAGTAGATGCCCAAGAAATGGTCGACGAGCAGCGGAATGTCTTCGCGACGCGCCCGCAGCGGAGGGGCGGTCATGGCAATCACGTTGAGGCGATAGAACAGATCCTCGCGGAACCGACCCGCCGCCACCTGGGCCCGCAGATCGCGGTTGGTGGCCGCAACGATGCGCACGTCCGACTTGACCGTGTCGCCCCCCACCGGCTCGTACTCCCCTTCTTGCAAGACGCGCAGCAGCTTCACCTGTACCGACGGTGACAGCTCCCCGATCTCGTCGAGAAAGAGCGTGCCTCCCGCGGCTTTGGCGAACCGCCCCTCGCGCCGGCCCACCGCGCCCGTAAAAGCGCCGCGCTCGTGTCCGAAGAGCTCGGCTTCGATGATGGTCTCCGGGATGGCCGAGCAGTTGACGGCAATGAACGGTCCGCGCGCGCGCGCGCTCCGCTCGTGCACGTAGCGCGCGAGGAGCTCTTTGCCGGTCCCGCTTTCGCCGAGCACGAGCAGCGTCGCCGTCGACGGGGCGGCTTGCGTCGCTACATCGAGGACGCGGCGCAGGGCGGGGCTCGTCCCCACGATCTCGCGCCGCGTGAGAAGCCTGATTTCGTGGCGCAGCGTGCGGTTCTCTTCGACGAGCGACTGCCGCTCTGCCGCCTTGCGCACGCTCTTGACGATCGCCATGCGCTTCAGCGGCTTCTCC
>DATHEQ010000160.1:0-6063 GCA_035318505.1 Polyangiaceae bacterium | reverse complement strand
ACACCTGCGCGCTGCTGAACAGCGGCCTGGCGAAATGCTGGGGCGCCAATGACTACGGCGAGCTGGGACAGGGAGATACCCGATCGCGCGGGGGCGCCCCGGGCGAGATGGGCGATAAACTTGAACCGATCGATCTCGGCGGCGGCCGAACCGTGACCGCCGTCGCCGCCGGGGGATTTCACACCTGCGCGCTGCTCGAGAACGGAGCGGTGCGTTGCTGGGGGATACGTGCGCTCGGCTACGGCAACACGAACCGCATCGGTGATGACGAAGACCCCGCAGCTGCCGGCGACGTCAACGTCGGAGGCCCCGTGACTCAGCTCACGGCGGGCGAGGAGCACACCTGTGCCCTGCTCACCACTGGAAGCGTGCGCTGCTGGGGAAGCGCATACGGCGGTGCGCTGGGCTACCCGGGCTCCGGGTACATCGGCGACGATGAGCCGCCCGCAGCTCTCGGTGACGTCGATGTGGGCGGCCCGGTCGCGCAGATCGAAGCCGGTGCCTATCACACGTGCGCGCGCCTGCGTACCGGCGCCCTGCGCTGCTGGGGTGATGGCGGGCACGGCGAGCTCGGCTACGGTAACCCGAATTCGATCGGCGATGACGAAACGCCAGCGACTGCTGGCGACGTTAGAGTGGGCGGCCGTGTCAAACAGGTTGCCGCTGGAACCGCCCGGACGTGCGCGCTCATGGACACCAACGCGGTGCGCTGTTGGGGTGCTGGACCGCTGGGATACGGCAACGAAGCCAACATCGGCGATGACGAAGCTCCGGCCCGTGCGGGAGACATCCGGCTCAGCGACGCAGCGTCGCAAATCGACGCCGGTAGGCTAGAAATGTGCGCCGTGTTGCGCAATGGCCACTTGCAGTGTTGGGGCTCGAACCATTCGGGAATACTCGGCTACGGCCACCAGCTCACGATCGGCGACGACGAGACGCCGGCGAGCGCCGGATACGTGCTGGTGCAATGATCACGCGGGCGCGCCGTAGCGCGAATCGCTACGGCGGTGCAGGCGCACTAGGTCGAGCTTGGCCGTGATGCAGGCCTTCCGCATTCGTTCGAGTTTTCCAAGCGAACGCAGCGGGCCTGCTCACGGGACTCACCGAGTGTACCTCGCGCTACGAAGCTTCAGCGCGGCAGGAACACGTTGGACATTATGAATTGCGCAACGTTTCGGCCCTGTGTTCTCCCGAAGTTCTTGTCGTGGGCCCAGTGGATGCCGAGGTAAATCCGGCTTTGTCCGTTCTCGTCTTCGGCCTGGGTGAGCGAGCTGAACGATCGCGGCAGACGCGGCCGAACATTGCCGCGATTGTCCCGATTGTTGCCGTTGAACTCGTCCGACACGAACGTGAAAGGAATGGCGTCCGTGCCGTAAAACAGGCGCAGGGTTTGAAATACCGAGCTGCCGATGGTCGAATGACCCGACGTGTACGCCGGAAAAGGCGGCGTGAAGTTTGGCCCCGTGGTGTTGGTTGCGGGCGCGCCGAGCGGCGAGAACGTGGCGTTCTGCGCTGTCGAAGAGTTGCCGTCTTCATTGGCACGACGAATGCCCGTAATAGGCCGCCAGTGATCGTAGACGTACTTCGTCTCCCAGCACGCGAGGGCCGCATCGCTCATTGCCACGTTCGTTAGGGCCAGCAGGCGCGCGAGCTGAAGCGCATTGGTGCCTCGCCCCATGGCGATCTGAACGGTGATCTGGTTGTACAGCCGCGGCGGCGTGCCGAGCCCCGGAGTGCCGTCGTAGCCCCAAAAAATCCCGGCGATCGTTTGATCGCTCGTGCGCTGGGTGGGTGTGGCAAACCCGCCTGAGCAGTCCGCCACGTTGCTGCCGCACCCGCCGAGCCGAGCCACCTCGTTGAACGCCGCCGTGTACGCGGAGCTATTGAGCGCGGGAGGCGCCGGCGCCCGGAACTGGCTCGCCGACTGCATCACGAAAGGCGCCACACGGAACCAAAACGCACCGAGCGCGATGGGAACTTGGCTGATCGGATCCTGCGACCACAATCCGGGCCCCACGGGCGGAAAGTATTCGATCCCGAGGCGTGGCTCGAGGTGTTGCGATCCATCGTTGGCTCGCCGCGCCAGGATCGCCGCCGCCGCGCGCCTGCCCAGATCAATGCCCCGCGTCTTCGCCGTGCCATTGGGAATGAGTGAGAGGTCAATGGCGAGCGCTCGGTCGCCGTACGAGCGCAAGGACGGATAGAGCGCCACCAGCGCGTCGTGCGTCCCTTGTGCGATAGCCGCATCCACCGACGCGCTCGTGTCCGGTGCGAGCCCCAGGTAACTGCGGTAAGCGCCGCCCGTTGCGGCGTTCGCCGCTTCGAAGAGCGCGATGTGTGCGATGGCGAGCGCTCGAGCGGAACGCGCCGGACCGAGCTGCTCGCCGAACACCCGTGTTTCGCCGGAAGTCGGCGGCGTGTGATCCACCGCTACGGCCGTTTGCGCAATCAAGTTCCAGACCCGCACGCGCGTCAGAGTTTCCGATGTCGGCGCAGTCAGCGTCGTCACGCCGCTGCTGCTGCTCCGCCTTTCGGTGGCGATGGCCTGATCCGTACGCGACAGCACCTGTGCAGCGGTCACTTGGCTCTGGTACTGCGGTCCCCAAGTTTGCGAAAAACTCCGGGTGGGGCTCGCCTGCGCTCGAGCATCGAGACTGGTAGTCCATGCCAGGAGCCCCAACGCCAAAGTGCCAATGGTCGAGAGTGGTATTCTTCGCATGTCGTCCTCCTCGTAATTTTGCGTGCACGCGAACTCCTCCCGCGCACGCAACGGCGACTGTCTCGTGCGCCGTGAGATCTAGTCGTTCGAGGCAGCGCGTTCGATGCGGTCAGTCCTAAAATGCATCACTGACGCGAATGACACACGGCGCGCAAAAACGCGCACAGAGCAATCGCAGCTTTGCTGCGCGCGCTCGTCGCGCGCCGAGCATCTCTTCGATCGGATGCGGCCAACTGATTGCTAGGCCGAGCTTCGACTTTCTCGTCGAAGCTCGTAACCGTATCGCCGTCCTTACGCCGAGTTTGTGAGCGTCGTGCTCTGGAATCGCTCGCTCGCGATCCGTGACTTGGGACGGCTTTCCGGACTCGATACTCGCGCGTTCGCGGTCAACGATTCGGGAGTCGCAGTTGGCATACGGGTACTTGTCCACGAAGGCCTGGGTGTACGAACCCGCAGTCGTCGCATCGCGGAATTGCCCGTGCACGAGGCACTCCCGAAGCGGTGAGCGCGGTGCCGCTCGGCGCGCCAGCTCGTGCAGGGAACGAGGCGTCGTGGAACGCGCAAAAACGAAGCGAAAAGCGCCGAATAGGAGCTTTGAAACGGGGCTGCGCGGCAGCTGGGGCGGGGGTAGGGTTCGCCACGTCGAGCGTTCCGGTAGAGGGGGTCGTAGAAGTTCTCGAAAACGCGACTGTGCTCGAGGGTGACGGCGGCATGCACGCGTTTGGCAGCTGCGCAGCGCGCCTCAATCATCGCTCGAATCAAATCAGAGAACCCTCGCGCGCCGACGCCCGCTTCGAGCGCGTCGGCCGGTCTGTCACTTGCGGCCGGTAAATTCCTCGATAAAGAGTCGTGGAGTTGCAGGTTATGCTGCGGCTTTCCCGAAGGGGTTGGCGGGACGAAGGACCTCCGGGCGCAGTGGGCGCTCGAGGAGACTGGGCTGCCGTATCGAGTCCACGCGCTCGACCACACCGGCGGCGAACTCGACAGCGAAGCCTCCAGCCGGATCAGCCCCTATGGACGTGTCCGGCTGGAGTGGCGGAGAACTCCAGTACCAAGGCGCCATTCGCACCCTCTACTTGATGAAGCTGAGCGGGACCCTATCCGGAGCACACCTGTCGCTCTCCGGCGTGCACAGCTATACGACTACCTACACGCGCCAGGGGTATGTCGACATGGCCAACCTGGCCGCCAACGTCGACTACACCGTCGAAGAAATCCAGAAAGGGGGCGCCTTGTTCTGGTCGTGGGTCATCGCAGGCTTTCCCCCCGCTCCGCCGCCCTTCCCGAGCGGCGACTGACCTTGCCGCCGCAATGGTCTTGCTCGATCGCTCTCGCTGCGCTCTCGCCGTTCCCTCTTAGATCTGCGCTTCGAGTATGAGGTTGAAGGGGGTTTCCGTTGCTCGACGGACGCGCGCGAAGCCGGCTTCGTTGACGATGCGGCGGAGGCGCGCTTCGCCGGCCTGCGCTCCGAGTGCCGGGCCGCGCTGGGAGAGCGAATGCGGAACGCAAAGCATCGTGGAGGCCGAGTAGAAGACGCGGCCCACTGCGTTGTGGTTGTCCTCCCGCCGGTCTGCGGCGAAGGGCTCGACGATCATCCATGTGCCGCCGGATGCGAGCACGTCCTTTACATGCCGCGCCGCACCGCTCGGATCTTCCATGTCGTGCAGGCAGTCGAAGTGACAGACGAGATCGTATTCGCGGCCAGGAAATCCGGTCGCCGACCCGACTTCGAAGGTAACGCGATCCAGGACCCCGGCCTCGGCAGCGCGCTCGCGCGCGAGCTCGATCGACTTCGGGTGCGAATCGTAACCGAAGAAGCGTGCCTTGGGGAACGCCTGCGCCATGAGGATCGTGGATGCGCCGAGTCCGCAGCCGACGTCGGCCACCTTGGCGCCGCGCTCGAGCTTCGCGACGACGCCGTCGAGCGAAGGTAACCAGGACGAGACGAGGTGGCCGCGATAGCCGGCGCGGAAGAAGCGCTCGGTGCCCTCGAAAAGGCAGTGATGATGCTCGCCCCACGCCAGGCCGTCGCCCGTCTTGAACTTCTCCGAGATGCGATCGACGGCGCTCCACATCGCGTGCATGAGCTGGAAGAAGCCGGGCACGAACGCGGGGGACAGCTCGTCCGCGAACGCCGTCGCTTGCTCGGGCGGAAGATCGTACGTCTCACTCTCCTTCGCGTAGCGGACGTAGCCGCTCGCGGCCTGTGCATCGAGCCACTCCTGCACGTAGCGCTCGGCGGTGCCGGTGCGCTTTGCGAGATCGGCGGCGGTCGCAGGGCCCTTCGCGAGCGCTTTGTAGAGCCCGAGCCGATCGCCCACGACGACGAGGGCGGCGCTCATCGCGGCGCCGGCGTCGCCGACGATCTGGCCGATGAAAGCTTCGAGTTTCTTGGGGTCAGGGGTCTGTGCGTGCGTCATGTCCATGGGGCGTGACTTCACCCGTCACAAAGTGACGACGCCGAGAAAATCGTGCTCAGGGGTCGTAACTACAGAACATTCCTGTGCGAATCGACCGGTCCAAGTGCTTCGCGAGCGCTGGGCTGTGCTCCCGGATCCGGCTGATGGCATCGAGGATCCTCTTCCGGACGTTGATCCGAGCTTTCTCCGCCGTGGAGGACGCCTTGCGAGCACGTCCCCCGAGGCCGACGCCCTGCGCCAGCTCGTTCGCCAGCGCCTCGATTTCTTCGCGGACGCGGGCAGCGCGCTGGGTGTCGGCGTGCTTCGTCGCCTCGGCTTCTGTCTCGCGGAGGTCCTCGAGGCGTCGCTTGTACGCGGCGATCGCCTGCGCGTCGAGGACTTCGCCCGCGTCTTCGACGTGGCCCCGCTCACCGCCCGGCGCGACGAGATCGCTCACGTGGAACTCGCGTTTGGGATGCTCAACGAGCTTCGCGAGGATGGACAGGCCTCGCGATTCGCGGAGGTGGAACGTGGTGTCAGTGCGGATCGTCCAGAGCTCGCCCTCCTTGACCAGCTCGAATTGGTCCACCGGACGAGCAGCGGAGAGTGGTGCGATGTCGCTGACTGGGAACGCCGCGAGCTCTTTCAACTTCGCAACCCACAACGCGATGGGCCGCCCGTCCATCACCATCGGGAACGGGCTCCAGCTGAAGCGACGGTAGGCGAGGGGCTCGAGCACCGCGACGAGCTTCGCCGCCGCTTCCGCATCGCCGAGCGCGAGGCAAGCGTCCGCCGCCCAAACGTGCATCGGACGCCCACGCAGCGGCGGGTCCTGGAGCGCGAGAAACTCGAGATCTTCCCGTACCTCCCCGGCGCGACCGAGCCGAGTGAGCATGCCCGCGCGGAACGCACGCCTGTAGAACGGATCCGCGGGCGCGAGAAGTT
>DATHEQ010000159.1:0-47348 GCA_035318505.1 Polyangiaceae bacterium | reverse complement strand
AGCGTGCAGGCTGCGATCCAGTTGGCGTTGCACGCGAACCCCTGGGTGCCCGCTGGACACTCGAGTGGTCCCCTCACGTCGGGCAAACGCAAAAGGGGCGTGATGCAGGCCGCGCCAGAGGCGAAATCCGCGTTCGCCGAGAGCCCGAGCTCGAAATGGTCGAAATGCTGCGATCCGCAAATGTAGATGCCGTGTGTGGTCCAGGTCAGGCATCCTATGTGGCCCGAAAACACGGGTTCGAACGCGAACGCGTCGGTGGCACTTTTGAAAATGCCGAGCTGACCAGGCACGTACGTCGAACCGCCCTCGAACGTGTTGCCATAACCGAGTAGCAACGTGCCCCCATCGGGCGATAGCGCGAAGCCGAGCATCTTGGCGCGGTTACGAAAGAGCTCGGTCCACGTGTCGCCCCCGTCGCTCGAATAGAGCAACGCGTCATTGGCCGTAAGGTCACCGTCGAGCGGAACCCAGGAGTCGGTGCGCACGTAAAGCCGCTGCGCATCGCGCGGATGGAGTGCAGCCAAGTACGGCGGTTCGCTGATGTTCGTGTTCGGGATGGGGCGCTTGCTCCAGGAGCTCCCACCGTCGTTCGAGCGCAGAAGCTCGCCGGCATTGTTGTTGCCGATCCCCGTCACATAAATGTGCGTCGGATCGGCAGGGTCGACGTCGAGCGTGTAGGCGATGTCGGTCGGAACCACGCCGAGGTGCGACCAACTCTCTGCCCCGTCGCTCGACTTCCAAAGTGCGTAATCGGTCGTGCCGTCGTGGTAGTTCGCGAGCAAGGCAACGATGATCGCTGGCGCCCCGCGCACGACGGTGTAGTCGACGACGAACGTTGACCCCCCTCCGCCCAACTTCGGCGTCCATCGGCAACCATCGCGCGATGCGTTGAGCGTTGCCTGTACGCCGACGAGGAGAGTTCCGTCATCCAAGAAATCGAGGAGCGGATCGCCCGTATAGGTGGCTAGGTCTGCGAACGATGCTTCGCAGACGTGGTACCAGTGCCGGCCGCGGTCAGAGGTGGTGAGGATGCCGTAGGTTGCGGCGAGCGCGAGGCGGTCGGGATTGTTCGGATCCTCCCTCAATCGCTCTGCCCGTGGAAATCGCCCATTGGCGAGAGCAAACGAAGACGCTAAGAGGATAGCCGCCGCGGGGATGACACCCCATATCCACCTCTGCGGCCATATCGACATCATTTCGTGCAACGCTAAAGAGCTGCGGCAGACGAAGCAAGCTCGGATCCGCAGAGCGAGCTCCTCGCGCCGGGAGCAACGGGAGACAAGTACCTATGCAATCGATTTCGCGGGCCACCAAAAGCCCTGGTCAGCTCGGCTCCATCTTGATGGTCCTCTCGGTGCTGAGCTGCTCGGACGGGCCGACCAACGGCCCGCGCAATCCGAGCACGGGTGGTTCGAGCAACGGCGGCGGCGCCGGCACCGCGGCGGGAAGCGGCGGAACGGCGGGCTCGACTGCAGGATCGGGCGGTAGCGGAGGTACGACGAGCGGCGGCGGCAGCGGCGCAGGCGCGACCGACGGCGGCACGGCGGGAGCGGGTGGCACGACCGAAACCGGCGGCAGCGGAGGAACCGGAACGTCAGGCAGCGGCGGAAACGGGACGGGAGGAACGGGGACCGGTGGCTCGGCGGGAAGCGCGACCGGCGGCGCCGGTCAAGGCGGCGCCGGCACGGGCGGCTCTGCGGGAAGCGGCGGAAGCGTCAGCGATGGTGGGCCGGGAGCTGCCGCCGGATCGGCAGGTTCTGGTGCCGACGCCGGAGGCAGAGGCGGAACCGGCGGCGCGACCACGGGTGATGCGAGCCCGCCCGACGGCGGCGGCAGCTCGCTCGATCCCGAGATCGTCGGGATCGTCACGTCCGTCGACTCCGGCCGCATCTCCAGCGGTATCACCACGCTTTCGAACTTCACGACCCGCAACACCTGCTCGAACAATACCGCTTCGGGCAATGCCATCGGCGCCGCGCGCGACTGGATCAACGCACAGTTTCAGGCGATCGGCGGCCTCACCGTCGCGAACGAGTCGTTCAATTACGCCGGCTGCGGCGCGGCCATGACGACGACGGTAACGGATCACAACGTCCTGGCAGTGAAGCTCGGTACACACCCCGAGCGCGTCATCGTCATCGGAGGCCACTACGACTCGCGCACCATCGACCTCGTCAGTGCAACAGCCCGCGCCCCGGGAGCCAACGACTCGGGATCGCAGACGGCGCTCGTTCTCGAAGCGGCGCGCGTCATGGCCGGTTACACCTTCGACGCGTCGCTCATTTTCGCCGCGTTCGCCGCCGAGGAACAGGGGCTGGCTGGGTCGGCCCAATTGGCCAAGGACTACGCCAACTACGTCACCGCCGGCGCCAAGGTGGAGGCCATGCTCAATTGCGACATCGTGGGCGGCGACACCTCGGCCAACGACGCCACCACGCTGAAGCAGTTCCGTCTCTTTTCCTCGGGCACGCCGCGCGAGATCTTGACGCCGCTCGGCAAGACGGACGACACGTCGCCGTCGCGCGGCATCATGCGTTACATCGGCTATTGGGGCGCGCTCTATGTGCCGAGCATGACGATGCTCGAGCAGCTCCGTGAGGATCGGCCGACCCGCGGCGGCGACCAGCAGTCGTTTCTCGATAAGAGCATCCCCGCCGTCCGCTTCATCGAGACGGTGGAATCGCCGAATTCGGGGATGGCAGGCAGTCATCAGCACACCGCCGATGACTTGCCGACGTACGTCTCGCCCGACTACACGGCGCGCATCGCGCAGCTGGTGGTCGCGACGGGGGCCAGCCTGGCGCGCGCACCGATGGCGCCGAGCGCCGCGACGGTGTCCGGAAGCGGCAGCGGACCGTGGACGGTCGGCTGGATGGCGCCCGCTTCGGGCCCTGCCGTCGATCACTACGTGATCGCCGCACGACCATCGACGCAGAACTTCTACGCTACGCGCGTCACCGTTCCGGTCGGTACGATGTCGCGTTCCGTGACCGCCGCCGAGCTCGGCCTCAGCGGCAGCGGCACGTTCTACATCTCCGTGGCGGCCGTCGACGCGATCGGCCACGAATCGCTCTTCGCCTATCCGGAATACCGATGCGACACGTCCTCGTGCGTCGTTCCGAGCGATGCCCTCGACGTGACCGCCCGCAACTAGCGAAACTGCGTCAGAATAGCGAATCCGCGTCAGAACGAGCCGACGGCGACGATGCCCCCCAGCGTCGGTGCAATTCCGACGCGCGGGGCGGGCGGCTGCGGCGTTCCTGTGGACGCCGCGGCGGGATCTTTGGCTGCGCCACCGGAGAGCGCGAAGAATACCGTGAGCCCGCCGGCCACCGCGGTCGCGGCCATGAGACCATCGGTGATGGCCGCCTTGCGAACGAGCGTCGAGCGGGCATTGTCGATGTCGGCCTTGCTCGAAGGAAACACGCCGAGCTGATGGTCGAAATCGCGCTTGGCGTCTTGGGCGAGGAGCGCGAAAACACCTGTGCCAACACCGAGTGCGCCGGTCGCCGCCAGTGTGATCCACATCGCGGTGCGCGGCCGGTCGGCTCGCGCCTCGCCTCTGCCCGATTTTCTCGCTGCCTCATCACGCGGCATGCGTGAAGCGACCGCCTCGTTCAGCTCGACCTGGACCTGCGCGTGATCGCCACCGGCGATGGTGACGTTGCGCGCCGTCGTTCCAAACCCCGGCTTGGTCACCGATACGCGGCGCACGCCAGGATTGACCAGGATCGGCGCTTTCATGGGAACCATGCCCACCGGGACGTCGTCGACGGCTACCTGTCCCGAGTCGACGTTGGCGACGACCTCGAGGTACCCCACTCGCCCTTCGAGCTTGCGTATCTCGGCCTCGACCTGCGTTCGCCGATCGGTCGGTAAATCCGCGGCGCCTTCGTTCAAATATTGGCGAAAGGCTTTGAGCGCATCGACGTAGTTATGCAGCTCGTAATGCACCTGCGCGATGTTGTAGAGAACGCGATAAGAAGGCGCGAGCTGATACGCCTTGCGGAATTCCGCCAGCGCAGCTTCGAAGCTCCACTCGTGAAACAGCTGAACGCCTTTTTGGAAACGCAGCCGCGCCTCGTCCACCGCGGTCGGCTCTTTGGCCGGCGCGTCAGGTGCCGCCACGACGTCGAACGACGTGACGAGCGGCAATAGGGCCAGAAGCGCGGCCCACGCGACACGCGCTTTCATGGAGAATACGGGTCCTTTTCATCGATCGGCCGCGGCGGCGTTGAGGGCCCCCGCTTCAACTCCACATCGGACTCGCGCGGTCGCGCCTCGGCTGGGGTGTCGGAGGGCGTGCGTGTGATTTCGCCGCCCCCCGGTTTCCAGCTGTCGAGGGCCGACCGCTGCGCGGACGCTTCGGCGGCGCGTGCCGCCTTTCCGGCGGCCCCCGGCAGCGGTTTCAGCGCGATTTCGAGGCGGGCGTCATTGCCGAACGTGATCACCTGCTCGACGACTTGGTAGCCTGGCGCGGCGGCGTGAAGAACGTGCGCGCGCTTGTCGGCATTCACGTCTGCCTGAAAAGGGTTACTCACCAAGCGCGCGCCATCGAGGGTCAACGTGGCCGATGCCGGCTTCACGTGAATGTAGAGCTGGACGGTCGCCGTCTCGACCTTCTTGCTCGGGTCCTCGGCAGGGACCGGCGCGCTCACGGCGGAAGGCGCTGCGGCGACCGGTGCGACCCCGTCGCTGGTGGGGACCGGGCTTTCTTTGCGCGAGAACGCAGCCGCAAACGCGCCTATCACCATCACGAGCGCTCCCGCGATGAGCAGAGGGCGATGGCGAAGGC
Organism: Polyangiaceae bacterium; assembly: GCA_035318505.1. Classification (GTDB taxonomy): domain Bacteria; phylum Myxococcota_A; class Polyangia; order Polyangiales; family Polyangiaceae; genus DASWDH01. The sequence continues at coordinate 42,553 of DATHEQ010000159.1, read as the reverse complement.
CGCTCACCTGCAGGGCCGAGCGGAAAGGCGGGGGCGCGTCGCTCGCACCCGCTTCGGTGATGGGCAAGTCGTAGAGCGCGCCGGGGGGAGACCTCGACGCAAAGGACACCGCCGTCGACCCAGGCGGATGCTGTGTGATGGCGGTGCTCAGCAGCTCTTGGACGCGGTTGCGACGCTCGATGCGCTCGGAATTGAAGTGCTGCTCGAGCAACGCGGCCAGCTCGCGGCGGCCGGGCGGGCGGCTCGCTTGATCGAGGTATTCCTCGAGCTCATGCTGAAACTCGGCTGCCGTGTTGTACCGATCTGCGGGATCGGGTGCCGTCGCGCGGTCGCAGATCTCCGCCAACACGCGGGGCACGTCGGGACACACCTCGCGGATCTTCGGCTCGAGACCCGCGATGCGCGCCTGGTACGTCGCAGCGGGCGTATCCGCCATCCGGCGCCGGCGCCGGCCGAGGGCTTCCCAGAGCATGACCCCTACCGCGTAAAGATCGGCCCGCCCGTCGATCGCGCTCTGGAGAAACTGTTCCGGCGCGCTGTAACCGAGCTTGCCTTTGATCGTGCCCTCGTGGGTCGCCGAAATGGCGCCGGCGGCTTTGGCAATGCCGAAATCGAGCAGCTTGACTTCACCGCTGTAGCTCAAGAACACGTTGGAGGGGCTGACGTCGCGATGAACGACGCCGAGCGCGCTACCGTCGTAGTCGCGCAGGTCGTGCGCGTAGCTGAGCCCCGCCAAGACCTGGGTGAGAACCCAGAGGTGCAGATCGAGCGGCATGTTCTCGCGCGTGATCCGCCGCAACGCCTCGCCCACCGTCTGCCCTTCCAGGTACTCCATGACGAGGAGGTAAAGGCCGTTCTCCTCGACCACTTCGTACGTGTGCACGACGTTGGCGTGGTTCAGCCGCGCCGCGATACGCGCTTCGTCGAAAAACATCGTGACGAAGTCCTGATCCCAGGCGAGCTCGGGACGGATCTGCTTGACCACCACCAGCTTGTCGAAACCTGCCGGCCCCCGCGCGAACGCGAGGTAGACCCTTGCCATCCCGCCCTCGGCCAGGAGGGTGACGAGCTGGTAGCGTCCGATTCGAGCAAGTTCTGGTTGAATCATGCTCATTGTACGCTTATTTCTGCGCCGAGAGGGGCGTCGGAAGCATGGAGGTATAGGTGATCGTGAGCGCCCGAGTTTGCACGCTCACCACCCCGATGAGCTCCCCCGTTCCCGAGCGGCGGCCCGACACGAGCCGAGGCCCGAGCGGAACATTCGCCACACCTCCTTGACCCGACTTGTCGGTCTGGGTCGCATCGATCCGCGGCGAGCCTTGCACCATGTAAAAGGCGGTCGTGAACTCGTCCGCATCGTCGGTGGAGAGCTCGATGCCCTCCGCGCTCGCGCCCTGGCAATCGTAGGTGAGGCCGATCACCGTCCCGCGATCGGCTCGCGGCATCATCTTGAGCTCACGGCCGAACACATCGAACGCCGTGAAAGGAACGAGGGGCACGAAGGGGACGACCCTGTCGGCGTCCACCGGCGGATTGAAGTAGTACATGGTGTTCACCATGTCGGGATATTTGATCTCCAAGTAGCCGTCGAAAAACTTGGTCACCTGGACGGCGAGCACGCCATCAGCATTGCTGAGCACGTCGCTCTGGAGCGGGAATTCACAGGTCGGATCGAGCTTGCCGCAGACACGCGCCGAAGCACCGACGAGGACGTCGCTGGTGAGCAGGTTGGATAGCGAAACCTTGGCCGTGACTTTTTCGGGCGTGGACCCCACCGGCGGCGGCACGGGCCAAACGACGGAACCCACGCAGCCCCACTTGGGCTCGATCGCGCACACCTCATTGGCGCAGATCGCCTTGGCGAAAGTACCGCCGCGCTTTTGACAATCGCCGTCGGTCGCACATTGCTCACGACCCGAATCGACGAGGACCGAACAAGCCGCAGCTGACGCGACGACAGTCGTCATGAGGCACCGCCCGAACCATCGCTGCGCTCGGCACCGCAGCCCGTCGGAGAAAAGCATCGGTCGTCCTCATGTTCGCCGCCGGGCGCGGAAAGTCAAGGTGGGGTTTTGCCACCAAAAACGAAACGTTCGGCTGTGATTGTCGGGTAGGGCGCGCTCGCCGCACCGTCCGCTCGCCGTTCGAACACGAAGCTGCGACGCATGCGCCGACTCGCCATTGCCCACTTTATGGGAGAGATCCGACAGTGTGCGCGCCCACAAATCACCGAAAAAATATGTGGAAACCGCAGCGAATCGATCGACAGGAGTTCGTCGCTCGATAAGATGGCAAGCGGGGAGTGAAATATGGGGGAGGCGAACGGCGCCGCGGCGGAACCGGTCCAAGACCGTTTATTTTCGCGCGCGGCAATCCTGGCCGTCGATGACTATCCCGCCAATTTGCTAGCCATCGAGAGAATCCTCGCTCCCCTCGGCCACGAAGTCGTCAGAGCACATTCCGGCGAAGAGGCGCTGCGCCTCGTCAGTGAGCGTGAGTTCGCGGTCATTCTCATGGACGCGCACATGCCGGGACTGAATGGCTATGAAACGACGCGGCTCATCAAGGACCAGCCCGGCGGCAACGGTGTACCGATCATCTTTCTCACGGGCATCGACCGCGATCCCCTTTGCAGCTTTCGCGGCTACGATCATGGCGCGGTCGACTATCTGGTCAAACCGGTCGAGCCCCACGTGCTGCGCTCGAAGATCTCCGTCTTCGTCGAGCTCTTTCGGCGCCGCGAGCAGCTTCGCGTGCAGTCCGAGCTGCTGCAAGCGGAGCGCGTCGCCCGCGCCGCGGCCGAAGCCAAGATTGCCGCGCGCGAGGAAATCCTGGCCGCGGTCTCGCACGATCTCGGAAATCCCATCGCCGCCGCCTCTGCCGGCGCCACCCTGATAATGCGCCGCGCCGCCGTGCTGGGCGACGACGCCGTGCATCGGCAAGCCGAGCTCGTCCAGCGCGCGCTTGATCGGATGCACAAGCTCGTCACCGATCTCCTGCACGTCTCGCAAATCGAGGGAGGGCGGCTGCCTCTCGATAAGGCCGAGCACGAATCGTCCGACATTCTCCGACAAGCGATCGACATGTTCGCAGCCCTCGCTACGCGCAAATCGCAGGAGCTCTCGTACTCGCCTCCGGACCAAAGCGCGCTCGTCACCTGCGACCGCGAACGCATTCACCAGGTTCTTTCGAACCTGGTCGGCAACGCGCTCAAATTCACGCCGGAAGGGGGGCGCATCCGTCTCACAGCCGCGATCATGCCCGACGAGGTCGAATTCAGCGTGGAGGATTCCGGCCCCGGGGTCGATTGCGCACATCTACCCCATATTTTCGATCGCTATTGGCAAGCTGCCGGCCAGAGGCGGCGCGGGCTCGGTCTGGGTCTCGCTATCGCGCAAGGCATCGTGCAAGCGCACGGCGGTCGAATCTGGGTCGCCAGCGAGCTCGGCGACGGCGCAACCTTTCGCTTCACTTTGCCGCGATCAAAGCCGATTTGATGCGCTGCAAAAGAGCGTCTGCGCCAAGGGCCGTCCATCTCGTGTGAATAAGCGGCGCAAACCGATCTACGACCAACGATCGTCATTTGCATAAGCGCCGCCGCCAAGTGACGGGCTGCGCTGGCTGCACGTGCGATGAGAGCGGGGGCCTCGCGCGAAAGGCGAACCCCGACATTTGTCGCTTGGCAGAAAGAGAAAAAGGGCGATAATTAAAGTGCGGCTTGAAGCGTCTTCAATCCGGAAGCGGGGGGCGCCGAGCGCCGAGGAGGTGTCCTATGATGCAGCTGGATCACGAGCTCGAATGCAGATCGGTCATGGTCATCGGAGTCGACTTTTCCGAGACGTCGCACCAAGCGGTGTCAGTCGCGCTCAACTTGGCGCGCATCACGCGGTCGCCTGATTTGCATCTCATCCACGTGCTGAAGCACGCACCACTTACTGGCCTCGGCGATTGGTCGGGGTCGATCAATCAATACGAGAAAGCCGTCGAAGACGCGCGCCGCGAGCTCGACGTGCTCTGCGCCGCTGCCATCGACAAATTTGCGCTGCGCGCTTTCGCGCATGTCCGCACCGGTGAGCCGTATCGCGAGATCGTTCAGCTCGCCAGCGACATTGAAGCCGATCTCGTGGTCATCGGCACGCACTCGCGTGGAGGAGTGAGCCGGCTGTTGCTCGGTTCGGTGGCCGAAAAAGTGCAGCGCCTCGCGCCCTGCCCCGTGCTCACCGTAAAGCCAAAAGAGCGGCCACGCGCGAGCGATCTCGAGCCCCCCTGTCCGCTCTGCCACGAGCTTCGCATCGAGAGTCATGGCGCACGGCTGTGGTGCGTGCAGCACGTGAATACGGCCAAGAGCTTCTTTCCTCCCAGCCAGCCACCGCCTTTCGATGGGGCGACGTGGGAAGAAGAGCCGATGTTCGATTCGCCGCGCGGTCGGGCATGATGCCCAGCCATACGACGGGCGGTTACATCCTGCTGATCGAAGATGACCCGGGCGTGCGCGAAGGGCTCAGCGAGATCATCTCCAACGAAGGCTACCCGGTCGTCTGCTGCGCCGACGGGCAACTGGCCATGGACCAACTCTCATCGAGCGCCGAGCTTCCGCGCATGATCGTGCTCGACTTCGGTATGCCGCACATGGATGGCTGGCAATTCTTGGCGGCACGAAAAAAGGACGAGCGGCTCCGTCGCATTCCGGTCCTCGGAATGTCAGCGTCGCAGCATTTCATCGATCACCGCCACCCGCAGGCCGAGGTCGAGGAGCTGCTGAAAAAACCATTTCCCGTCGAAGACATGTTGCGCTCCATCGAAAAGCACTGGGCATAGCCGCCACGCGCCCCCACGCCGCTGCCTTGACAGCCGTGTTCTTTGTGGGTAGTAGCCTATCAAGTCTATAGGCTAGTATGATCTCCAAAAAGGCGAAGTACGGACTGAAGGCGATGATGCGCTTGGCGCGCGAGTACGGGCGCGGTCCCGTTCTCATCGCCGATCTCGCCGCCGAAGAGGGGATCCCCAAGAAGTTCCTCGAGTTCATCCTGCTCGAGCTGAAGCAGAAAGGGATGCTGCAGAGCAAGAAGGGTAAAGGGGGCGGCTACCTCCTCGCGCGGCACCCTGAAGAGATCAGCGCGGGCGGTGTTTTGCGGGCTCTCGACGGCTCGCTGACTCCCGTCGCCTGTGTCGGAGATGCCGATGCTCGACCTTGCGCGGAGTGCCCCGATGCGGCCGCGTGCCGGATTCGAGCTCTCATGCGCGAGGTGAACGACGCGACCACGAGCATCCTCGACGCCGCCACGCTCGACCAGCTCACCCGCGGCGAGCACGAGCCGCGGCGCCTAACGCTACAGCGCTACCACATCTGACCCATCACCCCATCGCTCACATAGACTATGCCTGCGCTACCGCACCTCCTCAAGAAGCTGATCCCGGGGCTCGGCGTGCTCCTTCTAGCCGCGTGGGGGATGGCCGCGTGCAAAGAGCGATCGGGATCCGCCGCGACTTCGGTAACGAAAGACATCGAGCTGCTCAACGTTTCGTACGACCCGACGCGCGAGCTCTTTGTTGCCATCAACGAAGCATTCGCCAAACAGTGGAAGACGAAGACGGGACAGCGCGTCAAGATCAAGCAATCGCACGGCGGCTCGGGCAAGCAGGCGCGGGCCGTCATCGATGGCCTCGAGGCCGACGTGGTGACGCTCGCGCTCGCGCACGACGTCGACTCCATCGCCGACAGGGCGAAGCTCATCGCGCCCGATTGGCAAAACCGGCTGCCGGGTCACGCCGCGCCTTATACGTCGACCATTGCCTTTCTCGTTCGCAAAGGAAATCCGAAAGGGATTCACGACTGGTCCGACCTCGTGAAACCGGGCGTCAGAGTCATCACGCCGAATCCCAAGACGTCGGGCGCGGCGAGATGGAACTACCTGGCGGCATGGGGTTTCGTGTTGAAGAGCGAGCTCGGAGACATGGCCGCTGCGCATCGGGCGGAAAAAGCGGGGGAGCTCGCCGCCGCGGAACGCAAGGCGCGGGCTTTCATGGTGGCACTCTTCAAGAATGTGCCCGTGCTCGATTCGGGAGCGCGCGGCGCGACGACGACCTTCACCAATCGCGGCATCGGCGACGTGCTCATCAATTGGGAAAACGAGATCCTGCTCGCCACCCAGCAAATGGGCGACGGCTTCGAGATGGTGATGCCGCCCACCAGCATCCGGGCCGAACCAGCGGTCAGCGTCGTCGACAAGAATGTCGACAAACACGGAACGCGCGCTGCCGCCGAGGCTTATCTGCAATTCCTCTACTCCGATGAGGGGCAAGCGATCGGCGTCAAACATCACTACCGTCCGCAAGCGGCGGCGCCCGGTGCAGCGCGCCGGGAGAGCGATTTCCCCCAGGTCGAGCTTTTTACCCTGGAAGACGTGGCGGAGAGCTGGCGCGCCGCGCAGAAGACGCACTTCGACGATGGGGGCGTGTTCGACCAGATCTACGAGCCGCAATCGCGATGAGGACGCGCGGGGTTTTGCCGGGATTTCGGCTCACCATGGGCTATACGTCGCTCTATCTCGGCCTTCTGGTGCTCGTCCCCCTGTCGGCACTTCTCTTCAAGGCAGGGTCCATGGGGCCGGTCGAATTTTGGCGGGTGGTGACGCATCCGCGCACGCTGGCGGCCTATCGCTTGACGTTCGGCGCATCGGCGCTCTCGGCGATCATCAATGCCGTGATGGGGCTTCTTCTCGCGTGGGTGCTGGTGCGCTATCGCTTTTTCGGCAAATCGATCGTCGACGCCATCGTCGATCTCCCGTTCGCGCTGCCCACCGCGGTGGCCGGAATCGCCATGACCACCGCTTACACGGAGAACGGTTGGCTCGGCGCGCCATTGGCACGGCTCGGCATCCAGGTGGCCTTCGCACCGCTCGGAATCGTGGTCGTGCTCACCTTCGTCGGACTCCCTTTCGTGGTTCGCACCGTACAGCCGGTGCTGGAAGAGCTCGACCCCGATCTCGAGGAAGCGGCCGCCGTGCTCGGAGCGACGCGCTGGCAAGCTTTTCGCCTCGTCGTGCTTCCCACCCTCGTGCCCCCTCTGCTCACGGGATTCACGCTCGCGTTTGCGCGGGCGGTAGGAGAGTACGGATCGGTGGTGTTCATCTCCGGCAACATGCCGATGCGAACCGAGATCGCACCGCTTCTCATCGTGACCAAGCTCGAGCAATACGATTATGCGGGCGCTACAGCCATTGCCGTGATGCTACTGGGCACGTCATTCGTGATTTTGCTCGCCATCAACGCGCTCGGCCGCTGGTCGCAGAGGGCCCACGTGTGAGCGCGTCGCTGCCGCCGATTCGATCGGTCGCCAGTCGGCGGCAGGTGGGGGTCGCCTCGGAACGACCGTGGGTGCGCCGGTTGCTTACCACCATCGCCCTCGCCTTCGTCGCGATGTTCCTGCTCGTTCCCTTGCTGCTGGTTTTTGCGGAAGCGTTCGCCAAGGGGCCGGCCGCCTATTTTGCGGCCATCATCGACGATGAGGCGCTTTCGGCGATTCGTCTCACGCTGCTCATCGCCGCCATCGTCGTCCCTTTGAACTTTGCGTTTGGTGTTTGCGCGGCTTGGCTTTTGGCGCGTTACGATTTTTTCGGCAAGAGCGTGCTGCTCGCGCTCATCGATCTTCCGTTCAGCGTATCGCCCGTCATTGCGGGGTTGATCTTCGTGCTTCTGTTCGGCGCGCAAGGATGGTTCGGGCCATTTCTCGGCGATCATGGAGTCTCGATCATCTTCGCCGTGCCGGGGATCGTGCTCGCCACCGCGTTCGTCACCTTCTCACTGGTGGCGCGTGAGGTACTGGCGGTCATGCAGGCCCAGGGCAGCGCGGAAGAAGAAGCGGCCTTCATCTTGGGGGCTAGCGGCTGGCAAATCTTCTGGCACGTCTCGCTGCCGAAGATCCGCTGGGGCGTGCTCTATGGGGTCATCCTCTGCAACGCGCGAGCAATGGGGGAATTCGGCGCGGTGTCGGTCGTCTCGGGACACGTGCGCGGTCAAACCAATACCATGCCGCTCGAGGTGGAGATCCTCTACAACGAATACCGGTTCGTGGGCGCGTTCGCGGTCGCTTCGCTCTTGACGCTGTTGGCAGTGGCCACGCTCATTTTCAAGAAGCTGGTCGAGCGCGCCGTGAGCCGACAACGCCGCGGCGCTCCCGCCGCGGGCCACGCGCTTCCCTTCGCGCTGCCCGCGCAGCCAACGGGGGGACGATGAGCGTCGTCGTGCACGGATTGAGCAAACGCTTCGGGCGCCAAGGAGAAGCCGCCGCCGCCACCGGGGTGAGCTTCGCTGCGCCCACCGGGCACATCACGTCGCTCCTCGGGCCGTCCGGATCGGGAAAATCGACGGTGCTCCGCCTGATCGCAGGTCTCGAAGAGCCGGACGAGGGGCGCATCGAGATCGACGGCTCCGATTGCACGACCACACCGGCCCGCGCGCGCGGCGTGGGATTCGCCTTCCAGAGCTACGCGCTCTTCGATCACATGACCGTTCACGACAACATCGGATTCGGTCTGCGCATTCGAAAAACGGGACGCGCGGCGATCGACGCCAAAGTCGAAGAGCTGCTCTCCCTCGTCAAGCTCCCCGGCTACGGCGCGCGCTATCCGAGTCAGCTCTCCGGCGGCCAGCGACAGCGCATCGCACTGGCGCGCGCCCTCGCCATCCGTCCCAAGGTGCTTTTGCTGGACGAGCCGTTCGGCGCCCTCGACGCGCGGGTTCGCGTCGAGCTCCGGGAGTGGCTTTCCGAGTTTCAAACGAGCACCGGCGTGACGACCATCCTCGTCACCCACGATCAAGAAGAGGCGTTCGAGCTTTCCGAGCACGTGGTGCTCTTGCAAGACGGCAAGGTCGTGCAGTCGGGCACCCCGCACGATCTCTACGACCGACCGGCCACGCCGTTCGTGGCGTCGTTCTTGGGAGGAGCCAATGTTTTGCGTGGGCAAATCCGCGACGGAAGGGCCGACATGGGGTCTTTCGCCGTCGCGGGACCAGCCGGCGCAGAGAACGGGGCGAGCGTCCAAGCGTTCGTGCGCCCGCAGGACATCCGTCTCGAAAAGCCGACCGACGAACCCATCGCCAACGTCCAATTGGCGCGCATCGAGCGCATGACGCGCATTGGTGGCAACGTCAAGCTCGCCGTCAGGCTGGGCACCGGCGAGGCGGTCACGGTGCAGATGGCGAAAGGCGAGGTCGACGGACTCGGTGTCGAGCAAGGCGACCGCGTGATGGTCGATCTCAAAGAGGCAAAGGTGTTCGTCGAGGACTACACGATATGACGATCTTCCGCGATATCGCCGCGACCGTCGGCCACACGCCCATGGTCGAGCTGCGACGCATCGGAGCGGGCTTGCCCGGCCGTATCGTGGCCAAGCTCGAATCGCGCAACCCTTGCGGAAGTATCAAGGACCGCATCGGCGTCGCCATGATCGAGGACAAGGAGCAGCGCGGCGAGCTCAAGGCCGGGATGACGATCGTGGAGTGCACGAGTGGCAACACCGGCATCGCCCTCGCGTTTTTGGCCGCGTCGCGCGGCTATCGCTTGATCCTCACCATGCCCGAGCGCATGTCGACCGAGCGCATCGCGCTCCTGCGTTACCTCGGAGCGGAGGTCGTCCTCACGCCGGGCACGCTCATGCGCGAGGCGCGCGTGCGCGCCGAAGAGCTGGCCAACTCCATCCCGGGGTCGATCCGGCTCGAGCAGTTCGACAACCCCGCCAATCCCGAAATCCACCGGCGCACGACCGCGGTCGAGATTTGGGACGACACTTCCGGCGCGGTCGCGGCGTTCGTGGCCGGCGTCGGCACGGGAGGCACCATCACCGGCGTTGGCGAAGTGCTCAAACAAAAAGCACCGGCTGTGCGCATTGTGGCCGTCGAGCCCGAGAACGCCGCCGTGCTCTCCGGTCGTGCGCCCAAGAATCACATCATCCAGGGCATCGGTGCGGGATTCATTCCCAAGATCTTGAACCGTGCCGTCATCGACGAGATCGCCACGGTGAGCGAGGACGCCGCCATCGAGCACTCGCGGCGCCTGGCGCGGGAGGAAGGCATTTTGGCCGGGATCTCGTCGGGGGCCGCGCTCTCGGCCGCACTCGTCGTCGCACGCCGCCCGGAGCTCGAAGGCAAACTCGTGGTCATGATGGTCTGCGATACGGGCGAGAGGTATGCGAGCACACCGCTCATGTCGGCTCTCATCCGCGGCAACTGAGCGACGCGAGATCCGCGCTCAGTCGTTGTGAGGCGCGCCCTCCCTGAGTGCCCGCAGAACGTTGGCCCGAGCCTCGTCCCTTGCGGGCGTCGGCGGAACTGATTATGGGCCGTGTTCAATCCATCATGTCCAACACGCCCGAATCGGAGCACGGCCCTGCCGCTTGCGCTGCGCTGTTCGCATCCAACGTCGTCGGCGTCGTCATTTGGAAGGGTGAAGGCATCATCGTCGAATCGAACGGCGCGCTCCGTGCGCTCTTGGGTTGGTCGGCCGACGGCGGGCTCCCCGGGCAATCGCTCGACGCATTCATCTCGCCCGAGCAACGCGCGCGCTTTTCCGCGTCGCGGCGCGAAATTGCACAGAGCCGCGGGTGCCGCGTCTTCGAGCTCTTCTGTGTGCGCAAAGATGGCCGGCGCATCCGAACGCTGGTGGCAGTGGTGAGCCTCGCTCCCTCGTCAGAGGGCGGTTTTTGTCTTTTTTTCGACGCGGATACGGAAATGGCCGGAGCCGGTCGCGAGTTGTCCGATCGAATGGTGTCACTCGGTCAGCTGGCCGCGGGCATTGCTCACGAAATCAATAACCCCCTTGCCTACGCAATGGGCAACTTGAGCTTCGCCATCGAGCATCTACAGGGGCTTTCCGAGACTACGCCCGAGCTTTTGGCCGTGTTGGCAGCCCTGCGCGACGCGTTGGAGGGGGCGGAGCGCGTGCGGCGCACCGTGCGCGACCTCAAAATGTTCGCCCGTCCGGAGTCGGACCGGCAGGGCCCAGTCGACGTCGAACGCGCGCTGCGCGCCGCGATCTCCATGGCCAGCATGGAAATTCGGCATCGGGCGCGTCTCGCTCTCGATTTCGACGTCGTGCCTCCCGCTCAGTCCAATGAATCGCAGCTGGCGCACGTCCTTCTGAATCTGCTGCTCAATGCCACGCACGCGCTCGGTGAAACGGACGCACAAAAGAACGAGATCCGCGTGACAATGCGGCACCTGCCGAGCGACCGCATATTGGTCGAGATCCAGTGCTCCGGGCAAGCCACCGTTCCCTCGGTCGAGACCCTCGATCCGTTCCCCATGAGCCGGCTGCGTGAAAGTGCCGGCCTCGGTCTCGCGCTGTCCCATCGCCTCATCCACGACAGCGGCGGTGAGCTCCTCGTCGAAAATACCGGCGACCAAGGTCCGACCTTCAAGATTCTCCTCTTGCCCGCCGGAGAAGGCGTCGAGTCGGCCGTCACCTCGCCGGCTCGCCGCGCGGCGCGCCAGCGCGCACGCGTCCTCGTCGTCGACGACGAGCCTCGCATCGGTAGCGCCATCGCGCGCATTCTCGACCCGGCGCACGAAGTGACGGCGGTTTACACGGCGCGGGACGCCATCCGGCGGCTCGAGCGCGGCGAACAGTACGACGTCATCCTCTGCGATATCTTGATGCCGCAGATGAGCGGCTACGACCTCTATCGTTCGCTCGAACAGATCGCTCCTCAGTTCGTGAACCGGATCATCTTCATGACGGGCGGCCCTTTCTCCACGCGGGGCGCGGGGTTTCTCGACTCGGTGCCCAACGCACGCCTCGAAAAGCCGTTCTCCCCCGAAGCACTGCGCACCTTGGTGCAACGTTCGCTGCAATAGCGCGCTCGCACTTGCGCACGCGACGGGCCGGCGCGTTGTCGAGCAGCCCCCCGCTCATGCTGCGGTGAGGTCAGCCCCCGTCGTCACCGGAGTCACCCGCATCGTCGCCGATGGCGCCGTCGTCGGTGGATCCGCCGTCATCGTCCGTTGCGTCGGGCGCTATCGTGTCGCCTCGGCCATCACGTGATCCGTCACGCGCATCGGCCGAGCCGTCACTCGTCGTGGCTCCGCGACCGCCGCGACCACCGCCGCCTCCGCGTCCACCGGTACCCGCGGTGCCAGCGCCGCCGCGGCCCCCCATTCCAGCGGTGCCACCGGCGCCGCCGCCTCCGCGACCGGCATCACGGCCCGCATCGGCACTACCATCGGCGGTCGATCCATCGGCGCGTCCTCCGCCATCGGGAGGACGGGTGCCGCCCGCGCCGCCAGCATCGATCGAACCGCCGCCCGTTCCTCCAGCGCCGTCGCTTCCGCCACCTTCCGGCCGTGTGCCGGCATCGGTCGAGTCGAAGCACGTCCAAGGAACGCTGGTGCTGCAAACGCAGATCTGCTCGCCGTACGGGCACAAGAGCATCGGGGCTGGGCAAATGCGACCCGGAACCGGTTGCAAAGGTGGGCACGCCGGCGGTGTCACGGTGGCATCGGCCCGCGCGTCGGACGCGCCGGCGAACCCACCGGCGTCATGGAGGCGCCCCGCATCGGCATTGATGTCGCTGTTGTCGCTGCCCCCGCAGTGGATCACAGCCACCTGCAGGAGGGCGAGGAGCGGCGCGAAGCGCCAAGCAAAAGACCTATTCACGAGCTTTCCTTACTTCATCGCGAATGCTTGCGCCGGTACGAACCGACAAGACTGACCATGACGAAATCGGCGCAGCACTCCACAAGGACAAGGCCTCGAGCCCCTGCGCCATGCACGAGGCCCGCGCAGAAAACGCCACTCTTGGCAATCAGCATCTAAGTAGCGCAACGGCGCAAATGCGATCAAATTCCGCCCGGTCTTCCGCCCTAGCTCCAAAGCTATTGCGTGAATGGATGGGGCCAAAAGTCACAAGAGAGACCACAAAACGATGCTGGGCTTCGACCGAAGTCGAAGCCCAGCGGTTCTGCTTGGTCGGGGAGCGCCGTCAGTTGACGGTCAGTGATGCCGTTCCCACTCGGATTCCCTGCGTCGCCGTGATGTTGGTCGTGCCGGTGGCGACACCCGTCGCGAGCCCTCGACTGCCCGCGGCGTTGCTGATGGTGGCCGTTCCGGGGGTGCTCGAGGCCCAGGTCACGAGCTGCGTGATGTCCTGACTCGTTGCATCGGAATACGTGCCCACCGCGGCGTACTGCCGCGTGTCGCCGGGATTGATGCCACCGCTCGCCGGCGTCACCGAGATTGACGACAATGTCGCTGACGTCACGCTCATGGTCGTGGATCCCGAACTCCCGTTGAGCGAGGCCGTGATGGTGATGCCCGTTCCTGCGGCGACACCGGTGGCCAGCCCTGCGCTACCCACGCCGTTGCTGATCGATACCACGCTCGAGTTGCTCGAGCCCCAATTGACCTGTGCGGTCAATACTTGAGTCGTCGAATCGGAGAAGGTACCGGTGGCGATGAATTGCTGGGTCGTCCCTCTCGCGATCACCGGGGTGGCCGGCGTGACCACGATCGTGCTGAGCGTGGCCGCCGTTACGGTGAGCGTTGTCGTGCCCGTCACCGCGGCGTACACCGCCGTGACGTTGATCGGGCCGCCTTCCAGGAGCGTCGTGGCAAATCCACGGCTGCCGCCCGCATTGCTGACGGTCGCCATGGCATGGTTGGACGTGTCCCATGTCGCGGTATCGGTCAGGTCGACTGTCGCCCCGCCGGTGTACGTTCCGATGGCCATGTACTGAATCGTCGTGCCTTTCGCAACGGTTTGGGCCGCCGGGGTGACGGTGATCGTCTGCAGCGCAGCCGCAACGACGTCGAGGCTCGTCGTTCCGCTGAAACCGTTGAACGTGGCCGTGATGATCGTAGTTCCGGCGACGTGGGCGGTTGCTTTTCCTTCCGTTGGGTTGGCGTTGCTGATCGTGGCGACGTTCGTCGCAGACGAAGACCAGGTTGCCTGCGCCGTCAGATCTTGCGGCGGCCCTTGCGTATAGATGCCGGTGGCGGAGAACTGCTGCGTCGTACCCAGCGGAATGGACGGGTTGGGGGGCGTAACTTGAACGCTCACCAACTGCGGCGCAATGACGGTGAGATGTGCAGTCCCCACGACCGAACCGAGCGTCGCGGTGACATTCACCTCACCCGCTGTGAGACCACTCGCCAAACCTTCGCTGCCGAGCGAGTTGCTCATGGTAGCGATAAGGTGATCGGCGGTGTCCCATAGAACACTGGCGGTGATGACCTGTGTCGATTGGTCGGTGTAGGTTCCCGTGGCCGTGTATTGCCTGGTCGTACCCGCCGCGATGGTCGGGCTTGGTGGATTGACGGAAATCGACACCAGCGTCGCCTGACTGATGGTGAGCACCACGGAGCTCGAGACTCCCTGGTATGCCGCCGTGATGGTGGCCACACCGGCGCTGTTGCCGGTTGCCACACCGCGCGAACCGGCCACGTTGCTCACCGTCGCACGGACGCCGTTGGAAGACGACCACGACGCAAGCTCAGTGAGATCCTGCGTCGTGTTGTCGGTGTATCTCCCGGTGGCCGTGAACGCCTGTGTCGTCCCGTTTGCGATGGTCGGTGTCGCCGGCGTGAGCTCAATCGAAACGAGCGTCGCCGTCGTTACCGTCAACTGGGTGACCGCCGAGACGCCATTGAGCGTCGCGGAGATGGTCACGACGCCCTCCGTGGCGCCGTGCGCGAATCCCTCGGTTGCCGCCGAGTTGCTGATGGTTGCAACTGCAGGGTTCGAGGAGTTCCAAGCCACTGACGTGGTGAGGGGCTGCGTGCTGGCGTCCGTATAGGTACCCGTCGCGACGAAATGCACGTCGGTGCCCTTGGCGATGGACGGGGTGGCGGGCGTGATGCCGATGGAGACGAGCGTTGCGTCGCTGACGTGGAGAGTCGTCGACGCCGAGATACCCGTCAGAGTCGCCAAGATGTTCGTGTCACCGAGCGCAACGCCGGTCGCCGTACCTTGGCTTCCTACCGCATTGCTGATCGTTGCCACGGCGATGCTCGACGATCCCCAGGTCACCTGATTGGTGATGTCCTGAGTCGAGTTATCGGTATACGTGCCCGTCGCCAAAAATTGCTGGGTGGTTCCTTTGGCGATGCTCGGGTTGGTCGGGTTAACGGCGATCGACACGAGATTCGCCGCGGTGATCGTGAACACCGTCGTCGCCGAGACGCTACCGTACGTCGCGGTGATGTCCGTCGTGCCCGCGTTGACCGTGCTGGCCACACCTTGGCTGCCAGGCGTGTTGCTGATGACCGCTTTGGTCGTGTCCGATGAGGTCCAGGTGACGAGGGTGGTGAGATCCTGGGTGGTGCTGTTGTCGTAAGTGCCGATGGCGGTGAAGGGCTGGACGATGCCCTTCGCCACGGTGGGCGTGTTCGGGGTGATGTTGATCGATTGCAGAGCCGCGCCGGTCACGGTGAGTAACGTGGCTCCGGAAATGCCGCTGACCGTGGCGGTGATCGTCGAGGTGCCCGCGCCGGTTCCGGTCACGAGCCCTTGGCTTCCCGCGGTGTTGCTCACCGTCGCCACGCTGACATTCGAGGAAGTCCACGCAGCTTGGGCGGTGAGATCTTGCGTCGTGTTGTTGGTGTAGGTGCCGGTAACGTGCATGAACAGCGTGGTCAGGCGCGCAATGCTCGGCGTCGGCGGTGTCACCGACAGGCTGACCAAAACCGCATCCGTGACGGTCAGCACTGTGCTGCCCGACACGGCTCCGGAGGTCGCACGGACGACGGTGGTCCCGACGGCGAGGGTCGTGGCCAAACCAGCATTGCTGACGGTAGCAACGCTGGGGGTGTCCGACCCCCAGGTGACCTGGTTGCTCAGGTCTTGGGTCGTGGCGTTGGAGAAGGTGCCCGTCGCCACGAACTGACGCGCCGTTCCGAGCGCGTTGCTCGGCGTGGGGGGCGTCACAGCAATGGAGGTGAGCGTGGCGTCGGTCACCATCAGGACGGTGGTGCCTTGGACCGTGCCCAAGGCTGCCGTGATCGTCGTCGGGCCAATGGCGAGGCTGAGGGCGAGACCGCTGGTGGCGTTGATCGTCGCCACAGCGGGAGCACTCGACGTCCAGCTGACGCCGGTGGTGCCGGGGCCAGTGCTGTTGTCGGAGTAGGTGACGGTCGCCTGGAATTGCTGCTGCGTGCCGAGAGCGATCGAGGGGCTCGTCGGTGACACGGCGATCGAGGAGGCAGATACACATGCGCCCGTCGTCGTGTTGCAGTGCGGCCTGTTATTGGGACACTGGCTGTCGGCCGAGCACACGCTCGCGTCGGGCCCGTCGGGCGGCGGCGGCATGGTGTCCGGCGGAGGCGGAGTCACATCCGGCGGCGGCGGCGTGGTGTCCGGCGGCGGCGGCGTGGTGTCCGGCGGAGGCGGAGTCACATCCGGCGGAGAGTCGGGACGGGGGGCGTCCGGCGGACGCGGGGTGTCGGGGATCACGTCGGGCGTACTGGGAGTATCGGGGCGCACGTCCGGTGGCGGATTGACCGCATCGGGGGCCGTGTCGGTCGTTGCGTCGGTTCGCGCATCCGGTGTGTCGGAGCGAACATCCGACGGAACCGTGTCGGTTTTCGTATCTTTTGCTGCATCGACCGGATCGGGAGTTTGAGTGTCATCTCCACCGCAACCGGTCATCACTGCAACGCTAAGAGCAATAAGCCAGACCCAAACGAGTCTCATACGAGCCATGAGCAGTTCCTCCCTCGCCGACAATATCGGGGAGCTCAGAGTGCAGGACATCGAAAAGAAAGTAAATCTGCTTTCGTTCGGCGGAACTCACTTATATAGCGACGTCGCGTGGTCTTGTGGTCGACGCACCCACAATGAGTGGCCGTACCGTCTTCGCGTGCGAACACGCAATGACACGCTTGGAAAATCACACGAAAAGCACGCAAAAATAAGGATGAAATTGAATCGCGCGGCGGCGCTTGTCGACGATGTCGAGTGAGATTCAATGTCAACAAAAGTGCGGCACGCGCGCCCGCTCGCGACGTATAGGGACGGATTTTCAATTCGCTCTTCGCAGCGGACGCGAAGAAGCAAATCGAGATTCGAACGCGCGATCTTTTTTTTTAGAGACGAAGCGCGACCGCGACGCCGTCGCGCGTCGGATGAATGCTCGTCAAAAATCCGCGATGCGCGAAGAGCCGCTTCGTGAACTCGATCACGCCGCGCGTGGCCGGTGATGCGTCCTTCTCCGGTTCGAGGACACGGCCAGACCAGAGCACGTTGTCCGTGATGAATAGACCGCCGGGACGAAGGTGCTGGTAGGCGAGATCGACGGTTTCCGGATACCCGTCCTTGTCGATGTCGTTATAGATGATGTCCCAAATGCCGCCGGTTCGCGCCAGCGCCTTGGTGGCTTCTTCGCGGTGATACGTAATGCGCGGCCAGACGCCGGCGCGCGTGAGAAACTCCTTGGCCATGCGTTCGTTGTCTTCGGACAGATCGGTGCAGTGCACCGACCCCTCCGGACCCACCGCATGAGCAAAGAAGAACGCGGAGTAGCCGAAGCCAGACCCGAGCTCGAACACTTTGCGTGCGCCAATGGCTCGCGCCATCAGCGACAAATCGCGCCCCACCAGCGGCCCCACGATGGGAAAGCGCCGCTCGGCGGCAACCGCTTCCATGTCGCGCCGCACGAGATCGCCGTCGTCGTAGAGGCGGCGCAGGTACGCTTCGATGTCCGGATTGACGATCTCGGTCATGGTGGCCTCGTGAAAATGTTTTAAAACTCGGCGCTGCCAGGCGCGCGAAAGAAGGGGATGACGTCGCGGATGTTCTTCATACCGGTGAGGTACATCAGCATACGCTCGAGCCCCAGACCGAACCCCGAATGCGGAGCCGAGCCGAACTTGCGCAGCTCGAGGTACCACCAGTAAGCCTGCTCGGGAAGCGATTGGGCGCGGATCTTTTGGAGTAGGACGTCGTGCCGTTCTTCGCGTTGGCTGCCGCCGATGATCTCACCGATACGAGGGGCGAGGACATCCATCGCGCGTACGGTTTTGCCGTCGTCGTTATCGCGCATGTAAAAAGCTTTGATCGTCTTGGGGTAGTCGGTGACGATGACCGGCCGCTTGAATTTCTCCTCGGTGAGATAGCGCTCGTGCTCGCTCTGCAGATCGGCGCCCCAATGCACCGGGAATTCCCATTTGCGGTTGGCGGATTCCAGGATCCGGACAGCGTCCGTATAAGTGACGTGCTCGAAGCGGGACGAAGCGACGTGCTCGAGCGTCGCGAGGACGGTGTTGTCGATACGGTCGTTGAAAAACTTGAGATCCTCCGGGCACGTCTTGAGCACGTGCTCGATGACCGCCTTCAAAAACTCCTCGGCTAGGGCCATGTTGCCGGAGAGATCGCAGAAGGCCATTTCCGGCTCGACCATCCAGAACTCGGCGAGGTGACGGGGAGTGTTGGAGTTCTCGGCGCGGAACGTGGGGCCGAACGTGTAAACGTTGGTGAAGGAGAGCGCGAAGATCTCCCCCTCCAATTGTCCGCTCACGGTGAGGTAGGCGCGCTTGCCGAAAAAATCGCGCGCGAAGTCGACGGTGCCGTCCTCGCGCCGCGGAGGTTTCTCGCAGTCGAGCGTGGTCACGTTGAACATGGCGCCTGCGCCCTCGGCGTCGGCGGCGGTGATGATGGGCGTGTGCACGTAAAGAAAGCCGCGCTCTTGAAAAAACTTGTGTACGGCGAACGACAGCGCATTGCGCACGCGAAAGACCGCGCCAAAGGTATTGGAGCGCGTGCGAAGATGGGCAATCTCGCGCAAGAACTCCATGGTGTGCCCCTTCTTCTGCAGCGGGTAAACGGCGGGATCGGCCGTCCCGAACACGTGGATCTCCTTGGCCTTGAGCTCCACTTTCTGGCCCGATGCCGGCGACGCCACGAGCTCTCCTCCGACGCGTACGCACGCCCCGGTGGTGACGTCGCGCAGCGTCTCTTCCGGCACGGCTCCGGTCTCGATCACGACCTGTAGATCGACGAACGTGCTCCCGTCATTGAGTTTGAGAAAATGCACGCCCTTGCTGTCGCGGCGCGTCTTGACCCAGCCGTGCACCGTCACCGCCGTACCGGGCGTCTTTTCGAGAACGTCGCTCAGATACTCGCCTTTTCGAATCATCGTGCGCCCACATTAGCGCCCTTTGTCAGCGTCCCGTTGGCAGATCGGTCGTGCCGTCAGCCGCCCGTGCGCCGCCGTCCGACGAGCGACTCCGAGCGGTGGCGAAGCAGGCGAAGGTTCTACGACGGGACCTGCCGTCGCTTCCGCGTGATTGGCTGTGATAGTTGTAGTTGCCACGGTGCCGACCACTCTTGCTCGCCGGGTCGCTCTCTCGCTGATTCTCCTTGGAATCGGCACGAAAAGCGCGGGCATCGCGACGGCGCGGGCAGACACGCCGGCCGATGCGGCGCGCGTCGATCATGACGCGGCGGAGCCGCTCGGCACGACCGTCCTCGATGCGGACGGCGGCGCCATCGCGGAGGGGATCGGCTCGCCCGCGGTTGGCGGATCGCAGACGCCGCCTCCGATCGCGCCGGTCGCTCCCCCGAGCCCGCCCGCTGTCCACTCACCCGCCGCAGCGTCGAGCGCACCATCTTCTGCCAATAGCGAAGTGTCGGTGCGCGTTCACGATCGCAACGTTTTCACCATCCGCGCCTCGCTGGGAGGGCAATCGGCGGAAGCCCGTGCGCGCGCCGCCAGCCAGACGCTGGAACGGCTCGTCGAGGAACGCGAGCTCCCCGATGTCCATACCGAGGAACACGCCGAACGCATCGTCGTTTTCGGCGGGACGACCCCCATCGTCCAGCTCGCCGCAGACGATGCTATCGCCGAAGGCGATGAATCGCTCTCCGTTCACGCCGCGGCCGTCGCCGCCAAGGTGCGCGAAGCCCTGCAGAGCGAGCGGCAACGCAAGGCCATCGCCGAGACCGTCTTCTCCATCTCGCTTTTCGCGTTCTCGGCGCTCATCGCCATTCTCCTGCTCGGCAAGGTGCGTGAGCTCGCCGGCAAGCTGCAGACGTGGATCACCCAGCACCCCGATCGACTGCCATCCCTGCGCTTTCACGGGATCGATCTGGTCCGCCCGGCCGCGTTCCGGGGCGGCATCTCCGTCGCGCTGAGCGGCGGGCGCATTCTGGGGCAGCTCGGGATCGCCTACGGCTGGCTGCTCTTTGCATCATCGCTTTTCGAATCGACCCGCACCTACACCGAGCGGCTCACCGGGTTCGTGCTCACGCCTCTTTCGGCGCTCATCGGTCGCGTCGGGAGCGCGCTGCCGGTGCTCGTCATTCTCGCCGTGGCGGTCCTGGTCACGGTCCTTCTCGTCCGGTTCGTCGGGCTCTTCTTCGGCAGCATCGGAAAAGGCGAAACGACGCTCGGAAGCTTGCCCCGCGACTTGGCGGTGCCGACCGGCGCGCTGGTCCGCGTCGCGATCGTCATCATCGCTCTGCTATTCGCCGCGCCGCTCATCACGGGCGCCGACGACGGCGCATTGGCGCGCTTGGGTGTCGCCACTTTGGTTGCGCTGGGATTCGCGAGCGCCCCCGTGCTGGCCTCGATCGTGGCCGGCATTCCCGCCATCTACGGGCGCCGCGTGCGGGTCGGCGATCACATCGAGATCGGTGGGCGCACGGGCCGCGTGGTGACAGTGAGCCTGCTCGAGGTGCGACTCGAGGACGATCTCGGCTGTCACATCCGCGTGCCGCATTTGACGAGCCTGCTCTCGCCGACGCGTGTGCTCGGCCAGTCACCGCTCACCGTGGTCGACGTCGTCGCCGACCCCCTCGCGGCGCAGAGCCACGTCCGCTCCGTCCTCCTCGCCGAGGCACGGCGCTTCGGCACGAGCGTCAAAGTCGAGTTGCTGAAGCTCGACGTCGAAGGCGCGCATTACCGCGTCGCGGCGCACGGTCCCCTGTCCGAAGGCGACGATGATCTCGCCACCGCAATCGCCGCCGCGTTGGCCCGAGAGGAGGTCGCGCTCGGCCGTAGCTCGAGCTTCCGTCCATGAACGCGCTGCTGCTGCTCATGGGTTTGCTCGTACTCTCGTATATCGGGAGCTTTCTCGTCGGCGGCCGCGCCATCCGAGGCTTCGGCCTTCCTTCGGGCAGCGAGTACCTGGTGCTTGGGTTCATCATCGGGCCCAACGTGCTCGGCCTGGTAGAGCGCTCGATGCTCGACGCCTTCGAGCCGATCGCGGACGCCGCCCTCGGCTGGCTCGCGTTCGTGCTGGGCCTCGACTACGCGTTTCTCGGGCGCCGGCGCGTTCGCCTTTCGAGCCTCGTCGTGGCCTGCTCGATTGCGCTCGCGACGGGCGCTGCCGTGGGCGCAACCGAGTACGTCGTGATGGCGCGGTTCACGACGCTCGACGGCACGACGCTGCTCCTTCTGGCGGGCGGCATCGGGGCGGCCTGCTCGGAGACAACGCGCGACGCCGTGCGCTGGGTGGTAGAACGTCACCGCGCGCGCGGACCGCTCGCCAATCTGCTCGGAGAAATCGCCGACTCCGACGACGTGGTTCCCCTCGTTGCCACGGCGCTTCTCTTCGCGCTCGCGCCGGTCGAGCATGCGAGCGTAGAGCTCCCCGGGATGGCCTGGGCCGGTATCACCCTCGTCCTCGGTGTCCTGCTCGGCCTCTTGACATCGGTGCTGCTCGGCCGCGAAAGCCGGCTGCATGAGAGCTGGGGCGTGCTCCTCGGGACCTCGCTCTTCGCCATCGGGCTCGCCGTTCGCCTCAATCTCTCGTTTTTGGCCATGATGTTCTTCATGGGCATCGCTTTGGCGGGGTCGTCACGCCACCGCGACGAGGTGGCTGCGATGATCGCGCCGACGGAACGTCCCGTGCTCCTCCCTGCGCTGGTCTTGGCGGGCGCGCGGATCAGCCCGCGAGCGACGCCCGATCTCGCGTGGATCATCGGGACGGCCATCGCCGTTCGCCTGCTCGTGAAGCTTGCCGTCGGCTTCTTGGTTTGGGCGGGCTACCGCGTGGCTCGGCCTGCCGGCGCTTCGCTGGGTCTCGGCCTTCTCCCGACCGGCGCACTGGCGATGGCAGTGGGCCTCTCGTTCGCGCTCCGATTTCCGGGCGTCGTCGGCGACACCATTCTCATCACGGTCGCGGCAGTGACGGTGTTCGGCGAATTCGTGGGGCCCGCGCGCATGCGCGTCTCCCTGATGCGCGCCGGGGAGATCCCCGACGCCAAGACGGCGCCCTCCGAAGTGGCGTTGGGATCGCCGTCGAGCGGTCCGGAGGCGCTCGGGCCGTGAGCCACGGGGGCGCCGAAGCACCGCGCGGTCTCGGCACGCGGCTCATTCAAGCGGCAAGCTTGGCGCTCGTCTTCACGCTGCTTTTCGCCGCGACCCGCGCGGTTCCCGAGATCCACGAGGGCGTGGGCACGATCGCCGCCGTCGGTTTTTTGCTCCTCGCCGGCACGCTCATGAGCCAGCTGGTCGAAGCGATTCGCGTCCCTCATCTCACCGGCTATCTCTTGGCCGGCATCATCGCGGGGCCGCACGTCCTCAGGCTCATCGATCACCACAGCGTCGCCAACCTGGGGCGTGCCAACGCGCTCGCGCTCGCGTTGATTGCGCTCGAAGGTGGCGCCGAGCTCAAGCTCGACATCGTCCGGCGGAGCTTGCGCAGTCTGCTCTGGGCCACGCTGCTGCAAAGCTCCTTGGTCGTCTTCGGCGTGGCCGGCGTTTTCGTCCTGCTCCGGTCGATGATTCCCTTTCTCGCACCGTTGCCGCTCCTGGCCGTCATCGGCGTGGCGCTGGTATGGGGCGTCCTTTCGGTGACGCGCAGCCCTTCTGCCGCGCTCGGCATCCTCTCTCAGACGCGTGCCAAAGGACCCGTCGCGACGTTCACGCTGACCTTCGTCATGACCTCCGACGTCGTCGTGGTCGTCCTCGTCGCGGCCTGCCTGACGGTGGTGCAGCCCATGATCGATCCCGCAGGATCGATCTCGATGCGAGAATTCCACGCTTTGGGCCGTGAGCTGCTGGGCAGTGTCGCCCTCGGCACGACGCTGGGCCTCGTTCTCGCCGCTTACATGCGGCTCGTCAATCGCCAGCTCATCGTCGTTTTCCTGGTCCTCGGCTTCGGCCTCTCCGAGGTGATGCACTTTCTCCACTACGACGCGCTTCTCGCGTTCATGGTGGCCGGCTTCGTGGTGCAAAACCTATCGAGTCAGGGCGAGAAGTTCATCCACGCCATCCGGCGTACCGGAAGTGTCATCTACGTCATCTTCTTCGCCACCGCGGGAGCCGATCTCGATATCCCGCTGCTTCGTGCGCTCGGCCCAGTGGCAGTTGCCTTGGCGGCAACACGCTTTTTGATCACCTACGGGACGGGGCGGCTCGCGAGCCACCTCGCCGACGACCCGCCTGCAGTACGCAAATGGGGTTGGTCGGGGCTCATCTCACAGGCGGGTCTCGCGCTTGGCCTCGGCGCCAGCATTGCCCTGCGCTTCCCGACGTTCGGCGATTCCTTTCGCGCTCTCGTCATCGCTACCGTCGCCTTGAACGAAATGATCGGCCCTATTCTTTTCAAGCTAGCGCTGGATAGGTCGGGCGAGACTTCGGCCGCCCTCGCCCCGGCCCGGCCCAGCATAGCGCCGCCCAGTATCGCTCCCAGCTAGCGCGAAAGCGGCCATTTCGCGGAACTGAAACACGTTTCACGAGCTCGGCGCGAATGACGCTGCTCGCCACAAACCGAAGTGCTAGGCTGCGCGGGCCATGTCGACATTCCTCCGCTTTCGGGGGACGGAACGCTACCTCACCAACGAAGCGCTCGAGGCATCCGTCAACTCCGCACTCGCACTCGAACGTCCACTTCTCGTCCGCGGCGAGCCCGGCACCGGCAAGACCCTGCTCGCCGAAGCGATCGCCGAAGCCTTGCCGGCTCGGCTCATCTCCTGGAACGTGAAGAGCACCACCCGCGCTCAAGACGGGCTCTACGTCTACGATACCGTGCAACGCCTTTACGACTCGCGCTTCGGCGACGGCGACATCCGCGATATCCGCCGTTACATCAAGCTCGGCCCGCTGGGTCAGGCCATCAGCGCGGGGGAGCGAACGGTGCTCCTCATCGACGAGATCGACAAAGCCGATCTCGAGTTCCCCAACGATCTGCTGCACGAGCTCGATCGCATGCACTTCAGCATCACCGAGACGGGCGACGACATCACCGCCAAGCAGCGCCCCATGGTGATCATCACCAGCAACAACGAGAAAGAGCTGCCCGACGCCTTTCTCCGGCGCTGCGTGTTTCATTTCATCGACTTTCCCGATCGCGAGTTCATGAAACGCGTCGTCGAGGTGCATCATCCCGGGCTCGACGACGGTTTGGTGGAGCAGACGCTGCAAGCCTTCTTCGATCTTCGCAACATGCGTGGGTTGCGCAAACGTCCATCCACGAGTGAGCTCATCGACTGGATCGCGGTCCTGAAAAAGGCCGGCGTCGGATCGGTGAAGCTCGATCAAGCGCTTCCCTTCCTCGGCACGTTGCTCAAAAAAGAGCAGGACGTCGTCGCCTACGCCGATCGGTTGTCGGGGGGGCGCAAGTACCGGTCGTAGGCCGTCCCCCAACACGGAGCAGAGAGCACGGTGTTCATCGACTTCATTTACGACCTGCGGCGCAACAAGGTGCCGGTCGGCTTGCAAGAAGCGGTGGCGCTGGCACGAGCGCTCGCGCTCGGCTTGCACGAGAGCTCTCTCGAAGGTTTTTACTTCGTGGCCCGCTCGATCCTCGTCCACCGCGAGAGTCACCTCGACGCGTTCGACGTTGCCTTTGCCGCGCATTTTCGCGGCATTGCCATCGAAGCCAAGAAGATCCACGCCGAGATCCTGGAATGGCTGCGCAATGCGCGACCTGGCCAAGAGCTCACCGAAGAAGAGCGCGCCCTGCTCAAGGCGCTCGATCTCGAGGAAGTGGAGCGCTTGCTCGAGGAGCGGCTGCGCGACCAGAAAGAGCGTCACGACGGCGGCAACCGCTGGATCGGGACGGGCGGGACCTCTCCCTTCGGCCGCGCCGGTGCCAACCCTGGGGGCGTTCGCCTGGGTGCATCTTCGGGAGGGAGGAGCGCCGTCAAGACCGCCGACGCGCGCGCGTATCAGGGCTACCGGAGCGATCTCGTTCTCGACCTTCGCCAGATCGAGCTCGCCCTCCGCAAGCTGCGCGCGTTCTCGCGGGAAGGGACATTCGACGAGCTCGACCTCGAAGGCACCATCGATCGCACCGCCCAAAACGGGGGCGAGCTCGAAGTCGTCACGCGCCCGCCGCGCCGCCCCAACACGCGCGTCATCCTCATGATGGACGTGGGGGGCTCGATGGATCCCTATGCGCAAACGATGTCCCAGCTTTTCAGTGCCGCCAAACGGTCGACGCACTGGAAGGAGCTGCGCATTTATTATTTTCACAATTGCGTTTACGGCGCCGTCTACCCTACGGAAGAGTTTCGCGACCCCGTGAAGATCACCGATCTCGTCGCGGATTGCGGCCCGCATTACAAGCTCGTCCTCGTCGGTGACGCCCTCATGGCGCCGTGGGAGCTATTGGGGGCGCCGAGCTATGGGGAGAGCGAGAAGGGGGCGGCCGGCGTGGCGTGGCTCCTCTACTTGCGCGAGCACTTCGAACGCTCCGTGTGGCTCAATCCCGAGCCGCCTTCGGTATGGGCGGGCAGCACCGTCGAAACCATCGGCGGCATTTTTCCGATGTTCGAGCTGACGCTCGACGGACTCTCCGAAGCCATCGGCGAGCTGATGCGCGGTTCGCTGCGCCGCTGATCATCCCAGCGCGCCCAGGTCGCGCGACATGCGACACGTGCGCCCGCATTGGGCCACGTCGTTACTGTGCCAGCTGTGCCATCCGCCGCGCGTGATCCTTCCAAAACGCTGGATCCTCGCGAAAAAAGGCAGTGGCACGCGACTTGCTGTGCCATTGCTCAATGCACCGCACCCCACGCTCGTTTTTTGCCGCTCGATGCTTCGCACGACGACTTCTCACCGCCGGATCGGCCGCGCTGTTGGCAGCCGGCTGCAGTGTGACGTCCGAGCCGTCCGACGTCGCCATGCTCGCGCCGCCAGCGACGCGTGAACAAGGATGGCAACTCGGTACGCCGTCCTTCCAGCTGGAGCCCGGCCAGGAGCTGCAGCAGTGCTTTTTCTTCGAGGTGCCCTACGACGAACCGGTTTACGTCAAGCACATCGAGATCGCGCAAACCAGCGGTACGCACCACATGAACATCTTTCGCATGCGCACCGTTCGCGAGCTCGACGGCGCCAACGGCGACGTGGTGGTGGATGGCCAGTGTTGGAAATCAGCCAACTGGTCGGATTGGCCGCTCGTCGTCAATTCGCAAAACGAAGGGCACGTCGAGCTCAAGCTTCCGGAGGGCGTGGCACACCGCTTCGAACCGCACGAAAAGCTCATGCTGCAAACGCACTATGTCAACGCGACGACCCAGGCCACGCCGGGGCTCGGCAAAGTGCTGGTCAACTTCGATCGCGCCGATCCTGCGTCGGTGCGGGACGAGCTCGGCACCGCGTTCGCGACCAACCAGAGCCTTCGCATTTGCCCAGGTGACGTGACCAAGAGCTTCGAAACGACCTGCCGGTTTGCCGATAAGAACCCGGTCACCATCTTCGGCGCCAATGGGCATTTTCACAGCCGCGGCCGGCGATTCACGATGTCGGTGTTCGACCCCACCGAGGCAGAGGCGCCCGCGCCGTTTTACGAGAGCACGGCTTGGGACGAACCGGTCTTTTTGCGCGACATCGGCGCCCTCGTCCCGGCGCAAGGCGGAATTCGCTATTCGTGCGACTTCGCGGTGGGCCCCAACGATTGCGGCGATCCCGCCGACGGATGCTGCTTCACCTTCGGCGGCAAGGTGGAGTTCCAAGAGCATTGCAACGCCTTCGTTTACTATTACCCACGCCGCGCCGATACGGACGTCAATTGCTTCTAGCGGGTGCTTCGCGGGTCGTCGGGACGAGCATGCGACGCACGCGAGGCACTCCGCTGTGGCTGATGCACGCGATGGCTCTCGCCGTAGGCTGCAGTGCACCCGCGCCCGCCGATCCCGCGCTGCCCGACGCAGCGATCCCGCGCGACGTCGACGCGTTCGCGTCCGAATCGGCGAACGAGGATTGGGGACGCGAAGGTGCGGCCGACGACGAGGACGGCGCCGCACCGGGCGACGCTACCGGTGCGCTCGAGGTCATCCCTGCCGCGTTTACGGAAGAGAACGCGCCGATGAGGCTCCTCGGACCCGACGATACCATGGAGTTGATGCGCGCGCCGCAAGGCGGACACGTGGTGCTGCTCGCGGCTCAGATTCGAAATGCGAACACCAGCGCCGCGACGATCCGGGTTCGCGTGCGTCGGCCCGACACTGGGTTCATCGTCGCCGAAGAGAAGCGCACCGTCGCGATGGTTCCCGTGCCCGGCGAGCCGGCCACCCGGCAGCCCGACCTTCGCTCACGCAGTCAGGTGGCACACGTTCCACTTTGTCCCGATTACGATCCGATCGACATCGTGGCGCAACCGCTCGACGTCGAGTTCGAGGTAACGACGCTTTACACGGAGCCGCCGCAAACCGGTTCGGCGCGACTCCGGCTCCTGCCGACCTGTCGCCAGACGGTGCCCGAAGAGAAAGCGCTCTGCCAGTGCGAATGCGAGGCCAACTATGCGCTCGGAAAGTGCAAGGGCGGCCCACCGGCGTCGGAGTCGCGACGAGGCACGCCTGCGCCATCGCGTGGCACACCATGACGACGTGGAGCCGCTGGAGCGCCGCTCCCGACGCGACATGTCTGGCATTCGGCTTGCTCGGGAGGACGCGTTCGCGCCGAGCCATTCGCGTGGTTTCTCCGACAGCGGCGGCTCGGATCAACGAACGATGGTGGGTGCAACCTTGGAGGCAGAGATGAGAACGCTATCGATCCTACGATCGCTACGATGGACGGCCGTGGCCTGCGCCGCAGGGGCGCTCTACCTCGGCGGCACACCACGCTCGGCGCATGCCTGCGGCGGTACGTTCTGCGACATCGGACCACGCGCGATGCCCGTCGACCAGACGGGAGAGAACATCCTCTTCGTGATCGACTCGGGCAAGGTCGAGGCGCATATCCAGATTCAATACCGTGGGGATGCTGCGCGGTTCTCATGGATCCTGCCGGTGCCGGCTCTTCCGGAGATCGAAGTCGGCTCCGATCCACTCTTCGCCGCCCTGCTCGCGGCTACGGTGCCGAGGTTCGGTTACTCGACCCAGCGCGACGTGTGCGGCACAGGAGCGGGCGGCGCGGGCGGTGGGGCCGGGGGCATGAACCCTGGCGCCGGTGCCGATGCCTCGACCGATGCCGGCACCACCGTCGTGGTGGCGCAAAAACAGGTGGGCGCGTTCGAAACGACGACGTTGTCCGGAGGCGCGGCTGAAGTCGTCGATTGGCTCACGACCAACGGTTACCAGATGTCCGCCGAGGCGCCGGCTCTCTTTCAAGACTATGTCGCGCACGGCTACATGTTCGTCGCGGTGAAGCTGACGGGCGGCACCGGGATCGACGAGATTCATCCCCTCGTCGTGCGCTACGCCGGAAGCAAACCTTGCGCGCCCATCAAGCTCACCAGAGTGGCGGCCGTCGAGGACATGGGCATTCGCACCTTTTTCCTGGGCACGAGCCGCGTCGGCCCGATCAACTTCAAGAGCATCGAGCTGAACCCCGCGCGGCTCGACTGGATGGCGCTCGGCTCGAATTACAAGGAAGTCGTGAGCCGCGCCGTCGATAGCGCCGTCGCCAACGGCAAAGCGTTCGTAACGGAGTATGCGGGACCGACGGCCATCCTCGGTTCGACGCGTCTCACGCCGGCGGCGTGGGACCCAACCCAGTTCGCCTCCCTCTCCTCCGTGGATGCGGTCGAGCGGCTGAAGCTGCAGGGACTCCTCACCTGCGGCCGTGGTTACCGCGCCGACGCGGGATCGTTTCCGCCGCCCTTCGATACGCCGTTTTGCAGCTCGCCGCACCCCTTGGTGCTCCCACTGCTGCGCGATTTCGTTCCCCCTCCGGCGACGCTGGTCGTGAACGACGGCGGTGCGCTGATCACCGACGCCGCGACGATCGAAGGCTACGTCTATGGATGTCCGTCTTGTTACGCGAGCCAGATCGACGCGAGCCGATGGGATGCCCTCCAATTCGCGACAGCGCTTGGCGACCGCGTCGTCAATCCGTCGCGGCACGCGGACGCCTTGCTCGCCACTTGGCCCTACCTGACGCGCATGTTCACCACCATCTCACCAGCGGAGATGACGGAAGACCCCGAATTCGAGGCAATGCCGAATCTGCAGCTACACCCGCTGCCAGCTTTGGGTACGCGTCGCATCGCGTGCGGCGGGGCAAGCGGCATGACCCTGCCCGACAAGCGCAACATCGCGCTGACGCCGAATGGGTCGTGGCCCGGGTTCACCAGCGAGATGCCCTGGGCCGAAAAGATCGAGGAGCTCCCCGCAGGCATCGTGCTCGTCGACAACACGGCGCGCATCGACGAGCTTCTCAAGCTGTGGAATGACTCGCAAGGTTGGCCACCCGCGCCGGGAACGGGAGGCGCAGGGGGAAGCGGTGCCGGAGGTACTGGAGCTGCTGGATCGAGCGGCGGCTCCGGCGGCAGGGGGGGGTCGCCTCTTGATGCAGGCGTCGATGCGAACGGCGGCACCAGCGGCACAAGCGGGGGCGGCACAAGTGGGGGCACCGGCGGCACGAGCGGGGGCACGGGCGGAGCAGGCGCGAACGGCGGGAGGGGCGGCACCGGCGCGGAAGATAGCGGCGAAGGAAACGCCGGAAACGGCGGGAGCATCGCCCCCGAAGCAGGCACGCCCCCACCCTACGGAACACGCGACGGGTGTAGCTGCCAGCTCGGCGGCAGAACGTCGCCAAAGTCCACGTTCGCTCTCGTCCTAGCGGCGGGGCTCCTCTCGCGCCGAGCGCGCCGCCGCAAGCGGTGAGGCAGCTCGTCGCACGTATCGTGCGCTGATCGCACGCTGGCGGGCCCAAGTTGGGCAGGCTTCGGAGCAACGCTCAGCGTCCTGACGCTTCGACGGCGCGCGGACATCATTTGGCACACATGTGGCACAGTGAGCTCGCGCGAGCGCCTCTCCCCGGGGGCGAGAGGCTGGCATTCGGATTGCTATCTAGAAGAGGAAGACGGCAGAATGAGCACTTGTGTCTTTGCGTCTCGACACACCAAAAGCTCGCGCGTCGGAGGCTCCTATGAAAACGTTTTCCACCATGCGATCGCTTCGAGGCACGGCCGTCGCTTGCGCCGCCGGCGCGCTCTATTTCGCCGCGGCGCCGCGCTCTGCGCACGCCTGTGGCGGGACGTTTTGCGACATCGGACCGCGAGCAATGCCGGTCGACCAAACGGGAGAGAACATCCTCTTCGTAATGGATGCGGGCAAAGTCGAAGCGCACATCCAGATTCAATACCGCGGCGACGCCGCGCGGTTCTCGTGGATCCTGCCCGTACCGGCGCTCCCCGAAATCGAAGTCGGCTCCGACCCGCTCTTCGCCAAGCTGCTCGCCGGTACCGTGCCAACCTTCGGCTACTCGACGCAGCGCGACTCCTGCGGCACCGTCATCACAGGCGGAGCCACCAGCACCGGCGCGGGCGGCTCGGGGGGCCTAGACCCTCGCACCAATGCCGATGCCGCGACGGGCGGCGTCGTGGTGGCGCAAAAACAGGTGGGGGCCTTCGAGGCAACTACCTTGTCCGGGGGCGCCGACGAACTCGTCGATTGGCTGGGGACCAACGGCTATCAGATGCCCACCGAGGCTCCCGCCCTTTTTCAGGACTACGTTGCGCGCGGCTACTTGTTCGTCGCCGTGAAGCTGACGGGAGGTACAGGCATCGACCAAATCCATCCTTTGGTCGTGCGCTACGCGGGAAGCAAACCCTGCGTCCCCATCAAGCTCACCAAAGTGGCCGCTGTCGAGAACATGGGCATTCGCACGTTTTTCTTGGGAACGACCCGCGTCGGCCCCACGAACTTCAAGAGTATCGAGCTCAATACGGTGAGACTCGACTGGATGACGTTCGGTTCGAACTACAAGGAGCTCGTGAGCGGCGCAGTGGATAGCCCCGTCGCCAACGGGAAAGCTTTCGTGACGGAGTACGCAGGTTCGACCGCCATCCTCGGATCGATGCGCCTCACGCCCCAGGCATGGGATCCCACCGCGTTTGGCTTGCTCACCGCCGTCGAGGCGGTCGAGCGGATGAAGCTGCAGGGATTTCTCGCGTGCGGTAAGGGCCCGCGCCCGGATGCGGGACCGTTTCCCGGCCCTTCCGATACACCGTTCTGCGCGTCGTCCCACCCGCTCGTGCTGCCACTCCTGCGCGATTTCGTCCCCGCTCCGGCGACGCTCACCTTGGAGGACGGCGGCGGCGTGATCACCGACCCCGCCATCGTCGAAGGCTATTTCTATGGGTGCCCGTCTTGTTTCGCGACCAAGATCGACGCGAGCCGCTGGGACAACGCGAAGTTCGCATCGGCATTGGCAGACCGCATCGTCGATCCCGCGCGGCACGCAGACAGCCTGCTCGCGACTTGGCCGTACCTGACGCGCATGTTCACCACCATCTCGCCCGTCGAGATGACGGAAGATCCCGAATTCGAGGCGATGCCCAACCTGCCCGACCATCCGCTCCCTGCCAGTGCCATACGGCGCATCACGTGCACAGGCGCGAGCGGCATGACCTTCGGCGACAAAGGTTCCGCCCCGCGCACGGTCGCGCTTACGCCTGCCTCGATGTGGCCCGGGTTCACGAGCGACATGCCGTGGGTCGAAAAGATCGAAGAGCTCCCGGCAGGGGTTGTGCTCGTCGACAATACGGAGCGCATCGACGAGCTTCTTCAAAGGTGGAATGAATCGCGCAGCTGGCCTCCCACGCCCGGGGCGGGTGGCGGGGGTACCGGTGGCGCAGCAACTGGAAGCGGTGGAACGGGCGGCGCGGGGGCTCAAGGCGGCATCGATCCGGGTGCCGGATCGAGCGACGCACGCGACGGGTGCAGCTGCGAATTGGGCGGGACGGCATCGGCCAAGGCGGGTTTCGCTCTCGTCGTGATGGCTGGGCTGGCCTTGCGGCGCCGAGCACGCCGCCCGCGTTGAGAAAGAGGCGGCCCTAACGCGCTGACGAGCGCACGCGGATCGGCATGGCCTGCCGGCGCGCGGGCGATAAGATGCGCGCATGATCGATCTGCGTTCCGACACCGTGACGCGCCCCACCCCCGCCATGCGCGAAGCGATGGCGCGTGCCGAGGTTGGCGACGACGTTTACGGCGAAGACCCCACCGTGCGCCAGCTCGAGGACACGGTCGCGACCTTGCTCGGCAAGGAGGCTGCGCTCTTCGTCCCGACCGGCACCATGGGCAACCAGCTCGCGATCCTGACCTGCACGCGCCGCGGCGACGAGGTCATCTGCGGCGAGGCGGCACATATCTCCCTCTTCGAAGCGGGCGCGGCGGCCGCGCTCTCGGGCGTGCAATTCACGTTTGCCGGTAAGGCCGGGCTTTTCGATGCCGCGGAGATGGAGGCCGCCATCAAGCCGCTCAGCTACTACGTACCTCGCACGTCGCTCGTCACCTTAGAGAACACGCACAATGTCGCGGGCGGGCGCATTTTCCCTGCCGGCGACGTCGCGGCGATCACGCGGCGCGCGCGCGAGCTGGGACTTCGTCTCCATCTCGACGGCGCCCGCCTCTGGAACGCTTCGGTCGCGACCGGGGTCGCGCTTTCCGATTTGGCCGCCCCGTTCGACACCGCTACCGTCTGCTTCTCCAAAGGGCTCGGCGCGCCCATCGGCTCGGCCCTCGCCGGCTCGCGCCCACAAATGGAGGACGCGCGACGCTTGCGCAAGATGCTCGGAGCGGGCATGCGGCAGGTCGGGATCATCGCTGCCGCTGCTCTTTATGGCATCACCCACCACCGGCAACGGCTCGCTTTCGACCACGAGCACGCGCGTCTGTTCTGGCAGCGGCTCGACGCCGGCCTCGATCCCAACCACGCCGTCGCCCTCGAGCCCGAGACGAACATCGTCAGCATCGACGTCGCCGCCCCCGTGGCCGAGCAGGCGATAGCGCGGGCCAAGGCGGAAGGGCTGCTCATTTCGACCATCGTCCCCACCCGTCTTCGCGCCGTTTTTCATCTCGACGTGAGCCGAGAAGAGACGGAGACCGCAGCAGAAACGTTGATGCGCGCCATTCGAGCAGCATGCACACGCTGAAGTGGCTCGGCAGCGTCGCGGGCATCGCGGTCGGTCTCGCTTTTACGGCGTGCGCACCGGGACCGAGCAGCGCCTATCGCGCTGCCAAAGGCGCCGGCGATCGCGCGTATTCCTCCGGACGCTACGAGGAAGCGGCAAGCTCGTACGCCTCCGCGCAGCGAGCCGCCGACCGCCCGCGCGACGCGGCCGAGGCGCTCTACCTCGCAGCATCCTCCTACCAGCGCAGCCGCGCGTGGGACCGCGCGCGTGCCGCTTACGAGCGTGTCATCGCCGAGCAGCCGGCCAGCCATTTCGCGCGTCGCTCCCAGTTCGATCTGGCCGATCTGGAGATCGAAGCCGGCAACCCCGACCAGGGTTACGAGCGCTATCGCGTGCTGACGACGACGAATGCCAACGACGGTCTCGCCCGTCGCGCCATGGAGCGGTACGTGCGCCACCTCGCGGCGACGGGTGGCGATCCGGTGGCGTGGCTCCGCGCGATTCTGCCGCAGATCTCAGAAACGGAGCTCGACGAGACCGCTCGTTACGCGCTCGCGGGATACCTGGAGGCAGCGAACGATTTTCAGGGGGCTCGCGATGCTTACGTGGCGTGCGCCGAGCGACATCCGTACCCGAAAGGGGCTCTCTTCGACGATGCGCTCTGGCACGCCTCGGAATTGGAAGAGAAGCTCGGTCGACCCCAGCAGGCGATCGCGCATTTGCGGAACATGCTCGCCAAGCGCGAGCTGTCGACGATGGCGGGAAGTTACGAGCGCCCGCGCTTCTCGCCCGCGCAGTTTCGTATCGCGGTCCTCTACCGCGACGTGCTCGGGGATCACGCCGCCGCGCGGCGCGAGTTTCACCGCCTCTACGTCGACCATCCGACGTCGATTCTGCGCGACGACGCGTTGTGGGAGGAGGCCAAGCTGGCGAGCAGCGACGGGAACGTCGAGGACGCGTGTGCGCTCACAACCGCTCTCGCCCGCGACTTTCCCGGCTCGCGTTATGCGCCCTGCGCGCGCTCACTCTGCCCGACGGCCGCTCTCGCTCCTGGCCGCTGCCACGCTTATCTCGTGCGCAGCGGTAGCGAGGATTGATCGTCAGGCGTCTTCTTCTTCCTCTTCCTCTTCTTCATCATCGTCGTCGTCGTCATCATCGTCTTCGTCGTCGTCTTCGTCGAAGTCGTCATCATCTTCGTCTTCGTCGGCGTCATCCTCGGCAGCGACGGCACCCTCTTTCGCCTCGTATTTGAGGTCGATACCGACATCGCCGAGCTGCGTCTCCAAGAGCTCGAAAAGCTCGTCGACGTCGTCGCCCCCCCACTCGTCGAGCATGTCGGTCAGAAATTCGAAGAAATCGCCGGTGTCGAGCCGCCGCTCGATTTCCTCTACCTGCTCCTCGGTGAAGGCTTCGAGCACGTCCTCGCGCAACGTCTCCGTATCACCCTCCTCGATCGCATCTTGCGCAGATATGCGAATTTGCCGCACTGCGCGCTTGTCGAGAAAGATCTCCATTATGCCGCAATCTCCCGGGCGGTCGTCACCCGTCCGTTCCAAGAACAACGACTTCAGGCGTTTAAGCGAAGCTTCGGGGAGACGTCAAGGGATTGCCCAAAGTTCCTCCGACAATCGACGCAATGGCCTCCCCAAGGCGCGCTGTTATTGCGAAATGTTTGCCGCGGCGGACGCGCCGCGGTCAATCGGGCGCTTGGCGTGGGCGTGCGAGAACGGCGCCGTCGACTGCCCGGCCGAGCTTCGGGTACTGGAATGTGCTTGACGTACCTGTGTCTTGAGGGTTTCCCTTAGGGGACGTGATCTGCGACCGCTGCGGGCGCAACAACCCCGAGAATCTCGCATTCTGCCAAGACTGCGGGCGACGCCTGGCATCGCCCGCCGGGCTCGTACCCCCCACGCCGCCCGTCGGCCTGGGTGTGGTGTCACTTCCCGGCGACTATGGCGCGGAAGCCGGGTTGGGCGGGCGCTCGCGCCCCGAAGCGCCGGCCTTCAGCTTCGAATCGCGCGAGGAAGAGGGGCCGACCTGCACCGTATGCTCGACCCGTAATCCTGTCGCGAATCGATTCTGCGTGTCTTGCGGATCGCGGCTACCCGCACCGGGCCCCGCCGTCACGCAGGCGGGTGGCCCGACGGCGGCGATGCCGCCTCATCCGGTCGCCGTCGCGACGCTTGGCGCAGCGCCGATCGCGGCGGCGCGCATCGTGTGCGGCCGGTGTAACGGTGCCTCCGACGCAACGATGCTCTACTGCCAGTTCTGTGGGGCGAGCTTGCGTCCCCATGATCGCGCGGGCGGCTCGGACCCCGCGCCCGCACGCGCCCCGGCCCTGGCCGACGGGGTCGACCCGTATCACGGCGGCGTGCACGGGGGCGTGCAGGAAAAGGTCACCGCTCGCAGCGGTCCGATGGGGGATGTTTCGGGACGTCTCGTCACCATCGCCCGCGATGGCGCCGAAGGAACGAGCTATCCGCTCGCCGGCGAGCAGCTCGACATCGGCCGCGAGGACGGCAACATCCTCCTCCGCGAAGATGCGTATGTGTCTCCCCGACACCTACGTCTCGCGCGGCGCGAGGAAGGCTGGTACGCGAAGGACCTGGGGTCCGTCAACGGTATCTACCTCCGCCTGCGGCGCGCCCACGCCCTGGTTGACGGAGATTTGCTCTTGATCGGCCTTCAAGTGCTAAGGTTTGAGGCCGTGAGGGACGCGGAGCAGGGGTTTGGCCCGGCGACGCAGCACGGTACGCTGCTCTTCGGATCACCGATGCTGCCGAGGTACGCTCGCTTCTGCGAGCGCACCGTCGAGGGGGTTACGCGAAACGTGTTCTACCTGCACCGGGATGAAACGATTATCGGCCGCGAGTCGGGAGATGTCGTGTTCACGGACGACCCGTTCATGTCGCGCCGACATGTATCGATCCGTCTCGATGGTGCGACTGCCACGTTTACCGCCACCGATCTCGGTTCTTCCAATGGTACCTACGTCGCAGTGCGGGGCGAGACTCCGTTGACTCACGGCGATTTCCTGCGCGTGGGCCAGCACCTTTTCCGGGTCGACCTCGTTGCGTCCCATCCACCACCAGCAGGCGGCTCCCCGATAGGCGGGATCCGACGCGGCCCATGACCCAACCGCCTTCCGGGCGGCAGCCTGCTCCCCCCGACGGTCTGGCCGGCGGGCCCCCGTCTTCCCAACGAGGGCTCGCGGGGGTGCAGATCGTCGTCAAGCTCTTTGGTCGGACCGATGTCGGTCAGATTCGCGAACACAACGAGGACAACTTCCTCGTCGCCGACCTGACCAAGAAAACGCGCACGCTCCTCGAATCCGATCGAACGTACGCCGTCGGGGCGAACGGGACGATTCTCGGCGTATGCGACGGGATGGGCGGGGCCGCGGCTGGCGAGGTAGCGAGCCAACTGGCCGTCGACATCATCGCCGAGCGCATGTCCGAAGGGGGTCCCCCGGTCAGCCGTGACGAGTTCGCGCATCGGCTGGTAAGCGCCGTCGAAGCCGCGGGATTGCGCATCTTCACCGAGGCCAAGGTCGATCGCGCCCGGCGCGGGATGGGCACGACCGCCACCATCGCCGGCCT
This sequence comes from Polyangiaceae bacterium, assembly GCA_035318505.1. Lineage (GTDB taxonomy): Bacteria > Myxococcota_A > Polyangia > Polyangiales > Polyangiaceae > DASWDH01. The sequence continues at coordinate 5,713 of DATHEQ010000159.1, read as the reverse complement.
CATCGATGACCACTTGTTCCTCGCCCAGGTCGGGGACAGCCGCGGGTACATCTTGCGCGGCGATCGCCTGGTTCAGGTGACGAGGGACCAATCGCTCGTCAACCAGCTTATCGAAGCGGGGCAACTCACCGAAGCCGAAGCCGAGACTTTCGAGCACAACAACATCATCCTCCAGGCGCTCGGCACCGCCGACACCGTGCAGGTCGACCTCACGTACGCGGTTCTCCGCCAAGGCGACACGCTCCTGCTCTGTTCCGACGGGCTCTCGGGAATGGTTCGCTTCGACGAGATCAGGGAGGTGTTGATCACGTATCCCGAGCCGCTCGAAGCCTGCAAGGTCCTCACCGACAGGGCCAATCAAGCCGGTGGCCATGACAACATCACCGTCATCGTCGCCAGGTTCGACGGACCCGGGATCGCTCCGCCGGATCCGGGGGATGAGGAGCTCGTTTACCGGAAGTACCCACTGCCCGAGGCTCCTTTCCATCGCGCGCCTGACGCGACACGGCCTTCGTCACGGGCCGCCGAGCACGCCGCCGCACCGCTGGTGGTCCCCGCGTCATCGCCGAACGCCGTGACCGCCTCGGAACGCCTCTCCGATCATGGCCCCAGCAAATCGAAAGTCGCGAACACCATGATCGGTGCACAGATGAGCCAAGCCGCGCTCGCCGCGCTGGCGGCGTCGAGTGCCGCCGAGCCGCCCCCCGGCGTCAGTGGCGGCGCGGCCAGTGCGTCCGATTCCCAGCGACGCCCACGGCGTGAGGACAACGAGCCCATCTTCATCCCCACCTCGAACGCCCCGGCTTGGATGGTAGGGGGCGTCGTGCTTACCGCCTTGGCGCTTGCCTTGGTGGCCGGCTACTATCTTTTGCGCTAATTCTCCGCTGATTTTAGTCGATCCGCGGATCACACCACCCCCTCTACCATGCTGAGGCACGCCCTCCGGCGTCTGCTCTGGATCGTGCCGATTCTCATCGGCGTGACGCTGGCGAGCTTCGCGGTTTTGTCCTACTTGCCCGATCCAGCGGACGATCCAGCGCTGCTAGGCACCCTCACCGCCGAGCAGCTCGCTTCGCTGCGCCGTACGCGATTTCTGGATCTGCCGCGCTTTTTCAATGCGCGGCCGATCGATGTGGCGGGGCGCGTCGAGCGGGCGTTGATCCGCATCGGCGAGGGCGATGCGCGCGCCGCCGAGGCGCGCGACGAGCTGGTGCGCCTCGGCGGCGCGGCGCTCCCTCACCTGCTACCGCGGCTCGACGCGCTGCCACCGGCTTCACGGGCGCGGGTCGCCGTCGCGCTCGCGCCCGTCGCCGAGCGCATGGGCATGGCGTCGGCGGACGCGCTCGATCCGCAGCGGACGGTGGCTTTTTGGATTCGCTTCTGGACCGATCGCGCGCCCGATTTTCGCGCTGCGAACGCTCGCCGCGCCGTGCGGCGCTTCGCGCAGCACACGAGCACGACCCGCGAAGGGGACGTCATGGAGCTCGACACCTATGCCCTCGAGCAGATCATGCTGCACCTCGAGGAGCTCTCGTCACCCTCGTCGAAAAGTGCGCCGGAATGGAACGCGCCGGGAGCTCGCCTCGGCGCCATCGCGCGGCTCATCGGCGCAGCCGCTCACGTGACGAGACGCGACGATCGGCTGCCTCCGGCTGCGAGTGAACGCGAGGCGCTCGTCGCCATCCGGCGCTGGCGCGATTGGTGGCTCGTCCATCAGGCCGATTACAAGGCCCACGAAGGGACGGCGCGCTTCGTGGCCATGCTCACCGAGACGCAATATGCCCGCTGGGCCGAGCGGGCGCTTTTGGCCGGATTCGGCGCGGGCACGGAAAGCGCGGGCGTGCTCGAACGGATGGAGGCGCGGGCGCCTCTCACGCTGCTGCTCATGACGAGCGCGCTGCTTCTCGCCTACCTCGGTGCCATCGCGCTGGCGGTGGGGGCCGCGATCCGTTCTTCGCCGCCGGTCGAATGGGGGATCCTCGGTGCGTCGCTCATGGCGCTCGCAACGCCGACCGCGTGCCTCGCCGTATGGGCAATGCGCAGGGCGGGACCGGCACTCGGCCTTGCCATCGTCGTGCTGGCGCTGTCGATCATCGCGTCGCCGCTTACGCATACCCGCACCTTGCTCGGCGAAATCGCACGCAGCGACTACATCCGGGCGGCGCGCGCCCTCGGTTACGGGCCGGCGCGCATCGTCTTCGGTCATGCGCTCCGCGGCGCGCTTTTGCCCGTGCTGGCACTGGCGAGCACCGAGATGCCGCTGGCGATGGGGGCTACCTTCGTCGTGGAGAAGGCATTCGGCATCGCCGGCCTCGGCGAAGAGACCGTGCGCGCGGTGCAGACCCACGACGTGGCATGGCTCGTGGGGCTCGCTTTCATCACGGCGCTCACCGTCACCGTCACCGCCATCACCGCGGACTTCGCCGTCGCTGCGGCGGACCCGCGCCTCACGCTCGCCGCTTTGCGCCACCGGAGAATGAGCACATGAGGCGCGCGCGCTGGCGCAAGCTCAGCGGCCTGCTCGGATGGCGCTTGGGACTGGTCGTGCTGGGCGTGCTCGGCTTTTTCGGCATTCTCGCGGAGTGGATCGCGGCCGACGTACCGGTGTTCCTCGAGTACAAGGGAGAATCGTACGTGTTGCCCGCGTTGACGCACCACGGACCCTTCGCCGAAGGCGCGCGGTCCGACGAGATCGCGGCCGCGCTCGGACCGGGCGATCGCGCCGTATGGCCGCTTTTTCGGTGGGGCCCGATGACGGAAACGAGTAGCCGCATGGCGGGCGCGTCGGGGGCGCACCCGCTCGGTACGGACGCGTTCGGACGCGACGTCTTGGCGCGGCTCGTCTACGGCACGCGTGCCTCACTTGCGCTCGGCACCACCATCGCCGTGACGGCGGTGCTGCTCGGGTTCGTGTTGGGCTGCTTTTCGGGGGCCCTCGGCGGCGTTTTTCAAGGTCTGATCGAGCGCTTCGTCGAGATCGTCAGCGTTTTCCCGGCGGTGGTCGCCATCGCGCTCGTTCGCGCTCTCGAGCAACGCCCCTCGGTGACATCCCTCGTCATCGTGGTCACCGCCGTGCAAGGGGCGAGCATCGCCCGACTGACGCACGTGCTCGTCATCCACACCCTAGCCGAGGAATTCGCGGTGGGCGCCAAGGCAATGGGGGCGTCGCCGCTCAGGATCGCGTTTCGCCACGTCGCGCCGCATCTCGTCGCGCCTCTCGCGGTGGCAGCCGTTTTCGCGGTGGCTTCCGCCGTCCTCATCGAGACGTCGCTGACGTTTCTCGACCTGGGTGTACCCCCGACGCTCGCATCGTGGGGGGAGATGCTGGGCGAAATCCGGTGGGGGGCCGGACCTTGGATCATCGTTCCCCCGTTTCTCGCACTCGCCGCCACGGTGGGGGCGCTCTATGCGATGGCCGACGCCGTGCGGCGGGCGTTCGCGTAGTGCGTCTCCCTGCGGGGGCGCTGCCCCCTCGCCCACCGGAGTAAATCCGGAATGGGGCCCCACCCCCGCCGTGCCTCCGGCACGGCGCGACGGTCGTTTCGCTGCTGTGGGTCTGTGGGCTTGCATTGCTGGCCAACGTCGGTATCAAGAGCACCATGGCGATTCCGGTGATCGAGGAAAAAGACTTCGAGCGCGAGGTGCTGCGCAACGAGCAGCCCGTGCTCGTGGATTTCTACGCCGACTGGTGCGGCCCCTGCAAAACGATGGAGCCGGACGTCGTCGCGCTCGCTCACGAGCTCAATGGCAAAGCCAAGGTCGTGAAGGTGAACATCGATCGATCCAAAGCTCTGGCCCAGCGCCTGCGGATTCAATCGGTGCCGACGACGATGGTCTTCGCGGGCGGGCGCATTGCGGCCGCGGAGGTGGGCGCCCTCCGGCGCGACCAGCTCCGGCAAATGATAGAGCCGTTCCTCCCGCGCGCCGAGGGGGCGCTGCGCGCCCCAGAAGTCGCGCAGCTTTTGGCGCAACACCAGGTGGCCCTGGTGGACACCAGGGACCCGCCCGTTTACGCGCGCATGCATCTGCCCGGCGCCATCAACATTCCCATCGCCGAGATTGGAAATCGACTCGCCGAGCTGCACATGCTTCCCGCCGAGCCGGTCCTCTACTGCCGGGGCGGCGAGCAATGTAAAGAGCTCGCTGCGCGCCTCGCGTCGGAAGGCGCGCCGGTGGCATTCCTCGAGGGCGGCGTGCTGGCGTGGGAAGCGGAGGGGCTCCCGGTGGAACGGGCGGATTGACCGTTAGTCGAGGGGCAATGTTTTGGCCGCCTCGAGCGCGGCGGCGATCACTTCCCGCACCGTGACGCGATGAGCCGCGGCGGCTTGCGCGCAGGCGTCGAACTCGGGCTTCACCAGGGCTGGACCGAACGGCCCGGTGCTGATCTTCACCGGGATGGCGCCGTAGGGGGTGATCACTTCGGCCATGCGGCGGGGGCGTTCGAGACGTCGGATCGGCAGGATGCGCACCCCGATCGACGACGTCTCCCGTAACATGGCGCGCGCCAAATCATCCGCTCGTTCGCTCGGGCCCACCGCGGCGAGGGTCAATGCCGGGCGCCCCTTTTTCATCACGATGGGCGTTGCCCACGCATCGAGCGCACCGGCCGCGAGCAACGCGTTCACCGCGTGTCCGGCGAGCTCACCAGTCATGTCATCGACATTGGCCTCGACGATGACGTGACTTTCGACCGCTGGATCGGGACCGCTCGAACCGAGCACCACGCGCAGCAAATTGGGGCGATCGGGAAGCTCGCGTTGCCCACCGCCCCACCCGATCCGCTCGGGTGCAAACGACGGCCAGCGTTCGAACCGTTCGGCAATGGAAGCCACGATGGCAGCCCCGGTCGGAGTGACGAGCTCGGCATCGAGCGCGACCGGATACGTTGGTACGCCGCGTAAACAATCGACCACAGCCGGTGCCGGCAGCGGGAGCGTTCCGTGGCGCGCGTTCACGAACCCTTTCCCCATCGGCAAAGGCGTTGCCACGACCGCGGCGCCGATCCACTCGATGGCGGCCGCCGAGCCAACCACGTCGATGATGGCGTCGACGGCGCCCACCTCGTGAAAGTGCACTTCCTCGAGCGGCATCTTGTGCACGTTGGCTTCGGCTTCTCCCAACTTGCGGAAGATGCGCCGCGCCAGCGTCTTGGTGCCCTCGGTGAGCCCACTTTCGGCGAGCATGCGATCGATCCAACCGTAGGTGCGTTCGGGATGCTTGCCTTCGACGTGCACATCGAACGTCGTGGCAACGATTCCGCTGCGATGTACGTGTCCGAGGTGGGCGTGATACCCCGCGACGGGGAGCTCCTCGAACGCGTTCTCGAGAACGGCAAACGGGACCCCCAAGTCGACCAGCGCGGCGATGGTCATGTCGCCCGCGATGCCGCTGAACGCGTCGAGAAAAAGGGTCTTTCCTTTTCCCTCGCCGCGCCCGAGCGGCCCGAGCGATTGAGCCGGAGGATGGGCGTGCGCCGGCGCGTGAGCATGGGCATGGCCGCGATCCTGCGTAGGCTCGTGCTCGTGCTCGTGCTCGTGCTCGTGGTCGTGGTCGTCGTGTCCCATCTCACTCCGCGGGCGAGAGAATGCGCGCCATGGCCATGGCCGCCCCAAAGCCGTTATCGATGTTCACGACGGTGAGCCCCGCCGCGCAGCTCGAGAGCATCGCCAACATCGGCGCGATGCCGCCGAGATGCGCGCCGTACCCGATCGAC
>DATHEQ010000158.1:0-43294 GCA_035318505.1 Polyangiaceae bacterium | reverse complement strand
GAAGAGCTTTCGTCGAAAACCCTTGTGGCATTGCCGGCACGTGGCGCGCACCGACCGGCCCCGAAACGTCGTGCGCCCACCCCACTCGATGTGCACGGACTGGCCGGGATGCAGCGCGAGCGGGATGCGCGCCTCGACCGTATCTGCCAGCACCTCGCAGAGCTCGTCGCGGAGGTTACGCCACGCCATGCGCCGCCTCGTAGCGCACGCCGTTGAACTTGATGCCGCCTTGCACGTACGCGAGGCGCGCGATCGCCTCGACGAGCCGAGTGAAGTGCCGCGCGGTCTCGCCCGGCTTTTTTGATTTGTACATCACGACGTCGGCATGAAAGGCGATGTCGTCGGCGAGCTCGGCCATCTCGGCGGGATTCAAGATGGTGTCGATCGACTCGCGCTTGAGCTGGTCGATGCGAAGCGAGACGCCCACCTCAAGCGCCATCGAGAGCAGGTCAAGATCACAGTCCCCCGACTTCGCGGTCTCTGGGTGCGGCGGGGTCGGCGCCGGCGCCGCTTTCCTCGGCGCGCACTTGTGCGGGCGCTTAGCCTTCTTGCTCTTCTTTGCCGGTTTCGCCTTCTTCTTCGTCGCCTTCTTCTTCGTCGGCTTCGCCGCCATCGCCTCGGCGTAGGCGAGATCTTCCTTCAGCTTGCGTAGGCCGTCCGGCATCAGCGGGGCCTTCGCCGGCCGGGCCCCTTTTCGGATGGGGGAGCCGTCGCGGCGGAATCGACGGCCGCTCACCGCTCTTCACGTCCAAGGCAAGTGGAGCTGTCGGCAAAGCCCGCAGTGATAGTGGTACGACGCGCCGACGATGATCGGGATGACGTCGCGTCGCTTTCGAAAACACTTCTGGCAGACGCGCTTTTCGACGGGTTGCTGGGGGCGGGGGGACGCTTCGGCAGAAAGCTCACCCTCATCGGTCGAAGTCCTCGGCCGGATCATGTCCACCGTCATAGATCGGCTTCGTCGGCGGATCGATTCCTCCATCCGTCGAATCGCTCACCGAAGACACTGGAGGCGCCTGATCTCTCTTCTCCACCCGCCACATCACGATCCCAGAGTGCGTGTCGCGCTTGCCGTCGAGCTTGCGGCCTTCCCTCCACTTGCCTCGCAGCGCGCGAAGCGCAAAGCCGAGTGTGGTCGAGCTCGGCGCGCGCCCGTCCGGTGTTTGGGTGAGCTCGCGAATTGCATTGCGGAGCTCATCGAGCCCATCGGGTGGAAGCTTCCCGGCCTCGATGTCCTTTTCCTCTTGAAAACTGGCGTATTTGAGAAGCGCTACCGCCTTGGCGCCTTTCGGAAAGACTTCCGTTGGCCACGCGCGCATGAGGGCCGCGTGGGCGGCCCCTTCGCCATTGTCGACCGCGCCGCCGCGCTGGCGAAGCTCCAAGACGTTGGGACCGCCCGCGTAGAGAATCGCGGCCGGGACGAGCGAGCTCCATGCTTCGAACGATCCCCAGCTCCCGGCATCGCTCTTCGCCTTCGACTCCGCCACGATGAAGGCCCGGAGGATGACGAGGCATGCACGAACGAGCTTCGCTCGATGCTCTCGAATCCAATCGAGTAGCCTGGCGTGACGAAATTCCTTCGAGGGGCGCGATCGCGGGTCGTCGCGCTCGCTCTCGAGGCGTGAGCAGAGGACGCGTTGGGCCACGTCGTCGCTCATCGCCATGTTGTTCCCCGAGAAGAGGATGATCGCCGTCCACGGCATCGTTCGCGTCTCACTCGAGCCGAGCACACGCAGATCGATCGAGTCGACCGCCGTCATCGCTTTTTCGAGCGCCGATCCGCCGAGCGTGCCCTTGATGTTGTCGAAGGCGATGGCTCGTGCACCGGCGAGCGCGTACGAGGCAAGAATCTTTTCGAGCTCGGCTTCGTCCACCTTGCCATCGTGGGTCGGGAACGTCATCAGCCCCGCGCTTCGTCCCGTTGCGAGGGTCGAGATCGCATGGATCTGGAGTGTCTTGCCGGAGCCTTGCGAGGCCGCCTCGAAGACCGACCCCGGCGTGGAGCCCTCGATCGCCGGACGCGCGAACATGGAGAGGATGGCGGCAATACCGACGAACGCATCGGGGCACTTGCAAGCTTGCTCGTAGCGCTTGCTTCGGTCGACGTCCGTCGGATCGCTCTCGCCGAGGCCCAAATAGGGAAAGTCGCAGAAGAGCTCGATCCACAGGTACTTCATCGCCGCGCGCGCTTGCTCTTGTGTCGGCTTCTCTTCGATCTTGCCGACGTCCACCGAGGGGAGCAGGACGTAGCCGGTCTCGGCGTTGTAGCCTGGCGTGGTGATGAGCGAGCCACTCGGAGCGAGCGCCGGGCTTTCGAGGATCCCCCGAATGGGCCTGATATCGGGCCATCCCCCTGCGGCCGTGGGATCGATGATCGCCGCCGTAGCGGCCGAATCGGGGTGCGCCGGTGCCCATTCTCCCTCGCCGTCTTTGCCCTTCGGCGGGGCCCACTTGCGCCATTCGGCAACGGACGCCAGATGGACGCGAAGCGAGGCGAGCGACACGATACGAAGCCGCGGCGTCCCGGGTCGTAGCGTGATCTCGAGGCCCTTTCGCTTGTCACGATCCGTCGTATCGACGCGATCAGGCTCTCGAACGACGGTCACGAGCTCGCCGCTTCGCTGGTAGATGTTGGTGTGCGCGGCGAGGGCCTCATTGCCCTCGTCCACCATGCGAGGAAGCTGCCCTGCTTCTATTTTGATGACGGGCCGGTTCGGCTCGTCGCCACCACTCGATGGCCCTCCTTTCCGAACCCGATCGATCGGAATGACTTTCCTCTCGGGGACGACATGCCCATTGCCCGTAGTCGTTCGCTCTTCGGCAAGCCCGCCACCGACCCCCCCGCCCCGTGTCATGAAGCGCGCGCTCCCGAAAGCCTTTCTCGAAGCAGAGCGATGGTGCCTGGCATGATGCGCAGCCCCGCCAGCGCGCGCGTGATCGTCGAACGCGACAAGCCGAGACGACGCGCCACGGCGCGATCCCCTTCCAGGTCCACCGCTCGCTTGAGCGGGACTCTCAACTCTCGCGGCAGAGACGATCCAATACGCCGCACGGTGCCCCCCGTGGCCATAGTTGAACGACTATCGGCCACATATTTACGATGATCAAGAACGTTCATCGAACCTTCCGATCACGATCCCGGATAAACCCGCCGGTTTCGCGCGCTGTGTTCGCTTGTCGCACCTTGTGCGCAATCTCTTTCTCTGACCACTCTGGCTGACAACGTGGATTGAACTCGCGCATGAGCAGTACGCGTGCGTCTTCTGGGTCCAGTTGAAACCCTTTCACGAGCATGAACGCCGCGTTCCACAAGGCCGCGTGCCCGTTTTGCCCGCTCACGGATTCCGGCATCCGCGCGAGGTAGGCGCTCGCCCGTTTCAGTTTGCTCGCCTCGCGCCCCGGCTGCGTCTTGCGTGGTGGCGGAAGGGGCACCGCCTCCCGGATCGTTGGCCAGCTCTCCACGAGCTGCCACGGGTCGAGCAATCCCCCGTAATTGCAATGCGCCTCGAAGCGGCACCCGGGGGCATGGGCCGGAACGAACCAACACCGGCCCGCATTCTTCGCTTGGCCGTCGATCACGAGCCCATGCGCCTCTCGCATCCACCTTTGCGCCGAACGCCACACGACGCCGTATCGAGCGAAAGCGACGGGGGTGGCCATAGGGAAAACCAGCCGAAACCGGTCCTCTCGGACGATGGAGGTTTCTCCGGTGTGGACATCCTTCACCTTCACGTCCCGCTGGTGCTGAAACGAGGTGTGTAGGCATGCCATCGGGCCATCCTGAATCGCGCCTACTCCTCCCGACAATGTGGCACCGTGGTCCAGATCCAAGACGAGCGCGTGGACCTCGATGGGGTTATTCCCCTCGCGCCGGTTGTCGTCCGGCCAAATCGTCGGAGCCCAGAGGGGGAGATCGAGCTTGGTCGTCTCGATGGTCGCGTGGCAGAGACGCTCGAATAGCCGCTCCCACTCGAGCGTGTAGCGCTTGCCTTGCGTGCCCTGCGGATGACCGATTCGCTCGAACCGCGTTATCGTCGCGTGCGTCGGCATGATTTGCGATTCTCCACGCCATTGCGAGGAGAGCAACATTCGCACGGTTTCGAGAGTGCGAACGCTCTCCGGCGGCACCAATGACGAGTGAACTGATTCGGCACGTTCGCACATGTCGTCGGTTCCCCCGCCGAGCCTATCCAACACCAAAACCAGATGTTCTTTGATGGATCGGCCTTCGGCGCATCCACCTTGACGAAGGCCGGTTTTCGCTTGTGCTCCTTTCGGGGTGCTTCGCGCGCATCTTCCGACAGTGCCTTTCTCGGCCGCGCGAAGCCGAAGAGCCTCTGGCGCGGCGTGCCTTTCACTTCGGAGCCGTTTTCATTCGCGGCCTCGCGACTTGCGCTTCCTGCTGCGCTTCGGAGGTTCGGCACTTGGACCGCCATCGCCCAGCCGAGTCACGCCCATCTCGTCGAGCGCCTCGTCCCGTTCATCAGGGGCGCGCCACGCGTCGGCGTCGTCCGCGAGCTCGTTCAGCTGCCTGGCCATCATTCGCGCCCCGCGAGCCGACATCGGGTGAACGGCTCGCATTCGCTCGTTGCCAGCGTCAGGGGTGACTTCGAGCTCGAGCACCACGAGCCCAGCGCGCATGACGACGCCTGTGTCCACCGAGATGTGCTGACTCATGCGATTGCCTTCGTCTTCTTCTTCTTCGCCGCGGCGCCTTTCTTTACGATCATCACCTTCGGCTTGGTCTTGCCCTTGAACGCTTTGCCCGCCCTCCCGGCGAAGCTTTTGAAGGTTCCTCCGGTGTCGACCGCGATCACATGGCCACCACTCGAGATGGTCATTTCGGCGCCTGGCACCGCGTTGCGAATCCCGTCCATCGCTTCCGCAACGCGCTCACGTGGACCCTTTTCCCGTTCCGGAAACAACGTGCGTTGTCGGTCCTCTTCGTCATCGTCCTCGCCCGCCGCTTTCAAGATGCACGGCATCAAGAGCGCATCCGCGTATTCCTGCTCTTCGCAGGTCACGACGATCGGATGCTCATCGCCGTGAAACGCGAACCGCAAGGTCGGCTTCTCGGCGAGCTGGCCGAACGCTTTCGCGAGGCTCGCCATCAGGCTCGGGTTGAGCCCGATCGTGTCCATTGGAAGGGCCTCCCCCGTAGGCCACGCTCCGTCGATGTCGGCGAAGGGAACCGCCGCAACGCCTCCGGTGTAAAGGTCGAGCCGTCCGATCTTCTCCACATCGAAGCGCACGAGCTCTTGATCGTGGACGATCGACAGCTTCCCGATGCCGTCACCGATGAGCGCCACGAGCCGTTTCACGTGCGAGAGAGGGACGAGGCACTTGAACCCCTCATCGGCGCGGACCGGCGTTCGTCGCACACGCATCGCCCATTCGCCATTCGTCGCCCTCGCGTGGAGCTCGCCATCGAAGACTTCGAGCCCGACTCCGTTCATGTCGGGCCGCTCGTCATCGGTCGAAGCGGCGAATGCCACCGCCGTGATCATCGATCGCAGCTCTTGCATTCTGTCGAATTCCACCTTGCGCATCACTCCCTCCTGACTGCTGGAAGGCCCCGCTTTTCCCCCTCTATTCCGGGGCGGCGCGGCTCATCCGCAGACCATCTAACCCGTGGTTACCCATGGTTGCAACTGTTTTCGATGGGTGGTAGGTAAACAGCATGGCAAAAAGACGTGTCGAGCCCGCTCCCGTGGAGCGCAAAAACCGCGTGATGCTCTCGTTCAGTGACCGCGATTACGTGTCGCTTGCGAAAGAGGCGAAAGAGGCGAAGCTCCCTATTGCCACCTACGCGAGACTCTTGATCCTCCGCCGCCAAGTGGCGCCAGTCGCTTCGCAGGCATCCGGCCTCGCGCGATGATGTCGCATCCAACGAAAGCCGATGAGCCTGCGTCCACTCATTCTCGGCCCCGAGGAGCACGCCGCGATCGAGACGTGCGTTGCTTTCGCGTCGCTCCCGGAGAACCACTACCGTCCGCTCTCCGGCGATCGCGAGCCCCCCGGCGATAAGGAGAGCTACATTCTCACGTTCGGCCTTCCCGGGCGGACCTATCGGTGCGTCTTCTCGCTCACGGAAGCATCGGACAAGAACCTCTATCGGCACCTTTCGATCTCTGTGCCCGAGATGCAGCACACTCCGAGCCGCGCGCCGCATCCGCTCGCATGCTGGACGCTCGCGCGCGCCTATGGCTTCACCGGCTGGGACGGGGTCTCGCAACAGCCGCCCGCGTCGTGGACCGTCGACCTGCCTGGCTTCTGCGTCGCCATGTGGCAGCGCTACCCATGAGCTATTGGCTGTTCGCCATCACTGTCGTTCTCCTCGTCATCGAAGAGCTTTGGCAAACGAGTGATCACAAAAAACGTGACCGTTGAGAGGGCACGAGAGGCGCTTGGTGCGTTGGCGACGGTTCAGCTTTATTGCAACCCTGCGACATCGGAAGTGACCGGAGAGTATCCGACTCTCCACGAGGCCATTGCCGCTGCATCGCCTTCGGCACCCGCCGGGGCACTCTTGATGTCCGACGGCGTGCACTTGGCCACCGTCGTGCTCTTGGCCACTGCCGTAGCGCCTCGATGGTTGTTCGAGCAAGCGGGGATCGAACGTCTCCACAATGAATTCAACGCCATCATCGGCCCCTCATGTGGGGGGGGAGGTCCCTAGAATTTCCTACCCGCTGGAACGGGCTGTTTTCCAGTGGGGTTGGGCTTACCCCCCCCTATTCACCCGTGCGAATAGACGTGACTGAACGGCTGTCCCCGTGGGCGCAAGGGGTGCGGGAACCACCGCCGACTTTCCTCTTTTGCTACCGCGATTGAGGGCCACCGAGCTTAAGGACTGGCGCGCGCGACCCGTACAGATAAGCGAGCCCCCCGGTGTTTTCACCACCGAAGGGGCCCTGCCACGGGGCGGGACGTATCAACCGTCCACACCCGCGGCAACCACGCAAACGAAGGGACTCGTTCACCATGGCACCCTACACGCTATCAGATCTTTTCTGGGCTCTCGTCGACTACGTTCGCAGGGAGATCGCCGAGTGGAAACGCGCGTTCGGCTGGGGGCTCTTCGCCGCCTCCGTCGCCTTCGCGCCCCGCCGCACCTCCGCCAACGTCAAGCAAACCGCCGCCGAGACCGTATAAACCAGCCATGAGAACGCTTGCCGCCATGCGCATCGCCGTCGCCGCCGCTCTCATGCTGCTCGCCTCTTGTGGCGGGGCGCCCATCAACGACTTCGGCTCCGCGACGCCGACCGAGCGCGCTTGCGCACCGGGCCAACAGATCGAGTGCGGGTGCTCCGGTGGTGCTCCGAAGGGCGTCCAATCGTGCCGCGCCGACGGTTCGGGATACGACGTGTGTGCATGCTCGGCGAACGTCGATGCCGGCGCCGCGGGCGAGGGGGACGCTGCTACGAGCGACGGCGCTGGCCCCGTCATCGGTCCGGATGCCGGGGGGGGTGGATCGGACGCGCGACCTTGCTTCGGCTCGCTCGACAGCGACTCCGAGAACTGCGGCGCGTGCGGCCATAGCTGCCTTGGCAGCGCGTGTCAGGCGGGCGTATGCGCGTTCGTCGAACTCGCGTCGAAGCAGGTCGTTCCTTCCGGCCTTGCCGTCGGAGACGGCGCCGTGTTTTGGACGACCGAGGGCGCGGATCCCGATTACGTTGGGAATGTATTTGCACTGTCGCTCTCGGATCCCACCGCGATCCCGACGGTGATCGCGACGAGCCAAAAGTATCCGCGGGCGCTGACCTTCGCCGATGGTGCCCTCTATTGGGGCTCCTACGGCGACGGCGCGATCGGCAAGTGGACGGCGACCACTGGCACGTCTGACCTCGGCGTGGCGCCGAGTGGCCGGTTCTACAACGTCGTCGCTGACTCGGCGCACGTCTACTTCGCTATGGAGGTCGATCATCCCAACATGCCGTCCTCGGGCGCCGTGGCGCGGTGCCCGCTCGACGGATGTCGGGGGGCGCCAGAGATCGTGGCCACGTCGGACGCGAAGATCATAGGCCTCGCCATCGACGGTGGCGCGCTTTTCTGGTCGGTCTTCTCGAGCAACGGCGCGATCTACCGCCTCACGCTCGACGGAGCGTCCTCGCCGCGTGCCATCGCCCTCGGCCAAGCGGTGCCGCTCAACGTCGCCGCGTTCGGTGGGTTCGTGTATTGGGTGAACGCAGGAAGCGGCACGGTCGCGCGCGTGAGTGCCGACGCGGTCGGGGCAACGCCGACGATCCTCGCGAGCAATCAACCGTCACCGTCGGGCATCGCTGCGGACGATCGGGGCGTCTACTGGACGACGAGCACGCGAACGGGCCAGGTCATGAAACTAGCGCACGGGACGAGCACGCCGCTTGTCCTCGCGTCCGGGCAGCCGAGCCCCGGTAACGTGCGCATCGACGCGGACTACGCGTATTGGACGACGGGCGACGGGTCGATTCGACGCGTACCCAAGTGAACCATGAGTGAGTTCCGCACGGTCGTGATGGTCAGGCAAAAGTTGCGCGCCAGTCTCCGCAACGCGAACGGAAACAAAGCGATCGCGGAATGGGAGCTTGTTTTGGACTGCGGTCACACGGTCACACGTCAGGCGAGTTTTGATTCCCGCTATGCGCCGCCGCCATCCCCTTCGCGGGCGAAGTGTTTCTCGTATCATGGGAGGCGGGGACGATGAAGGCCGTGCCGTGGATCGCCTATTGCCGTGCCTGAATCCTCCGACGTGCGTGCCGTTTTCTTTTTCCACGAGAAGAGGGTGGCCGTCGTCTCCTTCGGCGTGGACCGAGAGCCGTTCCTCGAACGCATGCGCGCGGGTGAATCGATCCCGATCCCGAAGGGCGCGATCGGCATTCGTGCCACGCACCTTCGCATCGAAAGCGGTGCCGACACGCTCTACGTGATGACCGTGGACCACCTGGTGGACGACGCTGGCAAGCTCTACGACGATCTTCGCTTCGAGCCTTTTCCTCGCTAGGCCTTCTCATCATCGGGCGGAGCGGGCTCGGTGTCGGCGACCATCCCCGCGAGGTCCGGATCGCGGCCGAGCTGCTCGGTGTCTTGCGCGCCGAAATCCTCGCGGAGACGAAGCGCGGCGAGTGACAGCGCGACGAGCCCTTGCACGCGGCGCGCGGTGTCATCATCGACGGGGTGCGGCTCGAGCTCGGCCGGGAGCGACGCGCCGAATTGCTTCGCGTAGCGCGTGACCGCGCCGGCATAGACATCAACGGGATCGGTGTAGTAACCCGCGGCGCGGAGCGCCGTAGCAAACTTCAAGGGGTCCCCCGACTTGAGCTCCGCCCATGCCGTCGCGTAGCGCGCGCGCCCGTAGAGAAACGCAAGGTGATCGATCGCTCCCTCGGTGAGGCTCCGGAACGCGCGGAATCGGGTGCCCGGGTTCGGTGGATCGAGCCAAACGTCATTACCGCCCACCTTCTCGCGGCACCGGAACATCGTCCAGTCGTAGCCGTCACCGTCTACCGCCTTGATGTTGCCGATATTGAAGTTGTGCACGTACTTCCACGAGGCCGTTTCGTGCGCGCTCTGTGCCATCAGGAGCACGATCGCTTGCCGGGGCGCCTCGCCTCCGAAGAACGTGCGCCAGCCCGCGACGAGCGCGCTGGCGAAGACAGTGGGGGTGATCGGCGTGATGGCGTGCGGGATGAACTCGGCCATGGGATCAAGAAAAACCTATCAAAGGCAGGCCTTGTGCTCCAATTCCCACGCCACCACGGTGTGGAATCCCGCTCGACGTCGCGCCTCCGGATGTCGATCGACCGCCTTGGCTCCGATGTAATGCCCGAAGGCCACCGCTTTCGAGGGCGCCTCGTGCCAGGCGAGGATCCTCCACGCCGCTTTCGCTTGCACACGGATCGGACCGCACGTCGCGCCGGGGAAGCGATCTTCCCATAGCCACGCGACCCCGAAGGCCCCCCACCCGCCTTTTTCGGGCCAGTAGCAGCGCTCGAAGACGAGAAGACCCCCGCTCTCGGCGTGCAGGTTCACGATCATGGCCGCCGCGCCTTCGAGGTCTTCGCCCACCGCGTAGACGATCGCGTTCGCGAGATAGTTCGCTCGACGCTCGGAAACGCTCATGTGGGCCGTGATGGCCGTTGCCACGAGCGTTTCGAAGAGCATGGGGAGGGGACGCCCCTTTTCAGTCCCCGAAGATTCGGACCCGCTCGCCCCGCTCGAAACAGAACTTCCACGTTTCGAGCAACCACGGCCCGTAGGGACGACGGTACCAACGACACGGACGCACGACCGTGGTTCTGGTCATGGCGCCGATGTGCAGTTCACCCCGGCGCGGCGGGCCTCATCTGGGGTCGTCGCCCGATCGATGCCGTCCAGACGAAAGGCGCCGTGCTGGCGACCGTTGCGACAGACGTCCACCCACGTCCCCACTGTAGGCTGCTGGGGTGTGCAGTGGATGAGAAGGAGGTGATCGTACGATCGGCGGCACGCGTCGGAAGGCCCCGGCGCCGCATCGAGGGCGGGCGGAGCGGGGGGATCGGCATCGGGGCCTGGCGTCGGGCCTGGCGAAGCATCCGAGCCGCCCACGGGCGTCGGCGGGGTGGGTGGGGGCAGGTTGCACATGACGAGCCCGAGAGCCGCCACGAGCATGAGTAAGCGGCCCATCAGGTACCTCGGCCTTTTAGACGACGGGTGTCGGGAGGGGGTGGAGGTGGAGGGGTGGTCGGGGCAGCGCGTCGCACATCGCGAGCGTCAGCAGAGGACGGGTAGGGCCACGTCGCAGAGCCGACCCCACGGGCCCCGCGGGCATGAGCAAGCGCTTGCACATCGGCTTTTTTGACGAGCGGCGCGCCAGTGAAGGCGAGTGCTTGCCGACAATGTCGAAAGAGGCACTCCCACGTGACCCTCCACGTCCCATCCGCGGCACCCCACGGCTGCACGGGGATCCCGAGCTTCGCGGCGAGCTCGGGGGAGACCCGCCACCAATTGTCGAGCACCGCGAACCCGTCGTTGGAAGCATCGAGCACGGTGATGTCATGGCCGCCACCGTTCGAATCCTTATCGTTGATGGAGGTGACGAGCTGGCCGGTGTTGTTCATCACGCCCGAGTCGACGAACATCGCGATCTTGACCGCGCCGCGCCGCACCATCACCGCGCGGATCGCATCACGAAGCGTCGATGTGTTCGCGAAGAGAATCGATCGCCACTGGAGGCCCGTCGCATCGTAGGCCTCCACGAGATCGGCCGACGTCGGCGCGCGGAACATGCGCGCGGGATCGAAGCCCACGCTTTGCGGACTCGGGAACTCCTCTTCGAGAAGGAGTCCCAAGCTTTGGAGCCCTTGAAACTCCATGCTCGGAGAGGCGCCATCGTCAGGGAATTTCTCGGGGACGCTCTCGGGTTTCTCGCCGTCGTACGGCGCGAGAAGGCCCATCAGGTAGTTCCACGCGCCCGAGAGCATCACCTCTTCGCCGACACCGTTCATCGCGTACCAGAGTTGTCCGCAGCGCGTGGTCGATTCGCCGGTGCACATGCCATAGGACGCCTGCCAGATCTCCCCCTTCCGAAACGGCATGTGGTTCGGCGTGGGAAGCGACGGCGGCGCCGCGGCCATGAGCTCGTGATGCGAGGCGCGGTGGACCGGTTTCGGATCGGGTAGCCAGCCCGTCCGAAACTTCACGGCGCACCCGAAAGACGCGCCGCCTTCGACGCCTTGGCGAGACGGACGATCTCCGAGCGTGGAACCTTCTCGGTCGTCCCGTCCGGCAAGGGCACTTCGACGAAGGCTTGGCATCCGTCATCGACGATGTGCACGATGTCGCAAGCGGTCCTCGCTGCGTTCGTCTTGCACCCCGTGGCGAACAGCCCGAAGGCCAGCTCCGCGAGCACGAGCGTGAGCACGCTCAAGCCAACGAGGATCGACGCGTCCGCAAACCCGCGCGGTGGAGGGACCGTCGATTCCCGCTTGATCTTCGCTGCCATCGCACCGGTCGTCGCTTCCTTCACCGCGGCGTTTTGGGCAACGATGCCTTTCAGGTCGGCCACGAATGATGCCAAGCCGAGAGCGAGCTTCGAAGTCTTGGGCAGAATCAGCAAGATCGTCGAAAGAAGCACGTAAATCGCGCCGAGCACTTTCAAGGTCGCATCGACGATCGGGATGCCCGTCGTCACCGCTTGGTTCGGATCATCGGCCAGCGCGATGCTCGGCCAGATCATCACCGACGCCAACGCGATGCACGTGATCCACATCAGAAGAAGCCGCGCCGGCCGAGCGAATCGAACGAACGATGGGGAGGGGTCGAGCATGGCATCCAGGATCGCCCTCGGTTCCCGGGACTGTCAAGTCCGTGGGCCGCGGCAGAAGACACACCCGCAGGCGTCGTCCTCGGGCTCTAGGTCTTCGACGTGGTACCGGTGGGTCGCGTCGGGGTGGAGATCGAATCGCACCTCAGCAACGTTTCCATCGTCCCACACGGAGACCACTTCGCCCTTCAGATTGTGAGCGTCGCGCACCCGGACGCGCTGTCCTTTCGCCATGAACTGCGGCATCGGTTTTTCGCCTCCTCCACCCTTCAGTGTTTGCCCGCCGCCTTGCCCTTCGGCCCGAGCGCCGGTGGCGGCGTCTGCAACCGTAGACGGCTGAGCTCCTTGTGCACGTGCGCATTGATCTCGTCTTGCTTGTCCCATGTGCCGCCCTGCTGCGCACCGGCGTCGGCCACCTCCGCGCGTAGGACGTCCACCGCTGCAACGTCGACCTTCGCCTCGAGCAGCGCGAGGCAGGCCTTCTTTCCAGCGGCTTCGGCATCGGCGACGCTCGCGCGCGTGCGAACCCAGACAACGCCAGGCTCAACCATCGATCGATAAACGAAGGGCCCCACCGTCGCTCCTATCACCGAGACCGCGACGATGATCTTCTGGGCGTGCGAGATGGTCTCCCCCCACTCTTTGAACTTTTGGTGCAGGCTTCGCCGCGGCCGAATGGTCATATCGGCCGCGAGCTCGACCATGCGCCCGCGCGGTGGGGGCGGCGTCGACTCGCTCGAACCGAAGTCGCGCGCGCTCGACTGAAAGCTCGGCTCCGGATCGCTCGGCGGCGGGGGCTCGCTCTCGTCTTCCACGTAGGCGCGCACGAGCTCGGCCTGCTTGTCGTCGAGCGTCGGTTTCCCGCGGGGCGGCCGCGGCGGCAAAGGCGGCGGCGGCGCGATGCGCGGCCGGGTTACGCGAAACGGTTCATTGCTGCCCGTCGGCGGCCGTTTGGGTCCGTCTGGCCGATCGGGCGGGGAAGGCAAACGCCCCATGCCTACCTTTATTAACAGACAAAGACACGAAGAAGAGGTCCTAGCGAGAGATGTCCATCGCTCGTTCCGATTCAGGGCTCGGGCGGCGGGGGATTTACTAGCAGGTAGACAGCGTCACCGAGTTGCGTGTTCGCCGACGATGTCAGGCCCGACGCGGTTTGCAGGTCCGCCTGCTTTGTTGCCGCCTCGAGCCCCGTATCGACAACCGCGTTGAGCATGGCCGTTAGCTTGACCTCGTCGGTTTCGCCATCGCCGATCATGGCGTCCCATGCGCCGCGGGCCGCGTTGGCGCGTTGACTGGCCGTGTCTGATGCTCGCTGCGCAGCGTCGCTGAGAGCCTTTTTGGTTTGGTACGTCTCGACTTTGGCGAGAATGGCGTCGATTTGCGGTTGCGTGGGCATGGGTTCTTTCTCCTTCACATTGGCCATAAGGCGCGTTGGCGGTTGAAGATACGCTTAACGACTTGAGGCGGCATCGCGGATCGATATGCGAGCAGCTCGCCCCACAGACCGCGGAACGAGTTCGCGATCGTTTGCATGCAACCTATGTAGAGCGGACCCGTTGCACCGTTGCCAAGTCCAGGATCGTTACCTGTGCCGCAAGTCGGAGCGGCAACGTCAATGCCACTGACATAGAGAAGATGCGCGGCGTGCGTCCCGTTGAAGGTCCGACCGGCACCCTTTTTCACGCCATCTCGAAGCCAATTCGGTTGGCTCCGTCCCGAGGCCACGCCGCTCCGAGTAACCACCGATGCGCACCCATCAGTTCCGAAGATGTATCCCGCAGTCCCATCGTTTGTTTGCACGATGGCATACCCTGAAGATGCATTTCCCTGCCCCACCATCAGAAACGTGTGGGCACCGAAGCTAACGCTAGGCGTGACATATCCCCTTGTCCCGCTTGCGCCCCAATCCGCGCACGGCTTGCCGTTCCATGCGGTGGTAGACAGCGCGGCGCGATTCGCGTCAGTGGCTTGCGTCGCGTTATTGCCTGCCCCGAACTGATCGACGAACCCATTGATGTTGGAGCCGGTCAACCCTGTGAGGTAGAAGACATTCCACCACCCAATGAAGCCATATGCCGCAAACTTTCGCGGATGGCCGCGATCGAACGCGTTGATCCCGCACCCTCGTCGTCGTCCGATGCGCATGGGGGATCACTCCGCGATGTAGACGCAAAGGATGCCGGCGACCGGGCCGCCGAGAATGTTCATGTGCGTCGTTCCGGGCGGTGCCCGCTCAGGCGATTCGCCCCCGTCGAACATGGGGACGCCCTGCGTTGCCGGGCTGCTCGCCGCCGTCGACCCCGCCCCGATCGTGATGTTGCCCGTTCCCCAGTTGTAGAAGCAACCTGCGGTCGCCTTGAGCATGAGCAGCTTCCCCGCATCGATCGCCGTCTTCAGCCCCGTGTATGCGACGCCCGTCAAGTCGAAATTGCCGACGGTGTTGGCCGTGAAGGCGAACCCGAAGATCTTCGATGCGCTCGCCGTCGCCGACCCGGGCCCGGGGCCGAGCGGGGCGAGGCGCTTGACGGCCGTGTCGATTGAGTCGAGCTTCGTGTTCGTACTCGCTTGGTTCGCCGCCGTCGACACCCCCGCGAGTGCCACGAGTCCGGGGTCGTCGGTCGCCAAGGTGACCGAAGTGCTCTTGTCTTTGGTCGTGGGCCCATTGTCACTCGCTAGCATGATGAATCCCCTTTTCTCACGTCGTCGGTCCGACGCCGTAGCAAGTCACGGTGATGTACCCATTGCCGCCGGCGCCGCCGGTACCGCCGAGCTCGCCGACGCCGCGGCCCGCGCCGCCGCCGCCGCCGCCGCCGCCGGGGGCGCCTCCCGCGCCGCCGGGCACGCCGATGGCGTTGTTCGTTGCGCCGCCGCCGCCGCCGCCCGCGCCGCCTCGTCCCGCGGTTCCCGCGGCGCCTGGCCCGCCCGCGGTGTGAACCGCGCCAGCCGTGCCGCCGCCGCCGCGGCGCGATCCGTCGGTGCGCGCGCCAGCGTAGCCGCCCGCGGCTCCCGCGCGCTCCGCGTTGCCGGTCTCGTTTATGCCTCCGCCTCCGCCGCCTCCGGCGCCGCCGAAAAGAGAATTGCCTCCTTCGCCGGAAACGTCTCGCGCTCCGCTGCCGCCGCCACCGCCGCCGTAGAGGGCGGACAATCCGTGTCCCCCTTCGCCCGGGACTGCCCCGGCGCCCTCGAAGCCGACGCCATGCGCGCCGGCCACACTGGCGCCGCCTCCGATCGCTGGAGAGCCGCCGTAGAAGCCTGTCACCCCGGCGCCGTTCGCTCCGCCGCCGGTGCCGCCTCCGCTCGCCACGATGCCCGCAGTGCCCCCGCCGCCGCCTCCGCCGCCGTGCGCCGTAAGCCACCCTCCGAAAGCAGAATAGCCGCCGGGGGAGCCGGCTTTGCCGTTGTCGGAATACTGAGGCGCGGCGCCCGCCCCGCCCGCACCGACCGTGACGGCTTCGGTGGCGCCAAGATCGTTGAAGCGAAAAGTGTGCTCGACATAGGCGCCGCCTGCGCCGGCCGCGCCGCCCGTCAAATCGAAGCCGAGGTTGGCCTTGCCCGCGCCGGACCCCGCGCCGCCGCCGCCGCCCCAAATGCGAACGAGCGCCCAGAGAAAGTCTTTATCCGGCTTCGTCCAGGTGTCGGAACCGGGCTCTGAGAACGTCTGCACGTCGGCCGTTTCCCCGCCCTCGCTGGGTAGTGCGTTGACCGTCACCCGCGTGAGCGATCCATTGGTTGTCTTCTCGGCGGTCATCGTCTCGCCAAGTTGCAACTCCACCGGTGCGTGATCACCGTCCACGTTCGGCGTGTCGACGCGCTTGCCGTCGCTATCGACGATGGCCACTACCCCCGTGAGAAAACCCGACATCGGCTAAGACCTCTCTCCGCCAACAATTTCCCATGTCGACGATCCGTTCCACTCGATATCCACCCAACGGTATTCGCCGCCTCCTAGCGTGGCTTTATTGATAACTGTGCCGCCGATGATTCCTCCACCTTGATTGCGGAGATCCATTCCGGACGCGCCGTCCTGCGACCAGATGCGAATCCGCGGATGCATGCCGGATGGACCGTCGTTAATCGTAAGAAGGCGAGTCGTGCTGAGCACGGCGTTGGGAATTTTGTACGTAGTGTACGCAAGAGCCGCAATCACCGTATTCGCGTCGGTACTTTGCACGCCTTGCCGTTGGCTAATGTATCCGGTTCCGACGAGATCGATGACGCCATCGAGTGCGACACGTCCTTGAAATTGCGCCAGAGACCCAGCTTCCAGGGTGACGACGCTGCCAGCTAGTGCGTTGAGGGTACCATCGAGACCGACAGCGCCACTTACAAGACCGACGGCGCCGGCGTGTAGCGAGAACGATCCGCCGGTCCCGATAGCGAGAGTCCCGCCACTCTCAACCGTGGACGTGCCGCCGAGCGAGACGTCGGTGGTCCCGAGATCCAAGTTCGATCCGGTCACCGTGATGACGTCGGAGCCGCCGCCGATCTGGATCGCGCCCGCCCCGGCGTGAATCTGACCGCTGCGAACATCGAAGACCGTGGTGGCACGGAGATCAGCGGTCACGAACAGCACCGCCATCGCCGCAAGCGCCGATGCGAGCTCTCCGCGTACCAAGTCCTGGACGTTCAAGAGCGCGAGCGTCAAGGCTTGGATGTCCGCCGCCACCACAACCATGGTGGCCGTCGGCGCCTGCATCGACGCGTAGGGCGAGAGCGACGCGTCCGGCGAGACGGTGACGGGATCTCCGGGGGTGATGGGACCGATCGGCATCTGTTTTCCCTATTCTCCCATCGCGCGTTCGTAGATCCAAACAGCCGTGCGAAGGCGCGTGTAGACCGAATCCGGAGGGCCCGACATGCTCGTGCCCCAATTGCCAACGGGAAGCGTCGTCGATCCATCTGGGTTCACGACGGCGGTGGACGTCGGATCGAACGAGGCCGGATCGGTCGCCAAGATGTACGCCTGAAGTCGCGAATGCCCCGCTTTCGATTCCAAGATCATCGCAGCGATGTCGTGCGCGATCTGGCCGCTGATCCCGTCATAGACGGCCCCTCCGTCGTACAAGGTCCCGTCGTCGTAGCGAGCGAGGGCGAAGGAAGGAGGCATGTAAAGGATCACCCAGAAGCGCGACCACTTGTACGTTTGCCCGTCGTAATCCCAATTGCTCGGCACCGCCTTGTATTCGGACAGTGAGCCATCCGCTGCGATCGACCACCACGTTGCCGAGGCGCCCGCACCGTCTTGATGGACGATCCGCATCACCGGATGCTCGGGTGCGAAGTAGGGTTGCGAGTGGAGCAGCTCACCGAGGTGCGTTCCGCGCCGCCGGTGGATTTGGAGCCAATTGGCAAGGCGCTCTCGCTTCGACGACTCGGGCTCGCTCGGGTAAAGGCGTATCGTGCGATCGACCGAGAGCACCGGGAACGCCGACGGATCGCTTCGAAGCGGATGGGCGAGCGCGAGACCTTGCTGCAAGGCGGTGATCGCGTTGTCGTAGACGACTGCAAACGCCTGCATGAAACGGCCGATGTTGCGCGAGTGGAGAAACCACGGGCCCACGCGCGCGGTGAGGCGTTGGATGGTACCGACGAAGCTCATGCGATCCCCCCGCCCTCGCGGGTGCAAAGGTCACAGAGCCAGAGCCCATGCACCGAACAGGTGTGGCGCGGGCGCGCTTGGCGTTCGTCCGGCGGTGTGACGTGGATCTCAATCGGCCGGCATTGCGTCGTTTCGGTTCCCTTGTAGGGGTACGGCTCGCTCCAATCGATACCGCCGCGCTCGTGCGGCTCGACGAAGCCGCCGCCGACGTCCGGGTAGGTCTTCTCGTTGCAGCCGCGCGATCGCCGAGATGCCCCCGAGCTGCCCCCGAGCTCGCCCCGCTCGAGCTCCCCGCCCGCGCCCGACGGCCCCCGACGCATCGTCACGGCACCACCGTCACGAACCAATCGCCTGAGCCAAGGCCATCACCGGCAACCGATTGGAGAACGGGCACGTGACCGCTCGGGATCGCCGTGGAGAGACCCGCGGGCGTCGTCACCACGACATCGTAAAGACCCCTGTAGCCCGCACGCGCGAAGGCTTCGAGATCACTCGTATACACCACGCCCGCGTTCGCGACCTGATCGACGCCTCCGACGGGGATGGTCTTGCCGTTCGCCACGAGCGAGGCCACGATCCCTTCCGCCACCGCTTGCGCGGTGATGCCGATGCGCGCCTTGATCTTCGC
Organism: Polyangiaceae bacterium; assembly: GCA_035318505.1. GTDB lineage: Bacteria > Myxococcota_A > Polyangia > Polyangiales > Polyangiaceae > DASWDH01. The sequence continues at coordinate 24,784 of DATHEQ010000158.1, read as the reverse complement.
CGAGCCCTCGATGTGAATGATCGTCGGTATCGCGGCGTAGCCCGTAAACGTGATCGCGTCGGGCACCGCCATGGCGTTGAACTTCGTGTTTCTGACGGCGGCCGTGATGTCGTCGGCAATCGCCGCACCGCTGTCCGACGCGTAGTAGGCATCGACGATGCCAGTCGAAGAATCCTGCGTCACCTGCACGCGCGTGATCGCGGTCGGCACCGGAGGAACCGAATCGTTCAAGAGCACCGTGCCATCGAGCTCTTTCACCGCGAGGTAGGCGTAGGCGTCGGCGGGACCGCCGAGCGAGAGCCGCGCCGGGGCCTGGCGGCAATTCCTGCGGTAGGTCGCCGCGTCCTCGCGATCGTTGCCCACGATGGCGGTCGCGTTCGTCGATGTGCATCCGACGAGCGTCGTCGTCAGGGAAAGCGAGCTCGCAGGGGCCGAGCCGATCGAGCCAATCACTTCGCATCGGACGGGCAGATCGATCGACGTCCCCGCTGGCACCGTCACCGTGCCATCGAGGTAGATGCTCGCATCGTTCGTGTTGATGTACGTGGGCGGCGGCTCCGGAGGCGTACCCTCCGTCCACGTCCAGATCACGCTGCCCGGGGCCAGGATGCGCGCACCGGGCCCGGCATTGGCGAACGAGCAAAGGCCGGTCGCAAAGCTTGCTTCTTCACGCGTCGTCCCGAAGAGGTTCGCCCCCATGGCCGACAAGAACCCGGGCGCCGCGGGGAGATCTTGGTTATTCGGATCGTAGTCGTCGACATCGCCCGGATCGGTGGAGGTCTCGAGGCTCGCGAAGCCGCGCACGATGACCGATTGCGAAGCTACGTAGGCTTGCGACGCGGCCACGAATCCTTCGAACATCTGCTTACCCACCGAGACCACGCGCCAATTGGTCACCTTGAGGTTGGCGGCTTGGAGGTAGCCGACGACGGTGGCCCGGACTTGGGAGTTCGTGATCCCCGCGATCGCGTCGTCGAAGAAGCTCATCCTTCACCCGCTTCCAAAGCCGCCGCCGTGAGGTCGGAGATCTTGCGCGTCAGCGTGAACGGACCCGCGTCCGTAAACCCGGTGACCTCGATCTTCACGTCGCCAAGACCCTTCGACATGATGGCCGTAAGCACGACGTCGGCGTGGGTGATGCGATCGTCGCGCTCGAGGACCTCCGCCACGAGCGGTTGTTGCGAGTTCAAAAACGTTTGGTTTGCCCCGATGAACTTACGGACGTCGATCCCGCGGCCATCGCCACCGGGCCCCAAGAAATCCTCTTGGGTGATGGCGTGAAGGGCATCTTGCGCCACGACGTCAACCCCCTCCGCCTCCGAGAAGAGCTCATCGGCATCGACGACGCACGCGACGTCGACTCCGTAGTCTTGGGCTGGGTTTTGGGCCATGGTGTGCTCAGTTCAAAATGTACCGCATTAGGGCGTGGTCTTGAAAAGTGAAGACATCGCCGTCCACGTGACGCCGGACGTCGTGTAAAGAATGATCGCGTTCGAATGGGTGCTGCCCCCTCCGAGCTCGGCGGTGAGGGCGGGACCGAGCGCGTTATTCGCCCCGTCCCATGCGTAGGCCACCACTCCCCCCGTAGCCAGAAGCGAGGCGATCTGGAGCTGGATCGTCAGTTGGGCCTGGACGGTAAGAAGCATCGCGTCGAGATCGACTTTGATCGCCAGGGCGAGATCAACTTGTGCGTCGAGACTCAAGACCGGAATGGGGGGGATAGCCGCGAGCGCGGCCTCGATGTTCGCAAGGATGGCCTCGGCGATCGCGATCAAGTCCGCCAAACCGAGGGACACGGACGGGGAGAAGCTCGCCGCCGCCGTGAGCTGGGCCGAGACGTTCGGCGCAGCGATGCCGATCGCGACGTCGAGCGCCGCATTCGCCGTCGCAGCTCCTGGCACCGCCGCCGCGAGCGAGAGCGATCCGAGAGGCACGAGGCTCATGGCCCCGCCTTCGTCTTCGCCGAAGCGATCGAGATCTGCCCTAGGGTTTGCCCCGGCCACACGACAAGGCCCTGTGCTGGAAGCCCGTTGATCGTGCCAGAGAAGGTGGCAGGCGGAAGCATCACCGTGACGGTGTCGCCTTGGCGCGCCACGCCAGCGAAGGGGCCAGCGCCGAGCTTCACTCCGAAGACAATGGGACGCGTGCTCTTGTTGTCGCGCTTGAGGACCACCACCTCTTCGCCGGCCGCCGCTTCGTACTTCGTGCCGCCGAGCGTCCACGGCTCCACATTCTTCATTTCGGGCAGGTGCGGCGCGTCGGTGGGTGGCACGAGATCGAGCCTTCCGTCCGGCTTGACGCTGGCGACCGTGTAGGTGCGCACGATGTCTTGCGCCGCCATGCACTCGGCCACGATGCGGCGGATCTGCTCGCGGATGGCGGGCGTCGCTTGGGGCTCCTTCGTGTAGACGTCCACCTCGAATTTGCCGCTCGTCTCGCGGATGACGACGCGGGCGATGGTGGTTCCGTTGACCGTGTTGCCCGGCAAGAACTCGGCGGGATCATCGATGCCGTAGGTCGTGAAACCAACGCCCGCGTCCACGTGGAGCACCGTGGCGCGTGCGGAGACCTCTTTGGGCGTCCTCGCCCCAAAGCGGGTCACCCCATCGGGATCGACGCGCCAGGGAGGCGAGTAGCCATTGCGAACGAGCTCCGCCAAGACATCCGCCCACCGGACGGGCTCCCCGGGGCGGGACGCTACGCACTCGAAGTAGACGCCGATCGTCGTGTCTCTCGGCTGCTCGATCGCCTGGCCCGACCCTTTCGAGAGGGCGGAAAGCACCGTCGAGAGGCGCACCCCCGCGTCACTCTGAAACGAAATCGGCGCGGTGATGAGCTCTTGCCAACCGAGACCGCCGACGACGACCACACGCGGCTTGTCCGGCGCGTCGAAGCCCGAACGCTGCACGCGGCCCTGGAGGACGAGCGTTCCCGACGTGAGCGTGATGGCGCCCGTCGGAACCGAACCGCCGTCGAGCCCTACATCCGCATGCCACCCTCCCCATTCCGGGACGTAGATGGAGGAACGTTGCACCGTTTGCGCACCGAGGCGGCTCACAACTTCCTCGCTTGCGCCACGGTCTCGGCGAGTTCTTTCGCGAGAAGGTCATTTTCAGTGAGGGTCTTCGGCGGATCGGCGGGGCCCACCTTCGCGAGGCGAGGAGGGTTGAACTCGATGAGGTCGATCTCAGCCGTCCACGAGAGCCCCGCCGCTGGCTTCGGTGGCCCCGGAAGCCGGACCGACACGCGCATGATCCCGGAGAAGTTGATCGCGGCGTTGACGATGCCGAGCGACGGCGGCTTTTTGCCGAGCTTCGGCCGAAGCGCGGTCGCCACGTCGTAATACTTGTCGAACTCGGCGCGGTTGTAGAGATTGGTGACGATCTTGATCGACTCCGCGAGCTGCGTCCCGCGCCACACCGTAATCGCGTGCGAGACCTCGATGCCCTTTTGGATGATCCAGAGCTCTGGCTTCTCGTGCCCGTCGATGGAGGTGATGATGCCGGGGATGAGCACCCCGCCGACGGTGATCGTTCCCCATTCCTTGAAGGAATCGTAGGGGTTCAGGCGGGTTTTTTGATTGCCTGCCATCAGGCTGCGACCGATGCGGCGTTCGTCTCGCCTTCCAAAATCGTGTGGAACATCTTGCGGGCCGCCGACTCGTTGAAGTCACCTCCGAAGGTGCAATTCGTGAAGTAGAAGTTGTTACCCGAAGACGACGGAGCCGCCGTCGCGCTCGCGCCTCCCTTGGCTCCTGTGACGCCCGCGGCGGCCATGCCCTCGGCGGCCTCGCTCACTTCCGCACGACTCTTGTCGAGGCCTTCCGCCGCGCCAGCGCCCATTTCGTAGCCCACCTGGGCGTTCATGAGGCGCGATGGCGAACTGATTCCGAGGAAGCCCTTCACTCCCTTCACCGCACCCGAGACGATGCTGGTGAGCGTGTCGAGGACGAGATGGCCCGCGGCCTTCAGACCCTTCACCAGGCCGTCGATCATCGCGGTCCCGATCTCGGAGAGCGAATGCGTCTTGAAGTACGTCCACACGGCTACCATCCCATCGAAGACGGCGCCGATCCCGGCCCAGATGAGAGCGCTGGCGGCCATACACGCCGCGGCCGCTACGACGATGAGACCGAGCGCCGCCGCCGCCAAAACGCCGAGGACCACGAAGGCCGTCTTCACCCCGGTCACGATGAGCTGAATCGTCTTCCACGCCGCCGCGTGCGTCTTGAGCCAGATGTACGTGCGAACGAGGAAGATCGCGAGCCGCAGAAAGCCGCCGATCGCCGCCTCGGTGAGCTTCGTGACGATCGAGCGCATGCCCTTCGCACCGTCCGTGTTCCGATCGAAGAGGCCGAGGATCGTGTGCAGGCCATTCAAAAAGGGCTCGATGTCGGCGCCCGAGAAGATCCACGTGATGTTCTCTTTGAACTTGGAGAACTGGACGCCGAGGGAGAGCAACCTGGCTTCGGCGACGGCGCCAAACTTCGTCTTGAACCGCTCGGTGAGCTTGTCGAGTCCCTGGCCGAAGAAGCGGGCGTTTTGCGCGAGGCCGAGGAATTGGTTCGCGAGCTTGTCCCCGCCGGCCGCTCCCGCAATGGCCATCCCTTCGAGGGCGGTTTCGAGCTGCTTGCCCTGGAAGCGCGAGTTCTTGAGCTGCGTCGCGTACCCGACGATTTTGTCTCTCGCGACGGCCGAGGACGACGCGACGCGATCGATCGACTCTTGGAGCTTCTGGGCCCCCGAGGCGTTCGCGCGCTGCGCGTCCCACCAAAAGATCCCCGCCGTGCGAAGGTCGAGCAGCTCTTCGCGTAGCTCCGACGCCGACGAGATCGCCTTGTAGATGACCGCGCCGGCCGCGGCGATGGCCGCCGTCAAGGCCACGATGGCGACGACGACGATCGCCACATAGGGGCCCATCTTCGCGAACATCCCGACGAGCCGACCGAGCTGCGATCCGCCGTCCACACCCGCCACGCCCATCGCGCGCATCGCGTTGCCGGCGGCATCGAGCTTCGGCTTCATCGAATTCGCGGCGTCTCTGCCCTCGGTGAGCTTGTCTTTGAGACCGGCGATCTTGTCCTTCTGTCCCGCCATCCGATCGCCCATGCTCTGCACGGCCGCGCCTTGCTTGCGGTAGGCATCGAGGTTCACGACCTTTCCTCCCGCCGCCTGCTCGAGCCCCGCTATCTTCGACTTCGCCTCATCGAGCTTGCTCGTCAAGGCCTCCACGGCGTCGATGCCCCCTTGCATCACCTCTTTCGTGACGCGCGCCTGCGACATGATCGCTACGGCGTCTTTGGCCTCGAGTAGCTTCGCGTTGAGATCCGCGACCGCCTGCTTTTGCTTTTCGAACGCGGCCACGGCTTTCGGATCGGCCGATCCCTCGGCGAGCGCGGAGAGCTTCGCCTTGGCGAGCGTGAGGCCCTGGCCGAGCCGACCTAGCGCCGCCTCTTCGCGAACGATCTGCGCTTCGAGTCGGCCGAGCGCTCCCACCGACTTATCCGCTGGGCCGGACACTTCCTCTTGCAGGCGAAGGGTAACGGTCTCGGCTTCGGATACGGCCACGGGATGCGCTCCTTATTCCTTGTGCACAGATTCGTAGTACTTGCGAAGAAGAGAGAGATCGTGGGCCATCTCCGCCTCGAGAATCGCGCCCGCCTCCTCTTCGATGCTCATTTCCAGTTCCTCCATGGTAGGGAGATGCCCCACCAAAAGACGCTCCCCAGCTCCCGGACCGATCGAGCGCAGCGCCTCACGAAGGAGGTAGGAACGGTAGGCGGTTTGCGCTTGGGCCCTCGTGTCAAGATCGCCCCCGCGCGCACTCGCCAAGATGGCATCACGCTCCGCTTTTTCGTTCCTCCGCAAAAACGCCCGCCAGCATCGCCGCCGCGTTCGTGATGGGAACGAGGATGCCGGGGTTTTCGATGAGGAAGTCATTGAGCGCTTTCGAGCGCTCGGTATTCGTCGCGAAGTCGGTGTAGCCGTTCCAATCGTAGATGACTTGGATGGCGTATTTCCGATTGATGCTCTCCCGATCGATGTCCTTTTTGCCGTTCGCCGCGGCCGTCGCGGCGTTCGTCGTCGCCTTCGTCCAAGCGCCGTGCGCCTTGCCGTTGCGCATCACGATGAAGGTGTCGGGCCACTCTTGGACCGAGACCGGCTCGATCTTCACCTCGGGGCCGAGCACCTCTTGCGCCGCGATGACGCGCCGATCGAGCTCGAGGTTTCGTTGCTTGCGCTCTTCGGCCTCGCGCTCGGACTCGAGATCCGCGAGCTCTTTGAACGCCGCGATGTCGGCCACGTCCGCATCGGTCAGACGGGCCTTGACGTCGGCAAGCTTTTGCTTGGCCGCTTCGAGTTTCGACTTCAGATCCATAGAGCCTCCAAAATGGAGTTTAGAACTTCGAGGCTCCGAGAGGAACCGCGGGGTTCGGTTGGTTGATGGTTCTGCGATCCTCCCCGAGGTAGAGCTGATTGAAAACAATGCCGAACTCGACTTCGAGCGCCTTGTTCGAGTTCTCGATGGCCTGCGAGACCCCAGTAAAACGGCACTGATCGAGAAAATCCGAATCGTCGCCGAGGTCCGGGTGCGAGTAGCCGAAGATGATCGGGATCTGCTCGTTGCCGTATCCGGACGGCTGGAGGAGCGGCATGAACTCCGCTCGAAAGACCACCGACTCCATCGACACCTTCGCCTCTTCGGTGGCGTACGAACCCATGGTGCGGGCATCGATCGCCTGGCTCCCCATGAAAGAGACCGTCGCGGTTTCGAGCTTGTCGGCGTACGAGGCCTTGGTGCACGCGATTTGGTTGCGACCGAACATCATCGTAATGTTCGTGCCATCCAGGGCAATCTTGTTGACGCGTCGCATGGTCATGGTGAGTTACTCCTGGAGGGGGTGGTTTTTTTTGCTTACTGCTGCACCGCAAGCGTGAGATCGAGCGAGAGGAGGTAGCCGAAAACCAGCGGCGCGAGGGTCACCGCCACCTTGACGAGGTTGCCGCCCGTGACGGTGATGACCGGGTTCACCTGCACGAGACCCGTATCGAGTCCGGCCGCATCGGCGTTTTGGATGTCGCTCGAAAAGTCACGTTTCAACGCCGAGTAGATGACTGCGTGGAGCGCCGCGCGCGAAGCCGCGGTGAGGCGCGGGAGCGAACCGGGCGCGCTCGTCGCGGGTGTGTAGAAGAGACGACCCCCAAGCCCAGCGTTACCCGCCGTGACGGCCGTGCGCTCCATCGCGTTGGCGATCCGCCGCGTGGGGAGGTTGCGAATGCGCTCGTCGGCCGCGTACATCACCCACGGCACCGTGCAATAGACGTCCTCGCGGCGCGCGAAATCCGGAAGGCGCATGGCGCAAGAGAACCGATTGCCGAGCGCATCGTTCGAGAGGCCGGTGAACGCCCCTCGCGGGCCTTCGTCATGCCCAAGGTCTGTCCCGCTCGCGTCCACGATCGAGGCGCCCGCCATCTTTCGATCGGCCGGCGCGTCGGGGAAATCCGCGCGCCCGATGCGCACAACGTCCGCCGCGAATTGGGCGATGTCCGCTCGCCGATAGAGACGCGACGTCATGGCGTCTCTCGTGAGGAGGTAGGACGCGCGCGCCACAATGCGCGAATCGCTGACCGAGGATGGGTAGTTGGAGATGACCGAAGTCCCCCACGCGGTCTCCGTCTCGCTCGCTTCGAAGTCAGGAATACGCGTGCGGCAGAGCGCCGCAACGCGCTTGCCCGCCGCGAGCAGCGTGTTCAAGCCGCTCGTGATGTGCGCAAACATCGTGGCATCCACGGGAAAGTCGCAGACCAAAAGCGAGAAGTCGATCGAGGCGTTTTTCAGGGCCAAAAACCCCGCGTCCACGTCGCTCGTGGATGGCACCGGTGCGAGCGTGCGCCCCCTGACGATGTCCCCCGCGACGAAAGCGCCCGCCGAAGGTGCCGCGGTCGTGACGGCGTTCGTGCTGTCCGCAGCGCCGTGCACCGATCCCGACGTGAGCACGCGGTGGGCGTTGTATTTGGCCTTGATATCGAGGGCCAGCATGAGCGCCGTCGCGTCGTCGGTCGCCACCGGCGCCGTGATGACATTGGTCGTATCGGCCGCGCCGTGGACGCCGCCCGCCGTGAGAATCCGGTGGGCTTCGATCTTCGCGCGGAGATCATTGGCGAGCGCGATGCGGGTCGCGGTATTGCTCGCGTTGGCCGCCGTGATCGCGTTCGTGCTGTCCGCCCCGCCGTGCACCGATCCCGACGTGAGCACGCGGTGGGCTTCGTAGTCCGTCTTCTCCTCGTTGAGGAGCGTGTTGAGCGCGGTGAGATCGGCAGAAGCGGGTGCAAAGTCGAACTGGACGTTCGAGTTCGGGATGGTGAACGACGTGGCCGTGCCGAGCCCCGTCACATTGGACGCGTTGCGACCGTTGTCGAGGCTCCACACGAAGGTGATGCCGTCGGTGCCGATGAGGCCACCGTTCACGCATCGAAGGTACGGCTCGTAAGTGCCATAGGGCTTGGTGGCCGCGTGGAAGCTAGCGACGACCGTGCCGACGACACCCGAGACGTCGATCGTGCCATAGGCGCCTTGCGTCGTGATGGGCGTTCGGTAGATCGCCGCCGGGAATTTCCGCGCCGTGCCGTTCTCCTGTGGCTGCTCGATGATCGTCGTGAGGACGTCCGCCGCATCACCGTACCCGACGCCAGCGACCGCCGATTGCCCAGAGAGGTAGTAGGGCGAGAGGCCCGATCCGAGCGAGGAGCAACCCATCACGACCGCCAGCCGATCGAGATCGGCCGCCACCGCGACGAATCCGCGCGCCTCTTGAACCGTGATTTCGTAAATGCCGCTCATAGGGTCGTTCTCCTCAGCTCGGTGGCGTGGTGGTCACGGGATCGATTGTGACGCTGTCTGCCGGTATGCCCGGCGGGGGGTGCGGCTTTTGGGTCGAGCTGTCGGCATCGGCCGCGGGGAGACTCCACCGAACAGGATCGTGATAGATGTCCCGCCGGTAGGTGAAGCCGATGACGAGCTCGGCGCCAAAGCCATCCGCATCGATCGGCGATCCGTCATCGAGCGTAAGCCACTCCACTCGCCCCGTGCCAGCGACTTGGATGCAATCGATCACCCGGTCCGCCAGGGCGTAAACGGCCTTCCAGCGATCGATGTCCTCGCCCGACTCCTTCGCGCGCACGTAGACGATGCACGTATGCACCATCGAGGCCGCCCGCCCCATCTCTTGGGGCGAAGTGATCTTGCCCGATCCGGAGAGCGCTTCGGGCGCGAAGACCACGCGCGGCGCGCTCCCTATGTTGGTTTGGCTTTGCTTGTTCTTCGTCAGGTAGCCCTTGCCGACAAGGATCGGCGTCGCGTCGCCCATCTTCGAGAAGGCTTGCTTCACCTGCCAAATGAGGTCCCCGAGCGTCGATGGGTTCGCGTACTGGACGGCGATCATCGCGAGCCCCGAACGGCTTTTCGGGCTTCTTCGCGCACGATGCCGGCCCACGCCTTCGGCTGGCCCTCATCTTTCGCTTTCTCCATCACCCAATCGGCGGCCGTCACGACGACTTGCCCCGCGCGCACGTTGGCGGTGATGGGGATCTCCCCGAACTTGCCGTAGGCAGGGACGTTGCCGCGCGCCGTCGTTGCGTCGCTACGAAGCCTCTCCTGGATGCGCGGCGCGGCCTGGCGAAGGGCCTCGGCCGGCGCCCGCTTCATCGCTTCGAGGCGATGCTTCGTCTTCGCGAACATCAGAGCACCCCGCAATTGCGCCAGTCGATTGGTACGCCCGCCGCCGTGCGCGCTGAGTTCTCGGCGATCCCCGGGGTCCCATCCGTCGGCCGCGGCTGGATCGGCTTTCCAGCTTCCCAGTCCGCGAGCATCTTCCTATCCGCTTCTTCGCGATCCATCAGCCGATCGCGCGGCACGCGGTAGGCGTCGTTTTCGATCGCGAGCGAGATCACCGCGGCGCGCGCCGTCATCCGCGCGTTCAAACCGACGAGCACTTGGGGATATTTGCCCGTGGGATCGGCCTGGATCGGCGGCTTGTGGCCCGTCAGGTGCTCATCGATCTCGGCCGCGCATTCCTCATTGTGGGCCAAGATGCGCCGCGTCGTATCGACTTGAACGCTCGACCCGCTACCCGCAACCGCCCATGAGGCGATGGGCGTCCCGTTCGGCGTCAATGCAACGCGAAAGAGATCGGCGGTGATCGGGATCGGATAGTACGGCGTGAAGGCGGAGATCCCCGTCGGGAGCGCCCCGCCCTCGGTCCCTTCGAACGTGATCACGTCGAGCGCCGTCAGACCGTGGGCCCGCAAGCGAATGGTCGCCGATGCCCCGTCCACGGCATCGAAGGGACGTGCAAGAACGACGAAAGCTTGCGCGGACAAGCCGAGCAAGAAAACGTCGTCCAGAGTCGAATACGCCAAAACGCACCTCCCGCGGGGTGAAGCCCTTTAGACGGGGGTGGTCTCGAAGTACTTAGCAATGAAGTGGGGCAGGCCCGCCGCCGCGCCGCCGTCGAGATCGCCGAAGAGGCGCACCTTGCGCGTCTTGCGCGCTTCCTCCGTGCCATCGCCGAGAAGCGTAACGATCGGCGCGAACTCCGTATTGGGTCCGGCGAGCTCGCACCACGACGCTCCCCGGCGCGTGCGCGAGATCGTGATCCACATCTGCTTCGTCGGGTTGGCTTGGAGGTAGGGATGCGCGTCGAGCTGCGGCGCGATCCAGAAGCGCCACGGCGTAAGACCCGACATGCCGAGCATCTGCGTGGCCTTCGCCATGTTCTCGGCGCTGTACGGGTTCGTGGTTGCCGCTGCGAGGTTCCCGGGTGACGTCGTCGTCTCGAGCGAGAGCGTCTGGATCGCGAGCTTCCAGAACGGCCCGAGCATGTTCGTCCCGCCGATGATGTCCGTCACCTCATTGCCCAAGGTCATGTTGGCCTTGGACGGATGCGGGACCTGCGTCATGCCGGTGAGGACCCTTTCCATCACCCCGCTGTCATTGATCTTCCCCGCTCCGAGGAAAAGGTTTGCGAAGCGCGCCGAATTGGCATCGAGCGGGTTCGCGAAGTGCTTGGTCTGCGTCGCATCGACGAAGAGCGGCAAGCCGCCAGGAAATCCTGGTTGCGGGAGCGTGAGAGCTTTCGCCGTCACACCGAGCGCCGTGTTCGTGAAGCCGCTCATGATGACGCTGGCCACCATGTCCGCCTTCTGCGCGCGTGCGTGCTGCACGACATCGTTGGCCACTCCACTGATGCCGTAGAAGTCTTGGAGCTGCGCGATCCCGTTCGTCGAGATCTGGACCGGCCATTCCAGACCGAGGCTCCACGGCGTGACGTTGACCGCCACCGATGCGACCGTGACGGGGTGGTAACGACGTGTGCCGTCGAACGGCTCGAAGCCCATGAGCGACGTGAGGCGCACCGGGATCTTGACCCGGAAATCGCCCTTCGAGACGCGCACGCCGACGTCCGCCCAGGCGACCTGTTTTTCGCCGATGGATTGGAGTGCATCGACGCCTTCCGCGTTGAAGACGGTGGCGATCTCCTTCACTTGCTCGGAGACGACGCCATACGAGGAGAAGCCCGGAAAGATGTTGAGCGGAAGACTCATGATCTCAGATCGCTTTCTGCACGACTTCGATCGTGCTGACGGGGACGATTTTGCCAGCGCCACCCTTGAGGACTTCGTAAGTGAAGATGTCGGTCTCCAAGAGATTCAGGGCGCCCGCCACCGCCGAAAGCGCGAACGACTCCGGGATGGCCGCAGCCAAGCCGTTTTGGTTTGCCGCGCGGCTATCCCAGCTCCCGACGAGCACGTGGGTTCCCGCCGCGCCATCCGCTTTGTACACATTGATGGTCACGTAATCGGTGTTATCGGCCGCGATCGTGCCGAGCGCGGAGGTGATGCGGATCTGGGTGATGATGCCGTGGACCGGCACGCGGAACATCGTCTTCTCCGCCGTGGTCGTCGATGCCATCGCATCGACCGGATGGGAGGACCACCCGCCGATGAGCGCGTTCGTGACGAGCGTGGCCCGCGCGAGGAGATGCGCGACGGGACCCGTCCAAAGGATCGGCGTCGCAGCGCCGCTGTTATTGAGGTCGAGGCCGAAGACGAGACCGCCGAGCGATCGGTTCGAACCCGAGAGGTTCGAAAGCTTGCCGGGCGTGTTCTCGTCCTTGAAGTAGAAGGGCACGCCGAAATCCGCGTCCGTGAACCCGTCGTTCGAGCTCGTGGACGCGGGAATCCCCGAGACCATGCGATCGGTGAGGCGCGCCGCGGCGACGCCCGCCACGGTGCTCGTGTCGGACTGATCGGCGAAGTCGCCAATGCCGCCCGAAATCTGGCCCGGCACGGTGCCATCCGCGAGAGAGGCGTAGCCAGTGGCCGGCGACACCGTGGCGAATTGCCCTTTACCGACTTGCGCCGAGGCGCCGAGGAAGCGGGCGAAGTATCCGGGGATGGCTTGTGATTCGGTGAGGAACTTGATCCCCCCGTTGACCTGGACTGTCGGCATTAGCGGGCTCCCTGCGCTTCGAGCGCTCTGGCGGTTTTGGCGAGTTGTTCGGCCGACGCGGTCGAACGCGAGGCGAGATCTTGAATGAACGGCGTTCCGAGATCAGCTTCCACCAAGGCGTTCTCGGTGGACGTGCGAGCTCGGTTCGGATCAGGATCGAAGGGCGTTCGCTGGGGCCCGGCGGGCGCCTGGCCTTTCAACTTGCCGTTCACGAAGCCGCGAAGCGTCGCGATCGGCATCTCGTCGTACATCGGGGCGGGACCCGTGACGAGCTTGCCGCCCACCTCGCGATCCACCAAGAGCTCGCCGCGCGGGTAACCCGCGAGGTTCTTCGCGGCGAGCTTCGTCAAGAGGTCCATCTTTTCGCGACGGACTTCCCGCTTCTGCGAAGCGGCGAGCGAAGCGCGGAGCCCCTCCGCTTCGGCCGCGTCATCAACGAGCGAGCGAAGCGCCCCTTGCGCCTCGTTCGGGCTCTTCGTGCCCGTCGCGCTCATCACCGCGCGGCCAAGAGAAGCGTAGGCGATCGCCGCCGACTTGATGGCCGGGTGGCTCGCTCCGTCGCGAAGGCCGAAGATGGCCGCGAGCGATCCCGCATGAGAGGGCGCCGCGGCCCGCCGCTCTTCGGGCGGGGGCTCGGCGCGATCGCCCTTGCCCTTGTCCTTGCCCTTCTTGTCGTCGTCGTCGTCGTCATCGTCATCATCGTCGCTTTCGGCGCGCGACTCTTTCGGCTCTTTCTCGCCGTCGGGGTCCTCCGCCGCACGGCCGTCCAGCGGCTCGCCGCACTTGTCGCAGTACTTCGCGTCGTCGTCGTTCGCCGCGCCGCATTTCCCGCACTCATGCTTATCCGCGGCGGGAGGTGTCTCGGGCTCGGCGGCCTCCGGCGCGTCGGGCTCTTTCTTCTTCGGATCTTCCGAGCGCGTGGCAGCGGTGACGCCTGGCTTTGCGGGACGGTTCTTCGTTTTCATGTCGTCGTTCTCTCCCGGTTGTTCGGGCGCCGCCAAGGCGAGCGCGTACTCCATCACGTCTTCGAGGCTCGCAATTCCGTCCACGAGCTTCGCATTGAGAGCGAGCACGCCGTGCAGCGCGTCCGCATCGAGCTCCACAATTTCGTCGCGCGTCATGCCGCGGCGCGGACCGACGGACGCCGCGAACGATTCGCCCGCCATCGCAACGTCACGGTTACCCCGCATGCGCCCGACGTCCGAAAGAGGAAGCTCCGGAGCGAAGGCCACCTTCCCCTCGCCCGGCCACGCAAAGTAGGTGACTTCGACGCCCTCCTTCGCGAGGGCCCCCGCGATCGAACCGTGCCCCGCGCGCGCGCCGATGCTCCCGACGATCATCGACTTGGGGCCGTAGATCTCGTCGGCGACGCACGCGGCCCACCAATACGCGGCCGATCCGATCATCTCGTCGGCGTACGCGATGACGTGGCGTCCGTGCTCCTCTTTGGCCTCAACGACTCGCCGCACCGCCTCTTCGAGGCCGGCATGGGCTCCACCGGGTGAATCGATCACCATGAGGACGTCGCCCTCTTCGAGCGCCGCGATCATCCGCTCCGCCAACGCATCGTGACCGTCGGTCCACCCCGCGCACGGATCGTAATAACCCGCTCGCTGCTCGAGCGGCCCTTGGATGTCCACGCGCGTGACGATCGGCGCTTCGTCGGGATCGATGTCGAGCTCGGTCACCTCGCCGTTGGGGGAGATGACGTCGGCGCGTGAGCCGTAGAGCGCCGTTGTCCGTGGGACGCCGAAGGCGTCACGAGCGAGTCGTACGTTCTGCTCGGGACCTTGCCTTGACGCGAAGAGACGATACCGCTGGCCGATGGCGAGAGGGTGAAGACAGATGACCTCGCCGCCGTGTGATGCGGCGAGGTCTTCTGTCAATCGGTACGAGGGCGATCGTTTCGTGGCCTGTCCATCCGAGGAGGGTTACGCACGGTGTCGTGCTCCCCGCTCTAGGCCACGGGGTACCCGAATGTATAAATCAAGTCTGAACTGACGACGAAACGAATGTCAAGCGCACGTGGCGCGGATCTTGTTAGAGACGACCGATACCTACATCGGGGCGTTTCGACGTGCGATCCCTTCGTCGCGCCGCCTACTAGTCGGTTGCCGCTTACTACCCGCGCTCGAGAATGCAAACGGTCGCGAGCATCAACGCGAGTGTGGCGAGCACAATCACGAGCAGCCAGCGATCGCCCGACATCAGTCGTGATCGTCGCAACAAGGATCGCAATCGTGGGCGCCCGAGCTCGGCGGCGGCCCGACACCGGAGAGCGCCGCCTCGAAGAGCGCGAAATTGCGAAGGAGGGTCTCGCTCGTCCAGAGAACGACTGACGACGAATCGAGGGGCACGCGTCCGTTTGTGCTCGGCGTCTTCGAGATGAGCTCGAAGCGATCGGCGAAGCCGTCCGGATCGGAGCACCGCGGCCCCACGAAACCGTAGAGAGGGCGCGTGCTCACCGAGCCGTGCCCGTGCGAGTAGTAAACCACCATGGGGTTACCGGTCTCGTGATGCCGAACGAGTCCGAGGACCGTATAAAGACCGCCCGACTTGGTGTGCTTGTAAAGGCCGCGGGTGAGGGTCATTCCGCCGACTTCGCGCGTCGTTGTCATTGGGTCTACGAATTGACCGCGCGCGGGATATAGTTGACGTAAGGGGGCGGGTCGTCGCCCTTCGTCTGCTCGAAGGTGACGGCCGTCGAGTTCTCGGTCACCTTCAGGATCGCGCGCCAACCTCGGCCGCACTCCTTGCATACGGCACCGTCGGAGAGCGCCTTGTAGTGCTCGTCCGGCGGCCAGAGCGGATAGACGAGGAACTCCGGCGCTGCGCAAAACGGGCACGGTAGGTGCGTCTTCACCTCGGGGCCGTGGCCCGAGAGCCGCTGGTTTTCCGCGTATCGCTTCTCGTACTCTTCCTTGGTCAGCATTGGCATCGGCGCGATCTCAGCCGGACGCGCGGGTCGTGCGGCCGATCCTCATGGTGAGGTTCGCTACCACGATCTTGTCATCGCTCCACCCATGCGAGCCGTTCGCTTTCACGTAGATCGCTAGCTCCTCGCCCCGCGCTTTTGTCGGCTTCGGCGCTTTCGTCGGCGCTTTCTCGTCGGCTTTCGTCGGCGTCGCTTTCTCGTCGTCCCCCGCACTTTCGTCCACCTCCATCGCTTCGACGATGGAGAGGATTCGCTCCTTCACGGCCACGACGTCTTTTCCCTCTTCCTTGCCATCGTAGCTCGCGGCGATCTTGTCGAGCTGTTCAGTCACTTCTTCCACCACATCGCTCTTCGTGCCCACCACGTCGATAGACCAGCTCATGATTGATCCCTTTCCAGGTCAGTCCGCTCCAATCTGCTCGGTTTCGACATGGATCGCAAACGTCGTCCCTTGGTGGTTTTCGCCGAGGCGTTCGATGAACTCGCGAGCGTCGATCGTCTCCTCTTGTCCCGTAGGCCCGGTCGCCACCACGACGATCTGCACACGCTCTCCCGCGCGTTCGAACTCCCACTTACTGTTCCACTTCGGACGAGCCACACCATCGTCGAGCGGATGCGGCGGGAGCGTGGAAGAGTCGAGCAAGAGCAGCAGTCCTCCCCCGGCGGCGGATGAGGCCACAACGACGCAATGGTAAATGCGCCGCTTCTTCATCCGGGGCTCGCCGCCGCGGCGCCGTTCTCTTCGCCGGCCGTCGTGCTCCCGCCCTCGCCGCCTTCTTTGGAGGAGGTCTCGGCCGCGCCGAAGTCGTCTTGGGCCTCGTCCTTCCCTTCGGCGCCGCCAGTCACCGCCGCCGCGGCTTCGCGCTTCGCCTTGAACTCGGGGATCGTCAGAGCGCCGTCGGGGTCGGGCGTGCCATCGGACAGCAAGAGCGGCTTGAGGCCCTGCGAGTCGCGCGCCTCGTTGACCGTCACGACCGACTCCATCGCGCTCGGCGTCAGCAACAGCCCTCCGGCGTCCACCCTGCGGAGGTTCAAAACGGGCGGCTCGATCTCGAGTGACTTCGCGAGCTGCTCAACGCGCTCTCCCGTGAGGACAAACCACTTGGATTCCTGTTCGATGATTTCGTGGAAGCTCTTCACCCGCTCGCTGTACGACTTGATCCGCGCATCGGCGTCGGGATCGGGCAAGGGGATGTCGAGGACCGGATCGATCCATCCCGCTGCCCCTTCGATCGACGCGGCGTAGTTGAAGGCGAGCCACGGCGCGATGTGCCCAGCATTCGCCCCGCGCACCACGGCCCGCAGATCCCTATCTACGAGGTTGCGCGCGACACCCGCGAAGATCGGCGATGAATAGACGCCCGTCCCTCGGGTCATCGTGCCGTCAGAGCCGAGAAGCGCCGCCGCAATGTACTGCCAGTGCGAATCGAGCGCGTCTTTGACCACCGTCGAAGCGCCCGCCGTGAGGCCTTCCAGGTTGACCTTCATTCCGTTCGGCACGACCCCAAATCCGTCGGGGCCTCGGATCGTCGCGATCGCCTCAAACGCCGCATCCCCCTCGGGCGTACGAACGCCCGTGCCAGGTGGCATCTCGGCGATCCACTTCGGGTTACCGTACTTATCGATGTACGACGAGAGCGCGCGCTTATCGAAGATGCCCGCCAACACCTCTTCGTGCAGCGCGACGATCGCGCCCATGAAGTGCGGCTCTTCCGAGTCGGCAATGATGGTCCACTTGCCGTCACCGGAGACGATGTCGATCGGACCCTCGCTCGTCATCGCCACGAATTGCCGGCGGTAGCGGTAATAGCTCGCCGCCCACGACGGCCACCTTCGCGTGTAACACATGCGCACGCCCGACTCGGGATCGGGATCGCCGTACGCGTGTTGCCAGACCGAGAACCCCATGAACGCGAGATCGAATCCGGTCGATCCCCAAAGCGTCGGCGGAAAATACGGCGAGGGGAGGAGACCGGCCGACGGTGCGATCTGCTTTTCCACTTTCTCGCCGAGGATGCGCGAGAGCCCACGCGTGCCGCACTTCACTTTGCGCGGCAAGGCGAGGGCGGGCGAGAGCCGCTGTCCGGTTGCCGCGAGCACCGGTGCGAACGACAAGAGCACGATCGCGAGCGACGACGACTCGAGAAAATACCCTTGCCGGTGCATCGAGACCGCGTCCCGAGCTCGCTTGAGCGTCCAGCCGTCGAAGGCCACCGGTGCGGAAAAGGATTGGAAGGTATGCCCGTGGTAGCGAGGATCGAACGTGAACGTGGCGGGCGGTGGGCGCGGCTGATCCACCATCAGCGCCATCGGCGGCATGTCGGCGGGGGCTTGCGGGCCTCCGGTGTAGGGTTGGCGGGGCTCCGATGCCCCTTCCGCGGCGGTGACGACGCGCCGAGCTGTTCGCGGGCTCATCCCGGCCGCGCGTGCCGCGGCGGCCATGCTCACGCCGTCCCCTACGAGGCGGAGCAATTTGGCGCGCGAACTATCGGAAGTAGGTTGGCTCACCGTGACTCACGCGGGGTAGCCCCGCTGCACTGGGTTTGGGTACTGCCCTTCATGGGTATCACGCGCGCCTCGGATGCGGCAAGGCGCGGCTAGAAACCCCAAGCGGCGCGGCGAAACCGCTCGATTCGTCGGCGCTCTTCTTTGAGACGATGGCGCTCGATCGCGCCGCGCCGCCGCCGCTCGCGAAACTCTTCGGAATGAAACCCGCACGTGAGCCGCCGCGTAACGACGTCAGAGACGAGGCCGGCCGATGGACAACCCGGTTGCTCGCAGCGGGGAAGCTCACGAAGTACGTATTCCCAGCACGCCATCGGTTCAAAGCTTTCCCTTCGCCGCCGTCGTGCACCCTATGCACGAGCACCGACTCTCGGGATGGAGAACGAGGCAAAACGAGCACCGATGCTCCTCCTCGCGTAAGGCGACCCACGTGCAGGTGAACGGGGCCAAGAGCGGCTCGGTGTTTGTCTTCGAGCGCACGAGACGAGAGCACGAGGTCTGTCCGTCCTCTTCGACGAAGTGCGCCTTCGCGCGGTAGCTCTTCGACATCCACGGCACGATCGGTTCACTCTCCCAATCGTGACGAAGTTTAGCTCCTAACCGGCCTCCGTCAGAAACGAGAGCCTTTAGGGGGGGAGCGTGCGGGTCATCGAAGCGCTTGCAGTCTCTTCGGCGAAACGCCGCCGGATGTGCTCGACCAAGTTGAAACACGTCCGGCAAAGCGGAATCGATTGGCACTCCGGCGAATCCGCGTCGCGCGTAAGATCGAGCTCGCGCCCGTCGCAAAGCGCATGGCCGTTGACATCAGCATGCAAAAAATCCATCAGGATCCAGCCCCCCTCCTCGAATTCATGTCTCCCGCTACCGCGTCCACCACGCGTTTCACTACTTGCACGTCCGTGTCCACGTGCACCCAAAGCGTGTGGATGTCGCCCGTGTCCACATTGCCAACGCGGATGCGCCTGAACCGATGCATGGGCTGGCTGTAGTCTTGAATCGATGTGACGACGTCATCGCTAAAGCGGACGTTGATCGCGATCCATGCGGTGTTCGGCCGATGCGGGATCTCGATGACGGTGGTGGTGGGGTTCACCGCGTGCTCGATCTCCTCGATGCGGCCATCCGGCCAAACAAGCTTAACCACCATTGGTCACCACTTGCTTTCTGACGTGCCGAATCGTTTGCGGAGCAGTTCTCCGAGCTGTCGACCGATCTTCACCTTCAGATCTTCACGACGCATCCATCCGCCCGGGTGTTCGTTCTCCCGAATGACAAGAGCCAGCTTGTCGCAAAGCTCTGCGATCTCCGTGTCTGTCGGGGTCGTCATATTGAAGGCTCCCCGCTCCCCGGCATCCGCCGTCCACGGCTGCGCGGATCCCACGAGGGGAGATCGTCGAAGCCCATCAGCTCGCCGCGCTGCTGACCGGCGCCGCTGCACAGTTGGCGGTTACGCTCGGCGAGCGCGTGCAGATCTTCGAGGCCCATCGACACGGCCCGGCTCCCCGATGGGTTCAGCCGGCCGCCGTAAAGGAACATCATGCGTTTGATGTCGCCCTTGGCGAGGCTGTAGCACCGATCGATCGGAGCCACCGGGTTCGACACCCAACACGGAATGTCCGTCGACTTCGGATCGGCCGGCGTGAGGAGAAGCGGATCGCGGCTTCCGACCGAAACCGCGAGCGTCGCGCGCGCTTCGGTGTCCTTCGCCGCGCCATCGACACCGAGGCGCGCCACGCGCTGCAAGGGCGTGTCGCCCGCCGCGATCATCGACGCGTGCTCACTGTCGCGGTGGTAGGACGCCGACATCACGTGGAGCTTCGCCGTGGGCTGCGTCGCGTAGCGGGCCAAGAGCACCTCGAAGACGCGCTTCGCGGGGTTCGCGCCCGCTTCCTTTCCCCATAGATCCACTTCATCGCAGAACCCGGCGATCCCCGTAAACCCGGCCGCGCCCGAGATCGACGCGGGGTAGATCCGAAACTCCACCTTGTAGCCTTGCGCGTCGCGAAGCGAGATGACGCGCGCCGAGCTCCCTCCTCCCGCCCGCTGAAACCCTTCCGCTTCGGGTTGGCGGAGCCCCGTGAGATCGGTGAGCCCGCACGCCGAGAGCACCTGCACGATCGTGTCGAAGCGATCATCGGCCTCGGTCATGTTCGAGCTCATCACCGGGCAGACGCCGACGAAGCCAGGCTCGAGCCGCCGCGGCGAGAGCAAGACTTCCGCCGTAACCGCGCGACAATTGCTGTCCGACTTCGCGGCACGAAGACCAAAGCGGCCGACGTCCACTCGCTTCTTCGACGCGTAGAACTCTTGGAAGTGCCAAAGCCATTGGCGATCGAGCGGGTGCATGCCCGCTTTGACGCACGCGCGTTCGACCCAGAGCAGTTGGCCATACTCCCCCTCCGCGAGCTCGGCGGCCTCTTTGCGGATCTTGGACCAGATGGCGACCCACGAGGTTTCTCCGCCGACGGTGACGAGGGGAGGCGGGATCGTGGGCGGTGGCGGGGGAGCTCGGCGAGGGGCTTCGGGGATCGGGAGGGCGGGGGCGGCTTTCTTGCCCTTCTTGGCTTGCCCGAGCGCGCCCGCGGCCGTCGCGAGCTCGACCGCTTCGGCGAAGTCGTCGTCTTCGTCGTGGAGCAATTGGAATTGCTTGCGGCTCACTTTCGCGTAGCGAATCGCCGCCCAGCTCGAGAGCCCTAGACGAAGCCGATCCAAGATCGCCTTGCGCTGCTCCGGGCTTACTTTTGCTTGCTTCGCAAGTGCCACGCTCGTCACCTTCCGAGCAACTTCGCTTCGAGCCCCTTCACGGCCGCAAGTTCCGCTTCGCCGAGACGACCCTCTTCGAAAGCGATCAACCAGGTGAAGATCTGTCGCACATCGGCGTAGTGCCCTGCACTGGGAGGCCTCAACTCCTCTTCCAGTACTTCGATGTGACCGAGTAGCTCACGACACATCTGGCCGCTGGCAAGGTTGCCTGGCGCCGCAAACTCGCGTATCTCCGCAAGGCGCGCTGGCGATAGTCGCTTTCTCATTCGCCGCGCCTTTTCGCCTTGCTCCATAGGTACCATGGGCGCCATTCCGTTACGGCCTTGCCGTCGTCGTCGAAGTGCGTCGCGCCCATCACGTTGTCGGTACCGACGAGCACGATCTCGCAGAGCCCAACGCCTTCGCGGCTCGCGTCGGCCTGCGACATCACCGAGACGGTGGTGCACACTTCGTTCGCGATCGCGCTCTCTTGTTCGAGCGAGAGCGCCATGAACTTCGAGGTGACGAGCACCATCACTGCGGTTGGATCGGGCTCCACGCGAACGTCGGACACGTATCCTTCCTTGATGAAAAGGCGGCCCTTCGCGTGCACCACGGAAGCCATCGTCATGAGGAACGCGATCAAGCCTACCGCGATCCAAAAGCCGCGCAGCCCCCGCGCCGCCGGTGGGGGACACGGGATGCCGTCGTCGATGCGTCCGCCGCACCCCGGACACCGACCGTAGTCGTCGTAGTAATTCCTATTCATCATCGCGCGGTGCTCCTGTCCCGAAGCATCTCGCCCAGGATCCTCCCGGCTCTAAGGACGTATCCATCGCCGTGATCTAGGCAGAGCTGGACCTGAATCGTGAGAGTTTCATCGTCCATCGACACACCGAAGCGGTGCGTCGGCGTCTTTGCGCAGACCGCGCAAGGGACGGAATCGTCAAGCAGCTCGTCGGTCATGAGGGCTCCTTTTTTTCGTCGAGATCGAGGGCCGCGGCCATGCTTTCGGGGGTCGCCTCCGTGAGTCCGAGCTCCCATTGCTCGCCGCATTCGGGACAGACCATGACGATGACCGGCGGGGAGGAGGTGGCACCAACCAAGAGATCGGGCAAGCCGTAGCCGCACGTACAGTCGCCGATCTTGCTGCGGCGGTACGGCGTGTCACCAGGAGCATTCGCCACGACCGAGAGAGACGATCGCTTCGGCATCTTTGGTTTGCGGTGGTTCACCATTCCGAGCTCCCGAGGTGCCCACGTCCAGCATGTTGCACCCATTCCGCGCATGTCCGTTCCGAGCACCAGACGCCGCGCTCATCCTTCGTCCAGCCATAGTAACTTGGGAAGTTGTTCTCGATCGGCTCGCCCTCACACCTCAGCTTAAAAAGCCGAGACTCATCGAGCTGGACGAATTCGACTTCGCCAAGGTCGTTCTCTTCTCGGGTGCATCCTGTCGTCTCTTCAACGACCAACCACGCGTCATCGACGTCGCGGGCGATGACGGTGTCTCCGGGATCGCCGTCGAGTTGAAAGACGTGGAGCTCGCTCATATGTCCGCCCACGGGTCATCGCCCGAGATCTCGACATAGAGCGTCTTGAGCTCCGAATGCAGGTCCGGCAACGCCTCGGCGAGAGACTTCACCCGAGTCGCATCTAACATCGGAATGTCGCCAGCGTGCACCAGGTTGTCGATGCGGTCGACAAGATGGCCCAGCTTCTCGAGTTGCGCTTCGGTCACGGTCGTCATCACCTGCCGCGTCATGGGATCGTCGGAGGGAGACTCCTGCGCCGTCGCGCCGAGGTCATGCACCGTCGGATCGTAGTGCCCGACTGGATCTCCAACGCCGAAACAGAACGGCTCGACTCGCCAAAGTTTCCCGCACGTCGCGCAGCGGTGCTCGTGGTGTGGACGCTCCAGCCACTCGCCTTCGTCGAAGTGCTGCGCGTTGCACCATGGGCAAAAGAGAAGGCAGTATCGCGGGACGCCTTCGGTCGGGTCGTCGTGGGCGATGCCGGCGGGGAGGCGCATCATGTGCCTCACCGCTTCGACTTCTCTGGCGCCTTCGCCACCATGTCGGGTCGCTCGCTCGCCGCCGCCAAGAGCGCCGCGATCGGCAAGGCGATGTGCTTGTCGATGATCTCCGGAAGCGAGAGACCCTCCGGCCACTCGCTCTCACCGTAGAGCTCGGCGAGACGACGAAGCGCGATGACAGCCTTCTCTCGCTCGAGTGTCATCGCGGCGAGCTTCTCCAAGTTCGAGCCGCGATCGTCACCGGACTTGAGCTGCTCCAACGCATACGCGAGGAGGTTCGTATTCGCGCGGCGAGCTCCGTTGATCTCGTGCTGGGCTCGGATCTCGTCGGCGGTGAGGGGCTTGGGCATCGGTGCTTTCTGCGTCATCGGTTCTTGCTCCTTCTGTCGTTGGCCACTCTCTTCGTGCGAGGTCTTGGCGTTGGCTTCGGATCGTTGATCTCGACGGTTTCGTCGGTGTCGATATGCCCCATCTTGACCCTCTCCGGGTCTTGATCGGCGTAGCCATCGATCGACGTGAGAGGTGTTCCTTGGATGAGGTTGAAGACCAGATGACTCGCCACCTCTTCGGGTTTGTAAAAAGGGAACATCTGCGCCCGCCACTCGTCCGTCAGGACAGAATCCAACAGGCGTTGATCGATCTCAACTTCGACCGATACGTACACCACGAACTTGCGGCGCCGCGCGCTTGCCTTCGCGAGCTTCTTCGGCTTCATCGCTTCGCCTTGCGGACGCGCTCGAACTTGACCCCGATCGTGCGCATGGCTTTTCGAACCGCACGACGCGTCTTTTCGCGGAGGCGGACGACATCGAATTCCGCGTCTTCCTGCGGCTCGATGGCCTCGACGTAGCGAAGCGCCGTGGCGAGCCCAATGAAACATTCGCGCCTCTCGGCTTTCGCAATCTGCAACATTCGAAGGAGCTCACCTCGTGGCAAGCGTTTCACTTCGGGCGCGAGTTCGGGCCAGCCCCGGGCCCTGTCCCCTCGTTTGGTCATTGTCAGCATTGTTGACGCTGTCACTTTCTTTTTCACCGGTAGGAGGCGGCCACGCGATCGGCTTCCTCGGCTTCTTCGCGCGTGGGGAGCGAGGCGCGAAAGGTGGCGAGCGCTCGCGCGATCTTGAGAAAGCAATCGTTCTTCTTCGAGCCCTTCATCCAAAGCGTGGGATCGAGGATGGGCGCGACGGTGTCGACGCGGGAGGCCGCCTCGATGTACCGCCGAAGCTCTTCATTGCTTGGGCCAAGTTGCGCGATCCGAGCGATGTTCAGAAGCTGCTCGAGCGTCGTTTTGATCTCGTCTCGCGACGGTGTTTCAACCTTGCTCGGATCCATCTTTCCTCCTCATGATGATGCGAACGTCTCGCGATTGATGTCGAGCGGCTCGTTACGTTCGCCGGTGACAAGGTCGAGGCGCCTGAGAAGCGCGAGCTTTTCGCTCACGCTGCCCGTGTCTTTGTACGGCGCGGATCTCGCTCGGTTGCCGGCTGCGTTGAGTAGATCCGGTTTCGACAACGGCCCGCTTTCCCAGAGCGTGTGGAGAAACGCAGCGGCCATCAGATCAAGTTTGTTTGCCCAGTAGTGCACGAGCGCCTGGCCTGTTGGCAGCGCCTGAACGGGTCCCGCCGCGGCTAGTCCGGCATGGGTAATAAAAATCCGATTCGAGTCACCGATGATGTGGTTGTCGCGACGTAGCCGCGCGAGAGATTCGCTAACGCTACCGGTGTCGCGGTACCCAGTGAGCGCGAGTATCTTGCTCTTCGACAGGCCCACCGTTTCGAATTGCGCGAGCGCTTGCAGGAATTTGCGGTCCATCGCCGGCATGTCGCCGCCGCCGCCATTCGTCGGAGACTTCGGAAGCGCTGGCGCCACGCGCCCTGGCTTCGGTTGCCCGGCGCCAACCGAGAGCCGCGGGGGCGTAGGCAGAAAACGCGGCGCGGGTTTGCCCGTAACGGCTGCGATTCTGGCGTCGATAGCCGCGAGCTTTTCCGTCCATTTCTTCGCCGCCGCCGCGATCTCCTCCGCCGTGGTTGCCCACCGCGTCGCCCACCGCTCCGAGCCC
>DATHEQ010000157.1:0-20124 GCA_035318505.1 Polyangiaceae bacterium | reverse complement strand
CGAGCCCATCCACAAGCCCAAGGCGGTCGTGTTTGGGCCGACCATCGTGTACGACGCCGAGCGCTGCATCGTCTGCACGCGATGCGTGCGCTTCTCCGACGAGATTGCCAAAGACCACGTGCTCGACGAGCGTCAGCGCGGCAATCTCACGGAGATCGTCGTGTCGCCGGGCCGGCAGCTCGATCACGACTACACGCTCATGACCGAGCACGTGTGCCCGGTGGGCGCGCTGACGAGCTCCGACTTTCGCTTCAAGGCGCGGGTCTGGTTCCTGCGCTCGGCCCGCACCGTTTGCATCGGGTGCGCCACCGGCTGCAACGCGTACCTCGATTACGATCCGCGCTCGATGACGCCGTACCGACACCGGCCGCGTGACAACATGGCGGTCAACCAATACTGGATGTGCGACGAAGGAATGCTCTCCTACGATCGCGTCGTCGAAAACAGGCTCCTCGAGCCGCGCGTCGCCGGCAAACCGGCGAGTCTCGACAGCGCGCTCGCCGAGGTGAAGCGTCGCTTCGCCGGCGTCGCCCCCGAGTCGATTGCCATCGTTCTCTCGGCGCAGCACTCGAACGAGGACAATTTCGCGCTCTACGAGCTCGCGCGCACGTTCATCGGCGCTACCGCCTTTTTTCTCTCCGGCAAACCGAAGGGCAAAGGCGACGACATTCTGATGCATCAGGACAAAAATCCGAACACCGCCGGTGCGCGGAAGCTCGCGCCCGGGGTGCGTCCCTTCGACCAGCTGCTCGAAGGCGTGCTCGGCGGCACATTCACGCACGTGCTCGCGCTGGGGGCCGATCTGCCTGGTGCGCCCGAGCTCATCGAAGCACCGCTCGGTAAAGTGCCGAACCTGGTCACCATCGCCACCCACGACGGGCCGCTCGTGCGCCGCGCGCACGTCGCGCTTCCCGCGTGCACGTGGGCCGAAGAAGAGGGCACTTACGTCAATTCCCGGGGAATGGCCCAAAAGAGCGAACGCGCCATCGTCGCCAAAGGACAGTCCCGCCCCGCGTGGGAGCTCGTGTCGCGCGTCGGCGAAGCGCTCGGCTACGCAACACGCTGGCGAAAGCTGAAAGAAGTGCGCCGCGCCATGGAACCGGATTCCGCTGCTGCTACCGCCTCTCTGGGCGCTTGAGAAACGAACATGGACGGCTACTTCTTCCTCTTTACCGGTCTCAAAATCTTGGTGGTACTGCTCTTTGCCATCAACACCGCGGCCCTTCTGACCTGGGGTGAACGGCGTCAGAGCGCGATGATCCAGGATCGGATCGGCCCGAACCGTGCCGTCATCTTCCTGCCGGGCATGCTGCTCAAGGTGATCGTGGCGCTCGTGGGAGTCGGGCTCGCGGGATCGGTCGCCAATTACGCGTGGATCGCATCGAAGCGCAGCGAAGCGGTGCGACTCGACGTGGGATTCGTCCTCACCGAGCTGGCCGTGCTGCTCGCCTGGATGAGCCTCATCATCGCGCGGCGCGTCGAGCGTAAAAATGGCGGCGGCTTTTTGAACACCAGCATCCCCGACGCCCGCGTCGTCCTTTTCGCCGGCCTTCTCGTGCACGTTCTCGTCGCAGCGCTACGCATGGGCCTCACGGGCAACGAAGCGGATCGCGGGGGGCTCGCCACCGCTGTTTTCCATTTCGTGGGACCGGTCCTGGCGGCTCTGCTCTTGGCGGGCGGCGCTCTGGTTAGCGCGATCCGTATCCCCAACGGCAAAGTGGGTCTTCGCCTCGGAGGGATGCTGCACGCCCTCGCCGATGGGGCCAAGATGGCCTTCAAGGAAGACTTCATTCCGCCCAACGCCGATCGTTTGCTCCACTCGCTCGGGCCAATCATCGCGCTCTTTCCGGCGTTCGTCGTCTTCGCCGTCATTCCCTTCGGCGATACGGTGTGCATTCACCCCGACACGTCGGGCCATTTCTGGGCCGATCTCTTCAACGCTCGTATCGGAGACATCGGCCCGAACGGCTATAACCCTTACATTTCGCGCTTTGGCATCTGCAGTGAAGGAGCCGTGCCGCTCCAAGTCGCCAACCTGAACGTTGGCATCCTCTATATGTTCGCCCTGGCTGGCACCGGCATCATCGGGGCTGCCATCGCCGGATGGTCGTCGGACAACAAATTCTCGCTGCTCGGTGGGCTTCGCGCGTCGAGCCAGATGGTGAGCTACGAAGTTGCGATGGGGCTGTCGCTCGTCGGCGCCTTCATGACGTACGGGTCGGTTCGTCTCGACGACATGGTGCGCTGGCAAAGCGAAAACGCGTGGGGCATTTTCGTGCAGCCCTTCGCCTTCTTCCTCTTTTTGGCGGCGTCCATCGCCGAGAACAAACGCGTCCCCTTCGACGCGCCCGAGGGCGAGAGCGAGATCGTCGCCGGCTATTACCTGGAATATTCGGGCTTCAAGTTCGGTATGTTCATGTTCGGCGAATACATCGAGCTTGCCGTCTCGAGCGCCGTGCTGGTGACGATCTTTTTCGGTGGTTACGCTTTGCCCTTCTTGCATCGCGACGGCATCACCATCGAGCTCGGCGAAACCGTCTACTACCACCTCGCGCTGAGTCACCGTCTCGTCATCGTCCTCGGCGTGATCGCTTTTTTCCTGAAGACCTGGATCACCTGCTGGGGACAACTGTTCATCCGCTGGACGGTCCCGCGCTTCCGCTACGACCAGATCATGAAGCTCGGATGGCGATTCTTGCTGCCCTCTGCGCTCGTGAACGTGGTCATCACCGGCGTCATCCTCCTCGGCATCGATGCCGGCGGAACGACGCTCGGCCGCACCCTCGATGTCTTGGCCGACGCGTCGCAGGGGTTCGTGCTGATCCTCGGCGTCGCCATGGCCATCGCCCTCGCTTCCGGTATCCTCGCGCCGCCGCGAAGGCGCACCCGCGCCGTGTCTTCCTCCGCCACATTCGCCGAGGCGGCGGGCGGCACGCGCACCTCACCCATGCAAGCCTGAAATACAACACGAGAGCGACTGCAACATGGCCATCGAAACCAGCAAGGGGATCATCGGTAAACCGGTCCCCCGGCCGCAGAGGCCGCCCTCCACGCAAGCCTTCATCCCCGAAATTCTCAAGGGGATGAAGGTCACCATGAAGCACTTCTTTCGCAACACGAAGGAGGTCGCGCTCGAGCAGCGTCCCGACCCCACCATGGAAAGCCTCGAGGACGGGGTGACCACGGTCAGTTATCCCGAACAGAAGCGGCCCTATCCGGAGCGTTTCCGCGGCCTGCATCGTCTCACCTTGCGCGAAGACGGATCGCCACGCTGCGTGGCCTGCCTTTGCTGCTCTACCGCCTGCCCCGCGCAATGCATTCACATCGCTCCCGCCGAATACCCGCCCGGCGACAAGCGGCGCGGCTACGAACGCTTCCCCGACGAGTTCGTGATCGACGAGCTGCGCTGCATCTTCTGCGGCTTTTGCGTGGAGGCTTGTCCCTGCGACGCCATTCGCATGGATACCGGACAGCACGCCGCGCCCTACGACTCGCGCGATCAGTTCATTTTCCAGAAAGACCTGCTCATGGCGGCCACGGGTCGCGATGGCTCGCGCCAATCGGGCAATCCGCGCCACGAGCCGGGTGACGCGTCGCACCCCGGCATCGATCGCGAAAAGCAGCATCACTGAAGGGGCCGAACGATGACGTCTCCGTTCGAGCCGGTGGTCGGGCTCGAGGTCCACGCCCAGCTCCTCACGCGCACCAAGATTTTTTGCGCCTGCTCCACGGCTTTCGGCGCGCGCCCCAACAGCAACGTCTGTCCGGTGTGCCTCGGGTTGCCGGGATCGCTGCCGGTGTTGAACGCAGAAGCGGTGCGGATGGCCGTGCGCATCGGGCTCGCCCTCGGATGCTCTGTCCAAGAAAAGAGCACGTTCGCGCGTAAGAATTACTTCTATCCCGATCTTCCCAAGGGCTATCAGATAAGCCAGTACGACGAGCCGCTCTGCAAAGGCGGGCATCTCGAGATCGCCGCTGGCGAGGGGACGAGGCGCGTCGGCATCGAGCGCGTCCACATGGAGGAGGACGCCGGCAAGAATTTGCACGGCGTGGCCGGTGACTCCGTCGTCGATCTGAACCGTGCTGGCACGCCCCTCGTCGAGATCGTAGGCGCGCCCGATCTGCGTTCGAGCGCGGAGGCAGCGGACTACTTGCGTCGACTGCGCGAAATTCTGATGGCGCTCGGCGTCAATGACGGCAACTTGGAGGAGGGGAGCTTTCGCTGCGACGCGAACGTCTCCGTGCGGCAACGGGGCGACACCAAGCTCGGAACACGCTGCGAGATCAAGAACGTCAATTCGTTCCGCTTCGTCGAGCGCGCCATCGATTACGAGGTGGGGCGTCAGGTGGCGCTCGTCGCGGCCGGCCAGCGTATCGCCCAACAAACCCTGCGCTGGGACGAAGCGAGCGGCAGAACGTACCCCCTGCGCTCCAAAGAAGAGGCCAACGACTACCGCTATTTCCCCGAGCCGGACCTGCCGCCTCTGGTGATCGACGCGGAGTTCGCGAGCGCTCAAAAAGCGTCGCTCGAGGAGCTGCCGGCGGCGCGTCGCGCGCGCCTCGTCGAGAAACACCGGCTCTCGCCAGCGGCGGCGGCGGTCCTTACCGCACACCCGCGGGTCGCCGATTTTTTCGAGCGCGCCGCCGGGCTCCACGGCGACGCCGTGAAGGTCGCCAACTTTCTGCAGACCGAAGTCATGCGCGACGTGAAGACGACGGGGCTCGCCGCAACCTTCCCCATCTCCGCCGAGCAGCTCGCTGAAATGCTCGCGCTCGTCGACGAGAAAGCGATCAGCGGCAAGCAGGCCAAAGAGGTCTACGCGAAGATCGCCGGCACCGAGACATCACCTCGCCGCGCGGTGGCCGAGGCAGGGCTCGCGCAAATGAGCGATGCGGGCGAGCTCGAGACGATCTGCCGGCGCCTCCTCGACGCCAATCCCAAACAAGTGGCCGGCTACCGCAGCGGGAAGACAGCGCTGCTCGGATTTTTCGTGGGTCAGGCCATGAAGGAAACGCGGGGCAGCGCGAATCCCGCCCTCGTCAACGAGATCCTCGTCCGACTGCTCTCCGCTTCGTGAGCAGCACGCCCGCTCACTGCGCGGGCTGCGTTTTCGGTGCGGCCGTCGCGGGGGGCGGTGCGGCAGGTGCTGCGGGTTTGGCCGGCGGCTGCGAGCGGCTCGCTTTCGCCGCCACCTGCTGCTGCAGGATCTTCAAGTTTTCGAGCTCGCCTTCCGCGCGATCGCGGTAGCCGGCGACGCTGCGAAGGCCATTGTAGAGCGCGTGCGCGCGATCGAGGTTACCGGTGATCTTGTAGCAGTTGGCTGCGCCCCATTGCGCTTCGGCGGCGGCGCTGCTGCCCGTGTAACGCGCGGCCACACTCTCGTACTTGGTCGCGGCGCGCCCGCACCCGTAGGCGGCTTCCGTGCTCTTGGCCGCATAGAGAGCGGCCATCGCCGCGTTCTTCGCGCCGCTCGCGGCCACGTCGGTGAAAGCCTTGTCCGCCTCTGGGTAGCGACCGCCGCTATAAAGCTCCATCGCGGAACCGTAGGCGTCCTTCGGCGCAGCCGCGTATTCGCCGCCCGCGCCGGGCTCTTCCTTCTTCTTGCTGTCCGCTGCACGATCGGCGAGCGCGCCGATGCCGTCCCCCGCGCCGATGTCGTCCTGTGAAGCAATGCCGCGCGAGCGCGCCGGGGAAGGTGCTTCTCCGGACGGTTCGGCGACCTTCTCGCCGCCCTTCGGCGCGCGCCCTTCCGCCTCGCTGGCCAGCGCTTCGCGCGGGGAGTTGGCCGCGGCCGCGCCAGGAGCGGCCGCGTAGGGACCGCCGGCGCCACTGCGTTCATCGTCCCTTCGCGCGCTGCGCCCGAACGGGGCCGCACGCTCTCGCGGAATGCCGACGCGCTCGGGGCGCATTTCCTCTGCGGCCTGTTCCGGCACGCCGCGCTCCGTCACGCTGACGCGGCTCGGTCCGCTGCGATCGGGCTTTCGTCGTACGAAGATCACGCTCGAGCCGAGCATGAGCACCAAGATTGCCGCCATCGCGGTCTGCGGCCGCATGGCGTAGCTTCCCGCCCAAGAGACCGCGCGGCCGACCCGCTTTGGCCAAGGCACATTGCCGTGCGCTTCACGCGCGGCCTGCAAGACGTTCGGCTCGAGGCTGGCCGGCGGTTCGACCGTGGGTAGAAGACCGACTTTGAGCGTCGCGCGCAGACCCGACCACGCCGAATGGCAGCGCTGGCACCCTTCCGCGTGCCGCTTCGCCGCGGCGAGCGTCAGCTCATCGAGCTCGTCGTAGAGCGCGTCGATGAGGATTTGGTCGAACTTCTCGCAGTCCATGGGCTTACTTCACGTTAGGGCAAACTGCGCGTTTTTCGGTCATCGGAGCGCCCGTGCGTATTCCTCGAATTCGGTGAGCGCTTCTTGGAGGCGCTCGAGCGCGTACCGCATGCGGCTCTTGACGGTGTTCTCTGGCGCGCCGGTGATGGTAGCGATCTCTTGAAAGGGAAGGTTTGCCACTTGGCGCAAGAGAAACACCTCGCGCTGATCGCCGGGCAGCGCATCGAGCGCGGCGACCACGCGCACTTGGATCTCGCGCGAGATGACGCCGCGCTCGGTCGACGCGCGCGGGTGCGAATCGGCCACCTGATCGCCGAGCGATGGGCCTTCGCCGTGTTCACGGACGTCGCGCTCATCGAGTGACGCGTGGCGGCGATACGACGCCTTGCGGTGGTGGTCGATGCAGAGATTGCGCGCGATGGTGTAGGCCCATGTGGTGAACTTGGCTTCGTGTTTGAAGGTGCCGGCGCTCTCGATGACACGTACGAAAACTTCCTGCACCAGGTCTTCTGCCGGCCCGGCCGCGCCCACTTGGCGAAGGACGAAGTTGAAGAGGGGGGTCTTGTGTCGTGCCACGAGATCGCCGAACGCAGCCAGATCGCCGCGCTGGTAGCGCACCATCAGCGCTTCGTCCGACACCTCTGCACGCCCGCTGCTCCCCACGATCATCACCTTCGGACATCGTAGGTGGAGTCGTTCTCGCTGAAAATAACCTCGTTCAAGGGTTGTGTGGCTGACCATGCGGCGAGCTGGCCAAGGCGCAGGCCCGAGGCTGGCTTCGTTTTCGATCCGACGTGCGCCGTCGCACAAAGTTCTCGGGCGGGGGGCCATTGCGTAGGGGGCGAGCTGCGGTCGAGCACGGGACTGGTATAGCCCGGCTCCCGTCTTGTGCGAGGACGGACGGCGGCCGGCGAACAGGGAGCGCTTCGGCCTTCACCCGATTGACGCGCGGCCGGCGCGCTGATGGTAAGCGGACCTGCCCGAGATCTAAGGCGTTGCACTTGGACCGGCGGGCCGAATAGACTGCGTCTTGTCGTGTTGAAGTGGCGGGCCAGGCCTCTGCGGCTCGCTACGCCGTCGCTGAGAGCGAACATGGTGCACAAAGAAGGGGTCGAGAATGCGTTGGAATAAAACGCTTTGGGCTACGGTCATCGTGCCGGTGCTGGCCATCGGACCAGCGCTTGCACCCGTGGGCGCCAACGCCGCGGACAAACCTGCTGCGCCCGCTGCGTCGGCGTCTGCGAGCCCCGCTATGAGTGCATCGATCGGGCTCAAGGCATCCACCTCCCCCGTTTCGGCCGCCGCCGGTCCTTCGCCGGTAGCCGCCAGGCCTGCCTCGAGCGGCGGGATGGACGGCGCGACGTACGCCGTCCGCCTGCGAGACCTCGAACAGCGCATCGACGAGCTGAAGGAGCAGATCCGTCGGAGCCACACGCGGCTCTCGCTCCTGACCGACACGATCCTATCCGGTGGCCTCGCCGGCTCACGCTCCGAAGTCCAATTCCAGAACGACATGTCGAGTGCGTTCAAGCTGGTGCGCGCGCTCTTCGTGCTGGACGGCGCCGTTCAATACAACAAATCGGACGACAGCGGCGCGCTCGCCGAGCAAAAAGAGATTCCCATCTTCAGCGGCTCGATCCCGCCCGGCGATCACACGGTGCAGATCCTGCTCCAGTTCCAAGGCAGTGGGTACGGCGTTTTCTCGTACCTGAAGGGCTACCACTTCGAAGCGCGCTCGAGCCACTCGTTCACCGCCGTCGAAGGCAAGACGCTCACCCTGCAGATCATCGCCTACGAAAAGGGGGGCGTGACGACGCCGCTCGAAGAGCGCCCCGCCGTTCGCTTCAACGAGAAGATCGCGACGGGGGTCAGCGGCCAGAGCAACGCGGGTGGCAAACCGCCCCCAGTTTCGACGACCGGCGGTACGACCACGAGCCCGGGCAGTGTGTCGACAGGGATGTCGGTGGGCGTAGGGAGCAAGTGACGTGAGGACGGCGACGAGTAGCGCCGGGAAAAAAGGGGCGGGCCCGGGTCGGAGGTCGTTGCGACTCTTCGCTTCGTGCGCGTGCCTTTGTCTCCTTTCATCCGCCACGGCTTACGCCGCCAAATCGGACGAGGCCGTCGCTTCGGCCAAGCGCTCGATCGCGGAGGCCACGTCGGGGGTCACGTCCATCGAGCAGGCCGTCGCCAGCTCCAAATCCGAAGAGCGCTCGCCCGAGGCGCGCATCGCTGACGGCGAGATCCTCCTTCGCACCAAGGATTACGGGCGCGCGGCAGGCGTGCTGAACCAGGTGATCGAGAAATACCCCTCGCATCCGACGGCATACCCCGACGCGCTCTTTCTGCTCGGCGAGACTTACTTCGAGTCGAAGCAATACCTCTCCGCGCGACGCACTTTCCGACAACTGGTCGAACGCGGTGGCGAGCACGGATTCGCCAATTACCAGTCTCGCGGGCTGGCTCGTCTCATCGACGTGGCGCTGCGGACGCAGGACTACGCGATTCTCGACGAGGTGTTCGCCAAGATCAACCAGATGCCGGCGACTTCGGTGGAAGGTGAGCTCAGCTACGCGCGCGGCAAGGGGCTCTTCGCTCGCAAGGACTATGCAGGCGCCAAGAGCGCAGTCGGCAGCGTTACCGCGCAGAGTCCGCATTACCACCAAGCGCGATACTTGCTCGGCGTCATTGCCATGCGCGAAGCGGCGCAGCCGACGGACAAGGAGAAGCGCACCGGAATCGTGACGGGGGCGGCGCGCACTCGATTCGCCGCGGCCATCGAAGCCTTCCGCCAAGTGACGACCCTGCCCGCCGATACGACCGAGCACCGCCACGTCGTCGACCTCGCTTGGCTCGCCGTCGGCCGGCTTTTCTATGAAACCGATCAGTGGGCCCAAGCGGTCGAGGCGTACAACCACATCGATCGCACCTCACCCGAGTTTGCGACGATGCTCTACGAGCTCGCCTGGGTCTACGTGCGCGTCGGCGATGCCGACCGCGCCCTGCGATCCCTCGAAGTGCTCGCCGTCGCCGACCCCAACAGTCCCTACATGGCGGACGGCACGCTGCTCCGCGCCGATCTCATGCTGCGCACAGGGCAGTTCGAAAAGGCGCTCACCCTTTATCAGGCGGCGCGAACGCAGTTCGACCCCATGCGCGAAAAGGTGGAGACGTTCCTCGCTTCCACCAACGATCCCGCATTCTATTACGACAAGCTTTCCAAGGACGCGATGGAGGGCGGAGCCGACGCTCGTACGCTCCCGCCGATGGCTCTGCAATGGGCGCGCGAGGCAGAAGACGGTCCAGCGGCCTTTGCCGTCATCGACGGCGTGAAGGAGTGCCGCGAGCTGCTGAAGCAGAGCAACACGTTTCTCGAGAAGCTGAACACCATCCTCGCCGCACCGAATCGCGTCCGCGCGTTTCCCGAGCTCGAAGCGGGTGAAGAGCGCGCCTTGTCGCTCCTCAATCTGATCACGATGGCGCGGGTACGCTTGGGCGACGGGCTCGACGCGGAAGAAGACAAAACCGTGGCCGGGGACATGGAGCGCGTGCGAAACGAGCGACGCGCACTGCAGCAGCGCGTCTCGCGCCTGCCCGTCAACGCCGGCGATTTTGCGACCCGCGAGCACGAGGCGCAGCGAAACTGGAACGGCGTCTCGCAGAAGCTGCAACAGCTGACGCTGCAGGTCGACCAGCTGCAGGCCACCGTCAACGGTCTCAAGCGCACCCTCGGGGAAGGGCCGAGTCGCGGCGTCGTGCGCGATCCGGCGAGCACCCGCCAGTACGAGGCCGAGCTCATCCAGAACGAAGCCGACCTCGGCATCTATAAAGGGCAGATCTCGGAACTGCGCAGACTCATCGATATGAGCCGGATGCAGGTCGGATTCGGCGACCAGCGGTTCGTCGAGGACGCCGACGCGCGCGCCGCGTTTCGACGCGCGATCACCGAAGAAGCACGCCTTGCCGCGGCGGGCGCAGGTGGTCGCGATGCGGTGGGCTATGCGCAGCGCATCACGCCGGTGCTGCAGGAAGCGGAAGCTGCCGACGCCCGTCTCGAAGCGGCGTTCGCCGACATCGAAGCGCGTGTCAGCAAGCGCACCGCCGAGCTCCGAGCGACGCTCGACGCCGAGGTGGGCAAGCTCGCCGAGTACACACGAACGCTGGAAGGTTTGGACTCCGAAGGGAGACTCGTGGTCGGACAAGTTGCAATGCGAAATTTCCAGTTGGTCCGCGATCGGCTGCGCAACATCGTCCTGCGCGCCGACGTTGGCGTGACCGAAGAAGCGTGGGAGTTGCGCGAGGAGCAGCTCACGCGCGTACGCAATCTTCAGCTCGAGCGCAGTCGGTCCGAGCAGCAGCTCAATGAGGAACTGCGCGAAGTGCTCGACGACATGGGCGAGGTCGAGAAACCCTCCGGAAATCCGACCGGGAGCGGCAAGTGACCGGGCGGGGGCCGGTGACCTCCGCGAACCGGCAGGCCGCGCGCTTGCTGGGCGCATCTACGTGGCGAGGTTTCAGTCGGTCCTCGGGCGCGCGCGTGCTGGGAATCGCCGGCGTGCTGTGGGGACTCTTGGCCGCGTTCTCACCGGATGCGAGCTCACAGGCCAAAAAACCCGCAGCCGCGGCCCCGGCCAAAAAACCTGCCGCCAAGGCAACGGCCGGCGGAGCCGACGCGGGCGCGCCCGCCGTGCGTGCCACACAGGAATCGGAGATCTGGACGGGCAGCTCGGGCGACGCGGGCGTCGTCGCGCAAATCTACGTACCGCCCCCGCCGCGCAAGGTGGCCCCTCCTCCGCCTCCCCCCTCGCCCGAGCAGATCAAAGGCCTCGAGCAGCTGCAGATCGAGGCCACAGAATACGAGAAGGCCGCCAAGGACTATCGCGACGCTACGACGCGCATCGTCCAATACCACTACGAAGACAAGCGGCGCCGCATGCTCGCCTCGCTCGATGGCGAGATTGCGGTCGAGAAAAAAGCGCTCGGCGTCGCGCGTGAAGACGCCATCAAACGCCTCGAAGAGTTCGTGGCCCGCTACTCCGGGAAGAATGCACATCCCGAGAATACGCCGGACGCGATGTTCCGCTTGGCCGCCCTCTACGAGGAGAAAGTCCGCACCGACTCGCCCGAGGATCTCTCGATCGGTCTCCGGCAAGCCATCGATCTTTACAAGCGCGTCATCGTCGAGTTTCCGAATTATCGCGAGCTCGCAGGGATTTTCTATTACTTGGGGCACGCACTCAGCGACTCCAACCGCATCGAGGAGTCGCAGCAGGTCTGGCGCTCGCTCGTTTGTCACAACAAGTTTCCCTATCCGGTTCCCCCCGACCCCAAGGATCCGAGCAAAGACACCATCCTTCGTCTCCCGCAGGATCACGACGACGACTTCTGGCGCGGTTGGGAGAACGCTCACCCGACGCCGGTGGCGTTCGGCAAGGCCGTGCCGAAGACGGGTAAGGGGGGCAAGGCCGTCACCCCGCACGCCGGCGAAAACCAGTACCTCGATCCGTATCCGGAAGCGTGCGTCGCCATTCCTCAGCAAACGGAAGACGGCGCCGAGCCCCGGTACGTGGCGGAGATCTGGTGGCAGATCGGCAACTGGCACTTCGACCAGCTCGATCCTCACGGCGGTCCTTACAACTTGAACCGGGCCGCGACGGCTTACCTCCAGTCGATGAAATTCAAGAAGCCGCCGCTCTACGGCGTCGCGATGTACAAGCTCGCGTGGACCTACTTCAAGCAGCAACGCTACGAGACCGCCGTCCACGAGTTCGTCAATCTTCTCAATTACACCGACGAGCAGGAGAAGGCGACGGGGGACCCGGGCACCGATTTCCGTGCCGAGGCGTACACCTACATCGCCGGGTCGCTCACCTATCTCGACTTCGCGGGGCCCGGCGCGGACGACCCGTTCATTGCCCGCAACGACGTGCTCGACACCGAGTCGAACCCGATGGTCGCCGAGCAGAAGATGCACGTCGCCATCGATCGCGTGCAGGAACCGAAGCTCGTCCCGCAAGACAAGAAATGGTCATTCGAAATTTACAAGGCGCTCGCGCAAGAGTTCCGCGAGGTCAACCAGTGGCACAACGCCATCGAGGTGAGCGAGCTCATTCTCCGTAAGTGGCCGATGAACCGCGACGCGCCGAACATCCAGAACCAGATCGCGGACATCTACGAAGAACTGACGCGCCTCTCGCGCATGGGGTCGCCGGAGCGCGACCAGAACGCGGCCCGCGCCCTCGAAGCGCGCACCAAACTGGCGGCTTACGTCGGCAATACGCCGTGGGTCGACGCCAACCGCGACGACCCCGAAGCGATTCAATCGGCCGAGCGGCTCGTCAAAGGCGGTTTGCGCCGAGCGGCCGCCGACCACACGAACCTCGCCCGCGCCTACGTGGGCAAGGCCACCGAAACGACCGACGGCGCGCAGCAGAAGATTTGGCTCGAGCGCGCCCTCAGCGAATACAAGCTGGCCGACGTCGGTTGGAGCGGTTTCCTTCGCCAAGACGAGAATGCTCCCGACGCGTACGAGACCCGCTTCTGGATCGCCGATGCGCGGCACGGCGTGGTGGTCGTCACGGTCAACCTCGACCGCTCGCCGAGCGCCGCGGAGATCAACAATGCGCGCCAGGCCGCGGTCGACGTGCGCGACTCCAATGAGGACGACAAGTTTCTCCAGCCGGCGGCCTACTACGTCGTCGACGTCGCCGAGCAATCGCTCCAGGATCAGTACCGACTCAACGCCCGCACCGGTGGTTCGCAGGGGCTGAAGGAGCGTACCGAGGTTCGCTTTGCCAAAGGCGCCGACGGACAGGACCACGTCATTGCCGATCCCATTCCTCCTTATGTGCAGGCGGGTATGGCGGCGCGCGACGAATACGTTCAGCGCGTGCCGGCGTCTGCCGATACGCCGAAGAACGCCATCGTTTACACGTTCCAGGTGGCCGACACGTACTTCCTCTACGGCAACTTCGATCAAGCCAAGGCGCGCTTCGAGCCCATCTGGAAAGAACACTGCAACAAGGACGAGTACGGCTACAAAGCCTGGGGCAAGCTCATCACGATTGCCGCCCGATCGCTCGACGTCAAAGAGAGCCGACGGCTCGCAGAATCGGAAGAGCAGCATTCATGCGCGGTGACCGCAGAGCAAGTCAAAGAGGCCAAAGAGCTCACTGGGCCGGTCAAGATCGGCGGGGCGTACATCGATGCCGGTAATCTTTTTCGGGAAGCCGAGAAGATGAAAGATGGCCCGGCCCGCGCCGCCAAATGGCGCGAGGCCGCGGCGGCCTACAATTTCGCGCTCAGTCAGCCCGGTGGCGCCGCGCGCGACGAAGCACCCGAAGCGGCGATGAACGGTGCGTTCGCGTACAAGCAGGTCGGCGAATACGACAAAGCCATCAAGATGTACGAGCTTTTCATCAACAACTACGGCGATGAAAAGACGCTCTCCAAGCTCGATCAGGAGAAGAGCCCGCGCTACCCCGAGCGCGTCAAGTACTTGAAACAGGCATACGATACGCTCTCCAAGTCGTATGTCCTCTTTTTCAACTACCGAGCGGCCGCCGAAACGTACGACAAGATCAGCTCCATCAACCGGTTCGAGGAAAAAGATCGGCGCGACGCGGCTCGTAACGCGCTCGTCCTTTATTCGAACATGGCCGATACCGCCAAGATGACGGCCGTCCGCCAGCGGCTCATGACCCTCGGGCCGAGCGCGCAAGAAAAGGCCGAGGCAGATTTCATCGTCGCCGACAGCGACATGAAGGCGTGGGATCCGCGCGGTGCCGAAGACGGCGCCAATCGCAACGCGCGCCAACGCGCGACCAACTCGATGATGCAGTTCTACGATGCCAACAAGAACATCAGCGCCGCCAGCAAGTACGTGGTCGAGGCGGCGTACAACGTAACGCGCATGCGAGATGCCGCCGACACCAACTCCGATGAGTGGCGCAAGAAAACCATCACCGCCTTCGAGCGGTACCGCTCCACCGCGGGAACGAAAGACGGCAAGAACGAAGCGATGGGCTCGCGCGAGGCGGCGTTCGCGGCGGAGTGCGAATACGCCATGGTGGACGCGGATCTCAAAAAATCGTTCGACTACGAGACCGCGCATCACCGCTACGCAGGGTCTTCGGTCGATGTCATCAAGAAGTTCCAATCCGACGCCGTCGACGCGAAAAAGCACCAGGCGCAGCTGCAGCACGTCATCGACGCCTACGCGTCGCCGGAATGGGCCACCGCGGCCATTTCGCGGCAGGGCAGCCTTTACGATTCGATGCGCACCGGCCTCTACAATACGCGTGCCCCGCAGCTGAAGCTCGTCGACGCCAAGACCGAGGCAATCCTGAAGCGGTTCGAGAACAGCGACAACCCCGATGATCAGGACAAGGCCGACCAGATCCGCCAGAAGGTGACGGAGGCATGGCGCGCGGCGCGCGAGCGTGAGCTCAACGGCGCCGATGAGGCAATGATTCACTTCTACGCAACGAGCGTCGCGCTCGCCAAACGCTACAACGTGCGCAACGCCGCCGTGAACCGCGCCAACCAGCGACTCGCCTTTTTTACCGACATTTTGGGCGAGGCGAAAATGTCGGCGTTCACCAAGGGCATTCAGGGGCTCGACTACCGCGAGGGGCTCTTCTTGCAAACGCGACCGGGACTCATCGCGTCGCCTTCGCCGCAGCCGCTTTCACCGCCGCCGGTGGGGGCACTATGAATCGGCGACTCCGCTCGTACGCCTTGGTGCTCGTCACCGTGGGCGTCGCGGCGCTCGGGTCGGCTTGCGGCGGCGCGAAGAAGCAGGCCAACGTCGCCACGCCGCCGCCGGCCGGGCAGCAGGCACCCTACGGGCAAGGACCCCAAGTACAGCAGCCGGCATATCCCCAGCAGGCCCCTCCGCCGCCCTCGGGGGCGGCGGCACCGGGCAAGCTGGAAATGAACGGCTCGGCGCAGTCCGCCTACCAGAAAGGTATCGCTGCCTACGCGGCCGGCGATCTGGCGGGTGCGAAATCTGCGCTACAGCAGGCCGTTTCGAGCGACCCCAAGGCGTACCAAGCGCGTTACTCCCTCGGTGTCGTCCTCGAAAGGATGGGAGACGCGAGTGCCCTTACCGAATACCGTCAGGCAACCACCATAAAGCCCGACTACGAGCCGGCCATACTCGCCAATGCGCTCCTCATTGCCAACAAGGGGAGCATCGGGGAAGCGGAGACGTACCTCAACGGGAAGATGGGACAGCTGCCCAACTCGGCCGGCGTCACCGCGGCGCTCGCAGAGATCAAATCGATGCAGCGGGACACGGCCTCCGCGCAAAGACTCGCGCAAGAGGCCCTCAAGAAAAACTCCGACTATCGGCCGGCGATGGTGACCATCGCTCGCGATCACTATCGCAATCGCCGGCTCGATTTGGCGCTCTACGCGCTGCAGGCGATTCTCGACGGATTCGGCACCGACAACCCGCCGCGCGACAAGGACAACCCGGACGCGCATTTTCTACGCGGTCTCATCCTGAAAGAGGAGGGCCGCCGCGCGGCCGCCATCAACGAGTTCAAACTAGCGGCGACTTTGCGGCCCGACCTGGTGGCGGCGCGGGTCGAGCTCGCTTCGTATTATCTCGAGGCGGGCAACGCCGTCGAGGCTCAACCGCTTCTGGAAGGGGCGCTCCGCTATGACGCCAACAACGTCATTGCCCACCTGAACCTCGGCGATTGCTACCGGCTCGCCTCGCGCATTCCCGAAGCCAAGGCTCAATTCGACTGGGTCCTCGCCCACGATACGTCGCTCGCACAGGTGCACTACGATCTCGGCCTGCTTTACCTCTTCGCCCCGACGATCCCCGGCATGGACGCCAAACGGCAGACCGACGAAGCCATCGCCGAGATCAACAAGTATCAGCAAATGCGCGGTAAGCTCGCTGCTGGTCAGAGCGACGACTCGGAAGAGCTGCTGAACCGCGCCAAACAGAAACAGGCAGATCTTCAAGCGCAGGCCAGCGAAAAAGCGTCGCCTGGCGCGAAGGGGTCCGGCGGTGCGCCGGCCCCCGCTTCATCGGCGGCCAAGCCTGCCGGCGGTGCGCCGGCCCCCGCTTCATCGGCGGCCAAGCCCCCTGCCGGCAAACCAGGCGCCAAATGACGGAGGCAACGATGAGAGCTAAACGAACAGAGCGGGCGCTGGGTTGGTGCGTCGCCGCGGGATGGCTCCTCGTAGCCGCGCCGGCGATGGCGCAGGACAAGCCGGCCAAGGGCGTCATCACTTTGGCCGAGGTCACCATCGTCGGCCGTATTCAGAAACCGATCGCGTCGGTCGACGTGAACCGCATCCAACCGAAGCTCACACTGCAAGAGCTCCGGCAGCCGTTTCTCGACAAGATCGAGCAGGTTTTCTACCAAGATCCTTTCTGAGCTGGGCGCCGGATGGGCGGTGGGTCCTGGCTTTGCGCGATGCTCTTCGCCCTCGGCTCCATGGGCATCAGTCTCGAGCGACTTCGTCGCGTGCACCGCACCGCGACTTTTGATCTCGCGTCGCTTGCCCGCGCGCTCGGGCGCAGCGGCGATATCGATCGCTTGCGTCAAACTCGCGATCTCATGATCGAGCAGGAAGGAGAGACGTGGGAGAGCGAGCTCTTGCGCGCTGCCCTCGACGCGCGCAGTCCTGCGGAGCGCACCGCGCTCGTCAATGAGCAGCTCGGCGATGTCGAATCGGCTCTTGCGTGGGGTAACCGCATCCCCATCGCCGCGGCGCGCCTCTCGGCGTTGGGCTCGATGAGCGTGCTCTTTTTCGGCTTGGCAGACGGCAGCATGCAGGGGATAGACGTTTTGCCCCTCATCGCTTGGGGCGGAGCGGGCGTCATGGGCGCCTTGGCCGTGGGCCGCGAGGCAGATCAGAACGCGGGTGAGCTGCGCAAGGGCATCGATGCATGGGTGACGCGCGTCCTCGATGCCGCGCATACCAGCGTGCCCCCGTGAGACGGGCGAGGCCTACATTGGCGGCAACCCGCGGCGCAACGTGGAGATTATGCACTCGCCGGAATTCGGCTGCGTCGCGGGATAGTAGACCCCCGAACCTCCTGCGTGTAGCCTACCCAGAAGCGGAAACCTGCGCGATCCGGAGTTGTCCCTTCGGAGGTTTCTTGAGATCGAACGCGTCGCTTTTTCGTCTGGAGACATAGCCGATGTCACAACAGCCATTCGCAGGAGGCGGTTCGGTCCCGAGCGGTCGTCCCGGTCAGATGACCGCGGTGATGCGCGCCATGCCGCAGGTAACCGGTCCCAAAGTACTTCGCATTGGCCTCGTTCAAGGCGGCAAGGTCATCGAAGAGAGGGTCATCAAGCAGCGTTCCCACGTCACCATCGGCCCCAGCGAAAAGAGCATGTTCGTGGTGCCGAGTCAGAGCGTGCCGCCGAATTTTCGCCTCTTCGAGCTCATCGGCAACGAATATCATCTCAACTTCCTCGACGGCATGACCGGCCGCGTCGCGCTGCAGACCGGTATCACCGATCTCACCGCCCTTCGCGGTCAAGCCAAGCGCTCGCCGCAGGGCGCGTACCAAGTTCGTCTCACCGAGGACGCGCGCGGCAAGGTCGTCGTCGGCGAGACCACGTTCCTCTTCCAGTTCGTCGCGCCCCCGCCGGTGCAGCCGAAACCGCAGCTGCCGGTTTCCGTCAAAGGCGGGCTCTCCAGTCAGATCGACTGGACCATGACGATCATCGCTGCGTTCTCGTTCCTTTTCCATTTCGGAATGGTGGGCGCCATCTACTCGGACTGGATGGATCCCATCGTCGACGACGAGCTCAATATTGCGGGGCTCATCGACTCGGTGAAATCGCTACCTCCGCCGCCCCCCGTCGAGACGCCCCCCGATACCACGGCCACAACGGCGACGTCGACCGCGGCCGCCGATGCCTCGCCGAAAGCCGCTGCCGCTGGCGCTGGCGCAGGCAAGAAAGGCTCGCTCAGCACAGGCGAGCGCGCGCGGCTCAGCGCCCAGCTCGATCAACTGGAAATGGCAACGCTTGGCGCCCTCAACAGCCAGGGTCCCGCCACAGCCGGTGTTCTCAAGAACGGCGACGTTCCGACCGGTGCTCTCGACGCCGCCGCGCAGTCAGGCGCGGGCGTCTCCGTCGGCGGCGCAACAGGATTGAACCTCGGCGGCGGAGGCGGCGGCGTGCTGCGCCCCGGCATGGCCGGCGGCGGTCTCGGCGCCATCGGCCAGACCACCGCGGGAACGCCCGGCGGCGCCGGAACGGGCGCCGTCGTTTCGGGACCCAAAGGCAATGCGACACCTGGTAGTGCGGAGGTCAGAGGCGGTGCGGTGTCGAACGCCGATCGTGTCGTCGCCGGCATGCGCGCTGGTTTCCGCGCTTGCTACAACCGCGGCCTCGCCGGCAATCCCGACCTTCAAGGTTCTGTGCGCATTACCGCCAAGATTGGCCCGAACGGGGAAGTGGTTTCTGCCACGCCCAATGCCACCGGTTCTCTCGGTGACGAAGTCGTCAACTGCGTCGTGCGGCGTGTGCAGAGCGCGACGTTTTCTCCGCCCGAAGGCGGAGGGGCGACGATCGTCATTCCGGTCACGTTCGCGCTGCAAAAGTGACGGGTCCTCGGCGTCACTCGGTTGACAAGCGCTAAGGAAATTGCGCTGCGAGACGAGTACAAAACGCGAGACAACGCAAGAGGCACAAAGAAAGACGGCAGGAGCCGCACATTGAACGA
This sequence comes from Polyangiaceae bacterium, assembly GCA_035318505.1. Taxonomy (GTDB): domain Bacteria; phylum Myxococcota_A; class Polyangia; order Polyangiales; family Polyangiaceae; genus DASWDH01. The sequence continues at coordinate 1,083 of DATHEQ010000157.1, read as the reverse complement.
ATGGAGCATTGCGTCTTGGCGCGGATCGGTCCGTAGTGGACTACGGTGAATACCTGCGGACAGCGTCGCAACTACCTAACCGTGGACGAGTGCCGTTTGATCAACGCGGTCGCGAACGGGTGCCCATCCGGTAGGCGACCATGTGGGTCGAAGAGAGAGAACGGCTCGAGAAAGACCCGTGTTTTCGCCGTTCTACATGCGCACCGAAGCGTTGACGCATGGAAAAGTCCGCTCTATAGTGTGGCTGGCTCGCGTTCGGAGGGCATTGATGCGCATGCGTAGACTGGGCTGGGGACTTAGTGCTTGTGTACTCTTGAGCGCCCTTTACGGCGCCGCCGACGCGCAGACAACGACCACCCCGAATCCTTCCCCCGGTGACACGTCCGCCGGCATGCAGCGGCAGGTCACGCTCTCACCGAAAGAGCAGCTGGCGCAGGCCGACATGTTCTTGGCGCGCATGGGGGTCACGGGCACGAACGTCCGCCATTTGCTCGAGCAGGCGCGTGCCACGCGCGATGTCGTCAAGACGCTCTGCTTGAACGACAAGCTCAATCAGATCGATGTCGCCACGCGCTCCGCGCGCGATCGCCGCACATCCCTCGATCAAGCTTCGCAGCGCAGCGATCCTGATCTCGCCAACCACGAGTTTACAATCCTGACGGTCCTGCGTCAGCGCGTCGAGCAGCTCTCCGCCGAAGCCAATCAGTGCATCGGCGAAGAAGCGGTGCTCTTCGGCGAGACCAAGATCGTCACCACCATCGATCCTAATCTTCCTCACGAAGACCCTTCGTCGTATCCTGATAATCCCATCGTCAGCATGCCTCCCCCCTGCGCGAGCTGCGTCAAGTAGTCCGAGCCGCTGCGCGCGCCGCAGTCCGTGTTTCTCTGACGATGTCTTCCGCGTTGTGATACGAAGCTCCCCTTCTGCCCGACACTCCCCAGCGGACGATGAAACTAAGAGGACTGATATGCGCCGTGCTCGCCGTCGGTATGAGCTACGCGGCGGGAGCATCCGCGCAAGAGCAAGTCTGGCTCAAAGACCGCCGCTACGGTGAAGGCATAGGGATTCGCGCGGGCGATTTC
>DATHEQ010000156.1:0-12699 GCA_035318505.1 Polyangiaceae bacterium | reverse complement strand
TCGTCCTCCCGCCAGCTGCGCAAAAGGACCTTCGAGCTCGTCCCGTCGTGGGTGGCCCGAAGCCAGGGAGAGCGATGATCGTCGATCTTCCATGCAGGCCCGTCGGGTAGCCGCAAAGAGAGCTCGAAGCGCTTGGAATGGAAGGTCGCCCACCCCGTTCCGTCGAATGATTTCGAGGAGGGGAGCGCAGAAGGGACGGGCGTCATTTGCGCGGTCGGCGCTGCCGCGGCGCCACAGGCGGAAATGAAAACGAACGACGCGGCGATGGCTACAAGCGGGTGAGCCATTCCGGATGATGGTTGTCGGACCCTTTGACCACGTCGAAGTAGCGCGCTTGCAGACGTTTGGTCACCGGGCCGACCTTTCCATCCCCGATCGCGCGATCGTCGACCTCGCGGATGGGGGTCACTTCCGCGGCCGTGCCGGTGAAGAAGACCTCGTCGGCGAGATAGAGCTCGTCGCGGGTGAGGCGATCTTCGAAGACGGGGATTCCCTCTTCGCGCGCCAGCGTGAGGATGGTGTCGCGGGTGATGCCAGCCAAGATCGAGCTGGAAAGGGGAGGCGTGAAGAGCCTGCCTTTTTTCACGAGGAAGAGATTCTCACCCGAGCCTTCGCTCACGAAGCCCTGCGTGTCGAGTAGGATCGCCTCGTCGTAACCGCCGAGCTTCGCTTCGCCCTTGGCGAGAACGGAGTTCGTGTACTGGCCCATCATCTTGGCCTTGGCGAGGCTCACGTTGATGTGATGGCGCTGCCAGGAGGAGATCTTGGCGCGAATGCCGCCCTCGAGCGCCTCGTGGCCGAGGTAGGCGCCCCACTTGTAAGCCACGATGAACGCGCGCACCGGGTTGTTTGGTGCGTAGACGCCCATCGCACCCTCGCCGACGTAGACGAGCGGCCGCAGATAAGCTTCGTCCATTCGGTTGTGGCGCATCAGTTCGACCGACGCTTTGCAAAACTGCTCTTCCGTGTAGCGCGGCTTCAGGTTGATGAGCTTGCACGAGCAGAGCAGACGTTCGATGTGGTCGCGCAGGCGAAAGACCGTGGTCGAGCCGTCGGAGCGCTTGTAGGCGCGAATGCCTTCGAATGCGCCGAGACCGTAATGGATCGTGTGCGTGAGGACGTGCACCTTGGCGTCGTCCCAATTGACCAGCTCCCCGTCCATCCAGATCTTTTCGACCTTGTCCACCATCGCCCTTAGCCTCCAAACCGCACCCATGGCTACCACGGCTCGAAATGGTCGTCACGGCAGCCAGAGCTCAAAATGCCTGGACGCAGACGAATTTTGCGATTGGCGGGCAGGATGCCCGTTTCAGCTGCGCGGTCGGTTCCCGCGAGGAGCGCTGGACGTGTTGCCCGCAGCCGGAGGGCGCGCCGCCAAGAGGACGTACATGGCGCCCGCGCCGCCGTGCTTGGGACGCGCCGTGACGAAGCAAAGAACGTTGCGCGCCGCCGGCGCCGTCGCGAGGCACTGGGCGACCGCATCGCGCAGAATGGCTCGGCCGGTCGGGGAATGAATGCCCTTGCCGTGGACGATGAGAACCGTGCGCGGCACGTTTCCGCGCGCGCTCGCGCAGAACGATCGCACGGCGCTTTCCGCCTTTTCAACCGTCATCCCGTGTAGATCGAGCGTTTCGAATACGGGAAAGAGGCCACGCGCGAGGTCGCGCAGGCGTCGTTCGAACCCCACCCGCGCTCCTTCCACCGTCGTCTCATCGCTGTTCATGGCAAACGTGGGCGCAGCTTCCGGCGATTCGCGAACACGCCGCGCCGGCGCGGCGCTCGGCACCGGTGGTGGAACACGCGGGGCGCTCGGCGGGAGGGGGCGCGCGCCCAGTGCGTAATCGTCGAGGGCGACCGAACGCGCCTTGTCCCGCGCGTTCGCCGGACGAGCCTGGGCAGCGGGAACCTTGGCAGAGGAACGCTTTTCGGAAGGGGGGAGATCCCGCTTCTTCAATGCTCTCCCTCGGATTGGGAACGCTCGCGCCACGCGCGCAACGCCGTGATCACGCTCTGAATTCCGGCGAGCTGTCCGTCCTCGAAGTGCCAATCCATGTCGTTGAGCTCGGGAAAGTCGTGCGGATTTCGAATGTCTTCCGCGGTGAGACCGGGGCAGAGACGGCGCGCCAGCTCGATCACCTTGCGCGCTTGCAGCTCTTCCATCCCCGCCAAAAGCGAGAGCACGTCGCCCATCGCCACGGTGCGCTCCGCGTTCGCGCTCACGGCGACCAATCCGGCGACGGCTTCCGATCGAGCACATCGAATGCGCGCGTCAGCGCGAGAAGGACCAGCGCGTGGGTGATATCGCCATTGCGAATGCACCGTCGGATCTCTTTGCGCGTGAGAAGCACGACTTCGCAGTACTCGCCTCCATCGAAACACGGCTCGCCGAGAATCTCCGCGCCGACCAAGAGAAACATGTGGTGCCAGTTGTCTTGCAGCGCCGGGTTGGGGCGTGTGGCGCCGAGCCGCGCCAGCCTTCCTCCGCCGTAACCGCTCTCCTCGCGGAGCTCACGAAGCGCGGCATCGGCGGGAGTTTGTCCTTCGTCGATGATCCCCCCCGGCACTTCCAAGGTCGGCGCGTCGATGCCGCTCCGGTATTGGCGCACGAGGACGAACGTGCCGTCATTGGTGACGGGCACGATCGAGACCCAGTCTCGCATGGCAAAGGTAAAGGCGTCATGGAGGCGCTCACCCTGCGCATCGACGAGCTCGTGCCGATGGAGGCTGAAAATCCCGTAGTCACCTACGCGTTCTGTCGTCTTGCGACGGATTCTCGACATGGCCCCTTGCTCCTTTGCACAGAGAGTCGGCCCCGGCAAAGGTACCAGCGTGCCCGGCAAGTCTGGAGCGCGCTCATCTCTCGGCGATCTTTGGTCGGTCCGTCGCGCTCGCGCAGCCGCCCCTGGGCGCGCTTAAGGTGAGAACGCGCTTTCGGTGCTCTCGCCGCCCCACCAAGGCGCGGTCGTGCGCGCGTCGATCTTCGTGTCGTTTCCGCCGAGCGGCGGGCGAAGAGCGCCCGCGTGCGTTTGTTCGTCGAGCGGCGCCGCCGGATCGGGCGGGGCGATGCCGCTCGTCGCGATCGACGAGTCCTTCGGTGGCCAAGTGGCGACGTACCGCGCCGGCTCGCCCGGGCCCGAGGCGTCGATCCAATAGACGTGCCCCGTGCCCGCGGGGCGCACGTCGAGGTGCACGAACGAGCTGTTCGGATAGTAGCCGCACCCCGTGTCGGGAAGCGTCCGGCAAAACGCCACGAGCTTCTCGTTGGCGACACCTTCCACGTGCAGGTCGAGCGCGCGCGCGGATTGATGAAAGCTTCCCAGACTCGTCGGCCGGTATCCTGAAACCAGCGTGATCTTTCGCGCCTGAAAGTGATCGACGATACTTTGCAGCCGGATCACGAGTCCCTCGTGAATGCGTTTCACACCAGGCAGCCACTCGCGGTGCGCCGCACGCCGGATCCGCGACGCCAGCGCGCTCGGCCTCGCGATGTTCATGGGACGAACCAGGATGGACAGCTGCTCGACCGCGACGGACATGGCGCGTCCGTCGCAACGGGTGAGGACGATCGGTTGCGCGTCGCCTCCGAAGCCACGCTCGAACTGCACGGCATCCCGTGCACAGGGCGGCTTGGGGGCAGCATTCGGCCCCGCCGCGGTGGGCACCTTCGCGGCGCGCTGAAGCGCGCGTGCAGGACCCGTTCCCCCTTCGACTTCACCGCTGACGCCCGGCTTGCGACGCGATCCGGCGGATTCGACCCGCGGCTGCTCGGGCGGCGATCCGCTGCGACGGCGTGGTCGCGGTGCGTTCGCTTCCGATGACCGTTGCGACGTTGCGTCGGACGCGGCCGCCGGCGCCGCTACGACGGCTGGCGTCGCCAAAAGGGTGATCGCCATCGCCGCCGCGTGCCACACGCGTCCGAGCCGCCCGTTACCGCCACCGGACCACGGCGTTGGCGTCTGTTTCTCCCATCCGTAACTCATGGTCGTTCCTCCAACCACCCGAGCCCGTTTGGTGCCCGAGCCTTCCCTTCTCATGCGGAGCGGCTCGTGGACCAATTTCCTGCGATCCGGGCTCGGCTGTGGTAGCTCCGAGCCCGCCATGACCCCGTCGGAATTCGAAAACCGCCTGCGCGAGCTCATGCGCGCCCAAGCCGTCTCCGTCGAAAATGCCCACTCCATCGAATGCGTCGGCTGCGAGAAGTGCCTGCTTTGCACCTTCTGCCGCGACTCGAAGAGCCTCACGCGCTGCCACTACTGCACGGCATGCTCGAACTGCACCGATTGCGCCCACAGCCGCGGCTGCACGTCCTGCCTCGGATGTAGCCACTGCGTCGCCAGCGAACGCTGCACGGCAGGCAACTACCTCGTCAAATGCGTGGGGCTCTCCGATTGCTCGTACTGTTTCGGTTGCGCCGGACTATCGCACAAGGATTTTCACATCCTGAACGAGCCTTACGGGCGAAAAGAATACTTTGCGATCACGAGCAAGCTCGCTCAATCGCTTCGTCTGTGATGCGCGCCGTCGTTCAGCGTGTCACCGCGGCGCGCGTCGAAGTAGCCGGCGAGGTGGTGGGCCGCATCGACCGCGGTCTCGTCGCATTCCTCGGCATCGGCAAGGGGGACGGCGAAGGCGAGGCGCGCTATCTGGTCGACAAGATCATCGAGCTTCGCGTTTTCGAAGACGAGCAGCGCAAAATGAATCGCGCTATCGCCGAGGTAGCGGGCGGACTTCTCATCGTCAGTCAATTCACGCTCTACGGCGATACGAGCCGCGGTCGACGCCCCGGTTTCGATCGTGCCATGGCGCCCGCCGAAGCGGAGCGTCTCTATGATCACGTCGTGGCGCTCGCTCGCGCACGGCACTCACCGGTCGAGACGGGTCGCTTTCGCGCCGACATGAGGGTGCTCGTCGACAATGACGGCCCGGTGACGCTGCTGCTCGAAACAGCGACGTCCTGAAACGGCTACTTCGCGCGCTTCTGCGCAGCCAAGCGCACAGCGAGATCGATCGCCGCTTTCATCCCCCGCGCGTCGGCGCGCCCCTGTCCCGCAATGTCGTACCCGGTACCGTGGTCGACGCTGGTTCGAATGATGGGCAGTCCCAAACTGACGTTGACTGCTTCGCCGAAGCCGACGAGCTTCATGGGGATCGTCGCTTGATCGTGGTACATCGCCACGACCGCGTGGTAGCGCCCGGCGTGCGCGTGACGAATGGCCGTTTCGGCGCCGATCGGTCCGGTGATGACCGCGCCGATGCGCGCTCGCGCCAGCCGCCTGCGCCCGAGCTCGATCCCGGGGGTGATGCGCTGCGGCTCCTCGCTTCCGAGAAGGCCGTCCTCTCCGGCGTGCGGATTGAGCCCCGTCACGACGATGCGCGGCTTTTTCTGGCCGAGCCGCGCCGCGAGATCGGCCGTGAAGAACACCGCGGCGCCTACGCTTTTCGCGGTCAACGCCGGCGCGACCCGCAGAATGGGCAGATGGGTCGTGACGAGAGCGATGGTGAGCTCTTTGGCCCAAAAGGCCATGACGACTTCGCCCGCGCCGCAGCGCGCGGCGAGATGTTCGGTGTGTCCGCGAAATCCTCGGGCCGCGCGGCTCGACGACGCAATCGCGCTCTTCGACACTGGACCGGTGACGAGCGCGCGCGCAGCGCCTGAAACGACGAGGTCCATCGCTTGGTCGATCCACGCGAGCTGCGCGCCGCCCGCTTCCCGGGTCGGCTTGCCGAAAGGGGCTCGCGCGAGCGCCAGCGCGACCGAAGGCGCGAAACATCCGATGACGGGCGCTCCCTTTTGCGCCGCGAGCTTGGCTATCGACCGCGCGTCGACATCGACGAGGCGCTTTTGGGCGACGCCAACGATGGTGGCTGCGCGTTCGATGACCGCCCGATCCCCGACGAGAACGATGGCGGCGTCGCGCGCTTTCGCGGCCGCTTCGACCGCCACCTCGGGCCCTATCCCCGACGGGCAGCCGATGGAGATGGCAATGACGGGTCGCGGCATGATTGAACGGCCTGCTTTACTCCGCGCGCCGCGACGCTTCGAGAGAAATGCTCGCCCGCACTCACCGCTTTTTGCGCGGCGTCTCCCCTTCCAGCTCGCTCGGTGCCCGCAGCTTGTACCCCGCGCCGCGAAGTGTCTCGAGCGGAAACTCCTCCCCGAGCTTGGCCCGCAACCTTCGCACATGGATGTCCACCGTGCGCGGCCCCCCTTCGTAGCGCGCACCCCAGACCTTCGAAAGAAGCTGATCGCGCGAGAGCGCTTTTCCGCGCCGCTCGCAGAGGAACGCGAGCAGGGCAAACTCCTTGGCGGTGAGCATGACGGGCCGGCCTTTGGCCATCACCTCGCGGGCCGCCTTGTCGACGACGATGTCGCCGACTTTGAGCCTTTCCTCGGTTGCAAACTCGCTGCGCCGCCATTCGAGCGCGCGAATGCGCGCGTAGAGCTCAGCCGGCACGTACGGCATGAGCACGAAATCGTCGAACCCCGCCGAGGGCTCGAGGCGCGACACTTGTGCGGTCGTCAGAGCGATGAGGGCCCCGACGCCATCGAAACCGACCTGCCGCTTGATCGACCGCAGAGCAGCCGCCGCAAGATCGGGCCGGTCTGCCGCCTCGACGACGATGGCGCGCGGGCGCACCTCGTCCGAATCCGTCTCGCGAAACAGATCGACCGGGTCGTCCCAGAGGTCGAGGGTGCGCACCTCCGAGCCGAGACTGCGCAGGATGTTCGCGGCGCCCGCTTCCCTGTCGATTTCGGGACCGTGTCCGACCACGGCGATGAACGAAGGAGCGGACACGCGATTATCCTCTCCGCGTTCCGCCCACTCGAGCTCCGCTCACGGACGGCGATGCACCCCCCCGCCGCCCCCTCTCACCCAATCTGCGTTCCCCCCACCGTGATCTTGGAGATCTTGACCGTGGGGCACCCGACGCCGACGGGAACGCTCTGACCGTCTTTGCCGCAAGTCCAAATACCGTCCGAGACGCCGACATCATGACCCAGCATGACTACATCACGCAGCGTTTCGGGACCGTTTCCGATGAGGTTGACCCCTTTCAAGGGAGCCGTAATTCGGCCATCTTCGATGAGATAGCTTTCGGTGAGCGAGAAGACGAAATCACCATTGGAGATATCGACTTGGCCGCCGCCAAACTTCTTGGCAAAAACGCCGTATTTGACGCTTTTCACGATATCCTCGGGATCGTCTTTACCGGCCAATAGAATGGTATTGGTCATCCGCGGCATGGGATGGCAGGCAAAACTTTCGCGCCGGCCATTGCCGGTAGGCTCGAGCTTGAAGTGCTTCGCGCTCAGCCGATCATGCATGTACCCCTTGAGAATACCGTTCTCGATGAGGACGCTGCGTGCGGGCTCGTTCCCCTCGTCGTCGACATTGATGGTGCCGCGGCTCTGCAGCAACGTCGCGTCATCGACGACGGTGCAAAGCGGGCTCGCCACCGATTGGCCGATCTTGCCGCTGTAGTTGCTCGTCCCTTTGCGGTTGAAATCCGCTTCGAGCCCGTGCCCTACGGCTTCGTGTAGCAGGATGCCGCTGTCGCCAGGCGCGAGCACGACTTCCAGCTGACCGGCGGGGGCCTCCCGCGCATCGAGCATGATCACCGCCTGGCGCGCCGCTTCGGCGGCGTGCCACTCCGGCCCTTTGTCGTCGAAGTAGCCGAGCGTCATGCGCCCGCCACCGCCGCTCGAACCTTCTTGGCGCCGCCCGGCGCGCTCAGCGATGGCGCGCACCCCGAACCGAAAGAGCGGCTGCCGATCGCGGATGATCCGGCCGTCGCTCGTGGCGAGCAGGACTTCCCGTATCTCTTCGGCGAAACTCGCCTCGGCTTTGATGATGGACGGGTCGTGCCCGTGGGCGGCGCGACTGGCGCGCTCGAGCAGGTCGCGCTTGGTGACACCCGAAGTGTCGATCGACAAAGCAGGGAGCTCGTAACGGCTCGCTGCGCCGCATTCGCGCAGCTTGACTTCGAGCTTGCCGCCCCCCGACGAGGCGATCTGCGATGCCGTCTCGGCGGCTCGCTTCATGGCTTCCCACTCGAGATCCTCGACGTACGCGTAACCGGTGGCGTCGCCGCGTTGCACCCGCACGCCGAGGCCCAGCGAGACGCCGCGCGAGGCCGTTTTCAAAATGCCCTCGTCGAAGACGAGCGCGCCGCCGGCGCGGTATTCGAAGAACAGATCCGCGTAGTCGCCGCCACGTGCGAGCGCCACGGAGAGGAGCCGCGCGCATATTTCAGCGTCGATGCCGGCAGGACCGCCGGAAGCAAAAGGGGCTCGGTATTTTTCGCTGGTCGTCATTCGAACCAAAGTGAAGCGGCCGCTTTGCCGCGTCAACCGCCGCTCCGCGTCATCGACGACGTTGCGCGCCGCCGCCGCTCATCGCAGTCGAGATCGGCCGAAAGAAGGCCGGCGGGCGGTCTACCGCGCGTGCCTCTCGCGTGTCATACCTGCACCCACAATGCCGCTAGGAGCGCATCTGCGCGCTCAAGGTGCTTCAGTTTGGGCGAGAGTCGAAGTATCAAGTCCATGTGTTAGAGTCGAGATTCGGTCGTTTACCTCTTTCGCTCGTGCACCCGCTTCGTCAATACGTGCACGAAAAGCGCATCGACGCTCGAATCGCCGCGCGAAAACCAGAGGCCGACTTCGTGGCTTACCTTGACCGATCACGCTAAAATCCCGTAGATTTACGGTACTTGTTCCGGATGTCAGGCGGCATCGGAACCAGAACGTAATCCACGCAACGACGGAGTCTCAGAGCGAAGTGGCGATCGACCGTGAGAAGGTGCTCCTGGCCGCCCAGGGTTTCATCCAGAAAAAAAGATACGACAAGGCGGTCGCGGAATACCAGAAGATCATCCAGCAGGATCCGGACGACGCCCGGACTCTGCTGAAGATCGGTGACCTCCAATCGAAGATGGAGGCGCACGCCGATGCCGTCGCCACGTACGACCGTGTCGGCAAGTACTACGCGGCGCAAGGGTTCGCCCTCAAGGCCATCGCCGTCTACAAGCAGATTCGCGAGATCATCCAGCGCGAAGTCCCGCAGATCGCCGAGCGCTACGGCCACATCACGCTCCAGTTGGCCCAGCTCTACGAGCAGCTCGGCATCACCAACGACGCGCTCGCCGCCTACGACGAGATCGCCACCCAGCTGCAGCGCACGGGCCACGACGGCGAGGCGCTCGAGTTCTTCCGCAAGCTGGTCGAACTCGACGAATTCAGCCCGCTCGCTCATCTGCGCTTGGCCGAGGCGTACTCGCGGGTGAAGAGCGTCGACGACGCCATTCGGCATTTCAGCATCGCCGCGCAGATGCTGATGAAGGCCAACCGTCACGACGACGCGCTCAAGGTGTTCGAGCGTCTGCTCCACCATCGGCCCGAGGCGATCTACGCGCGCCGCGCCGCGGAGATTTATCTGGACCGGGGCAAGCCCAACGACGGCATGCTTGCGCTCGCCAAGCTTCAGATCTGTTTTCAAGCCGATCCCAAGAGCCTCGAGACCTTGGCGCTCTTGTCGCGCGCGTTCGTCATCATCGGGCAGCCGGTGAAATCGATCGAGGTGCAGAAGGAGTTGGCGCGCACCGCCAAAGAGCAGAGCAACATTCCCGTCTGGCGCGAGACGGTGAACAAACTCTTGCAGGTCGCCCCCAACGACGAGCAAGTGCAGCGGCTGGCGAGCTCACCGCCTGGCAAGAGCGCGTCGAGCATCCCCGTGGCAGCCGTCGCGCCGTCGGTGAGCGAACCCGCTCCCTCGATCGCCGACACCGAGATCGAAGAGCTTTCCGCCGACGACATCGAGCTCGATCGCGGCGAGCTTTCCCGGCCCGCCGCCTCGTCGCGCGCGCCGGTCAATAGCTCGCGCGCGCCCGTTGGAAACGCGCGGACGGTAGCCGGTCGTGCCGCCGACGCACGCGGGGCGGCATTTTCGGCGCCCGAGGTCGAGGTCAGCGAAGCGCCGGCCAGCTCGGGCGAGCTGGACGAGAACATCGACCCCTCGCTGCACCCGCGCCGGATCCTCTCCGACGCCGAGTCGTACTTGAAGCTCGGACTGCAGGACAAAGCGATCACCCGCCTCGAGCAGGGTATCGAAGCGCAGCCACGGTCCATTCTGCTGCGGCGCAAGCTGCGCGACGTGCTTTACGAAGGGGGAGACCTTCCGCGCACCGCCGACCAGATGGTGGCGATCGCCGGCATTCTCATCGAGGATGGTGACACGGCGACAGCCGCCGAAGAGCTCAGCACCGTGCTGAGCTTCGTGCCAAGCCATGGTCCGGCGCGTCAGGTGCTGCTCGATCTCGGATACGAGCTGCCCACCGCCGAGTACTCGACGCTCGAGGCTGCCGAGCTTGCGGCTCTCGAAGAGTCGGAGCAAGGCAGCGAGAGCGGCGAGCGTCCGAGCGGTTCGATGGCCGCCATCGAAGAAAAAGCAGAGGAAGAGGCAGAGGAAGCGGAAGACGCCGTCGCGGCTGCGGCGATGGCCGATTACGACAGCATCGGCTCCTTCGAGTCGGCATCGGAAGGTTCCCTCCCGCGCTTTCCCATCGAAGACGATGAGAGCGACATCATCGCGGCGGTGGCTGCGGCGGCCCCGCAGCACGAGAGTCTCGCCCAGGCGGCCGCTGCGCCCAAAAAGGGCGGCGCTGGCAGCAGCGAAGTCGTCGAGGACGCCCTCGAAGAGGCGGAGTTTTTCCTATCGCGCGGTCTTTTCGATGACGCGCGCGCCATTCTCGAGGAACACCTGCGACGGCTGCCCGACCATCCGCTCCTCGTCGAGCGGATGGAAGAGCTCGAGCAAGCGATCGCCGAGCGTGCCAGCTCGAGCGGGACACGCGAACGGCCCGAAGCCGCGCCGGAAGAGCCGGAGGATCGCGCCTTCGATATCGCCGCGTCGCTCGACGCGCTCGACGCGCTCGACGCCATGGGCGCGACCCAGCCGGAAGTGCTGCAAGCCGGTGATCAGATCGACGTCGAAGAGGTGTTCGCCAAATTCAAGGCCGGGGTGAGAGCGCAGGTCTCGGAGACGGACAGCGCGACGCACTACGATCTCGGGCTTGCTTATCGCGAGATGGACCTCATCAAAGACGCCATCGACGAATTCGAGCTCGCCGCGCGCGATCCCAGTCGAGAGTGTGTGTGCCAGTCGATGATCGGAATGATCCATCGCCAGCGAGGCGACGTGGGGGTGGCTATCGAAGCGTTCATCAAGGGCTTGCACGCCGAGCACAAGACGCCCGAGCAGGAGCTCAGCCTCTATTACGAGCTCGGCGACGCATACGAGGCGAAGGGCAACGCCACCGAGTCGCTCTACTACTTCCGCAAAGTCGCGCACCGTGCACCCGATCATGAAGACCTGCGCGGCCCCGTCGCCGAACGCATTCGCACCGTACAGGGAATCGGGCACCGTCCGTCACGCGAGCGCGCCGTAGGCCAATCAGACGAATTTTCCGATGCGTTCGACTCGCTGAGCGGAAAACATTAGTACCGAACGCGCGCGCTCGCCGGCTCAGCCTTTGGCTTCACTCGGCTGCAGAAAGTCCACCAACTTCTGCACGTAAGGGTCGCGCGCGACGTGCTCGGGCACGGCGCGGATCGATTCGCTACGCAGTGCGGCCTTGGCGAAGATGGTCCGAAAAGCGGCGGCGAGGGCGCGGCGCGAACCGTCGGGCACGCCTTGCCGGCAGAGCCCCACACGGTTCAGCGCGCGTATGCGGGCGCGATCGCCGGCCACGATGACGAAAGGCGGGACGTCGATTTCGACCATGGCTCCCGCGGCGATGAAGGCCCCCTCGCCGATGCGCACGAACGGCGCGATGGCCACGCGCCCTCCGGTCGTCACGCGATCGCCGACAACGACGTGTCCTCCGAGGAGAGTCGCGTTGGCGAGGGTCACGCCATCGCCGATGATGACATCGTGCGCGATGTGGGCGCCGGCCATGAAGAGCCCGTCGCTTCCGATGAGCGTCGTGCCGCGATCTTTGGCGGTGCCGCGATGCACGGTCACTTGCTCGCGAAAGACGTTGCGGGCACCGATCTCGAGCCGTGTCGCCTCTCCGGCGTGGGTGCGATCTTGCGGATCGCCGCCGAGCACGGTGTAGGCGTGGACGATGTTGGACTCGCCCATGCGCGTCGGACCGAGCACCGTACATGACCCGAGCAGCTTGCAACCCGCTCCCAGCTCGACGTCGTCGCCGACGACGGCGAGCGGCCCCACGACGACGCCGTCGGCGAGCTGGGCGCGCAGGCTTACGACGGCCGTCGGGTGAACGTCGATCACGGCGCCCGATCGACGATGGAGGCGAGCAGCTCGCCCTGCGCGCAGAGGGTGCCATCTACGCTCGCTTCGCCGCGCAGCTTCCACACGTTGGAGCGGTGGTGCATCACCTCGACGTGCAGGTCCAGCCGATCGCCGGGGACGACGGGGTGGCGCAACTTGGCCTTGTCGATGCCGAGGAAATACATGAGGCTCGTTTCCGCATCGAAGGGGTCGGAGACGTACGCGAGAATGCCGCCGATTTGCGCCAGTGCTTCTAAAATCAAAACGCCGGGCATGATCGGGCGTCGTGGAAAGTGACCCTGAAACCAAGGCTCGTTGATGGCCACGCATTTGTGGCCATCGATGCTCACCTTGGGGACGACATGGGTCACTCGATCGACCATCACGAACGGGAAGCGGTGGGGCA
>DATHEQ010000155.1:0-38875 GCA_035318505.1 Polyangiaceae bacterium | reverse complement strand
GATTCGGCGTAGACACGACACCGCAGCGGGCGAGGGCGTGGCGCGCACGCCAGACGGCCAAAACATGCTGCACTGCGCATCTGCTGCGCTATGCTTCCCGCGTTCTATGAATACGCCCGATCTTTCAGTCATTGCGCCTTGTTTCGAAGAAGAATTGAACGTCCGCGAGCTCGCGCGGCGCGTCCTTGCCACCTTCGAGCACGGCAAGCTCGAGGGCGAGCTCATTCTCGTCGACGACGGCAGTCGCGACGGCACGCGTGCCGCTATCGAAAAGCTCGAACAGGAATTTCCAGAGCGCGTGGTGGGCAGGTACCACGTCACCAATCAGGGCATCGCCCAAGCTTGGAAGACGGGCACCAGCGCCGCCCGCGCGCCCATCGTCGCCATCATCGACGCCGACCTCCAGTACCAACCGGAAGATCTCTTGCGGCTCCATCGCGAGCTGCTCGACCACAGCGTCGATATCGTGCAGGGCTGGCGCAGCTCGGTCGGCAGGGAGCGCGATTCCCGTTACTACTTCAGCCGCGGGCTGAACGTTTTGCTGAACAAGACGTTCGGCATGGATCTGCACGACAACAAGAGTGGCTTCGTGATGTGCGCCAAGGAGGTGTTCGAAGACCTTCTGACCTATCGCGGCAGCTACTACTATTGGCAATCGTTCGTGATGGTTGCGGCGCGGGCCAAGGGCTATTCGTACAAAGAAATCGAAACGCTCTTCGAGAACCGCAGACAAGGCAAGAGCTTTCTCGAGAACGTCCCCTATCGCGCCTCGGCCCGGTCGTTCATCGATCTCGGCAAAGCCGCCTGGGAGTACCGCATCAAAAAGCGCCCGACTCCGGTGGCCGAGCATTTTCTGACGCGCCATTCCACGGTCGATCGCAGCAAGCCTCGTTCGCCCATCAACGAGCTACGGTGGAAGTCGTACCTGTCCGTCTTCGACGAGACGCACTGGATGATCACGCGCGACGTCGAGCGGCACTACGAGGCGCTCCGCAAGACGCAATGGCTCAAGGTCGATCAGATGCGCGAGCTGCAGGACGAGAAGCTGCGCCGCCTCATTCGTCACGCCTACCGTAACGTCCCCTACTATCGCGCGCGGATGCAGGAAGAGAAAATCCGCCCGGAGGACGTGCGCGGTCAGGCCGATCTGCACAAGCTTCCTTTTTTGACGAAAGCCGATGTGCGAAAGCACCTCTATTTCGACATCCTCAGTCAAGTCAGCAAAAAGAGCGAGATGCTCAAGATCTCCACCAGCGGATCGACGGGTGAGCCGTTCATCTGCTACGCCGACCGCGCGCAGCTCGAATTCCGCTGGGCCGCGACGCTTCGCGCCCAGGAGTGGACCGGCTACGAGTTCGGCGATCCGTGTGTCCGGCTCTGGCATCAAACGCTGGGAATGAGCAAACGCCAAGTGGTGATGGAGCGGATCGACGCCGCTTTCTGCCGGCGTAAATTCATTCCCGTTTTCGAGATGAGCGACAAAAAGCTCGAGGCCATGGTGCGCGAGATCGCCGAATGGCAGCCCGTATTGATGGATGGCTATGCAGAGGCGCTCGACTTCTTGGCGCACTATCTGAAGAGTCGCGGTCATCTCGATGTTCGACCGAAGGCGCTCATGTCGAGCGCGCAGACGTTGCCCGGCTCGAGCCGGCAACTCATCGAAGAGGCGTTCGGTTGCAAAGTCTTCGACAAGTACGGGGCGCGCGAGTTCAGCGGCATCGCTTACGAATGCGAGGCGCATGCGGGGCACCACGTAGTCGCCGAAGGCTACCTGGTCGAAATCCTGCGCGACGGTCGCCCGGCGGCGCCGGGCGAAACGGGTGAGATCGTCATCACCGATCTCAACAACTTCTGCCTACCCTTCATTCGCTACCGCATTGGCGATCTCGGCGAAGCCACCGATCCGCAGCGCGAATGTCCGTGCGGCCGCGGTATGCCGCTCGTCGGCAACATCGAAGGTCGCGTGCAGTCGATCATTCAGGGCACCGACGGTCGCTACCTGCCGGGCGCCTTCTTCTCGCACTATTTGAAGGAGTTCGACCACGCCATCCAGCGATTCCAGGTCATTCAGGATCGGCACAATGCGATGACGTTCCACGTCGTCAAGGGCGGACGATACTCCGACGATGTTCTCGAGGAAGTGCTGGCGACCTTTCGTCGGCATCTCGGCGACGATATGGAGATTAAGGTCGAGTTCGTGGAGAACGTCGAGATGGGGCGCACTGGCAAACGGTTGGCGAGCGTCTCCAAGCTCGGCGTCGATTTCCAGAAGAATGCCCCCCTGCGGATGGAGGTCAATTGACGAGCGTGGGGCGAGAAGGGGCAGCAGTCAGCGGCGATCTCGGATGTCGGGTGGCGATCATTCATCGCCCCGGTCTCGCCCACTTCAAAGCGTCGCCATTCGCGCCGCCCAATCCAGTCTACGAAGCCGTCGAAGCGCTTTTCGCGAGTCTCCGTCTCGACGATGGTCGCTCGGGCAGCCCCGAATGGAATCCCCTCGGTGACGTCATCGCGCGCGGCGATCGCGTCATCGTCAAGCCGAACCTGGTCTCGTCGAAGAACCTCAACGAGAAGATCGTCGGCGAAAAGTTGGAAGCTTCGTCGACGCATGGCTCGCTCTTGCGTCCAATCCTCGAGTACGCCTTGAAGGCTGCAGGACCGACGGGAAAAGTCACCGTCGTCGATACCCCGGTCGAAGGATGCGAGATCGAAAAGATCGTGGGCCCGCTCGGGATCGAACATGTGATTGCGGACCTGCGACGTCGCCATTCGAATTTGTCGTTTTTGGACATGCGCTACTTCCGCGTAGCGCCGGTGATGGCGCTCGACGATGTGCGTCGCTTCGGTCGATCGTGGAATCTGGGCCTTCTCGTGCGAACGAAGCTTCCCGGCGATCCGCAGAGCTACCGCTCCGTCGACGTGGGCGAGCGATCGTTCTTCGCAGGGCGGTCGGTACCCGATCGAGAGCTCGCCTTTCACCGCAGTCATCGCCATACGCCGGTCGCGCACCACGCGCGTGGCCGTCATGAGTACGGCATTCCCAACACCGTCCTCGAGGCCGACGTCGTCATCAACGTTCCCAAGATGAAGACGCACAAAAAAACCGGCGTCACCTTGTCACTGAAGAGCGTCATCGGTCTCTCGAGCGAAAAGTATTGGCTGCCCCATTTCACCAACGGCGATCCGAGCCGTGGCGGCGACGAATTCGATCGCCCTCAGCATTTGGCCGAGAGGCTCGAGAACCGCCTCAGTCGGTTGCCGTTGCCCGGCGACCATTCGCTCATCGCGCGCGCGCCGCGCCTCGGCGGGCCGCCCAAGGTCATCGACGGGGGCTGGGAGGGAAACGACACGCTCTGGCGCACCATTCTCGATTTGAACCTCGTCCTTTTTTACGCCCAGCGCGACGGAAAAATGTCCAGCCTGCCCCAGCGACGATACTTCACCATCGTCGACGGTATCGTGGGGGGCGAGGGTGAGGGCCCGCTCGGAGCAACTCCGGTTTCGGCAGGCCTTCTGGTGGGCGGATTCGATCCGGCGTTGGTCGACTACGAGGCGGCGCGCTGCATGGGATTTTCGCCCCAAAAAATCCCGCAGATCATGCGTGCTCTCGGTGCCGGCCTTTTGCCGACGACCCGTGTCGGCGAAATCGTGCGCAGCGTCGATGGGCCGAGCCCCGACCGGTCGTTCCAGCCGCCCCGTAGCTGGCCCTCGTTACTTCGCGACGTGCAAGGCAGAGCCGCTTAGCGCGCCGTCGTCAGGAGGGCGCACCCAGAAGACGGCGCGCCTTTCGCATGAAAATCGAAGAAATGATGAGCTGAACGACGGTGAGGGCACACGCCCAGCTCAGCGTCGCGGCGACGATGGCAGCGCTTTGCGCTTGGGGCGTGCCCGCCGCATACCGGGAAAACAGCTCGACGGAGAGTAGATCGCGCGTACCCATTCCTTGCGGCGTGATGGGGAGGGCCGCCACGAGCATCAAGAGCGGAACGGTGGCGAGGGCGTGACCGAGCGGGATCCGAATGCCGAAAAACCAGAAGACGAGCCAGCTTCCCGCGAACAGAACCACCATGTGCGGAATGCGATAGACGAACGCGATGAGGTGTCCTTTCACGCCCACCTCGACGAGCGGCGCCGTCGCTTGCCACGCCTGCATGAAGCGGGGCTTTGCGGCAATCGCTCCCAAATACAAAAAGGCGAGAGCCGTCGACGCGGCCAGCAAGGGCACGAGCCAGGGAATGCGTTCGGAATTGAAGGGGACGGCGAGAACTCCAAACAGCAAAAGGCATCCCAAAGTCGTCGCGTACGTGAGGAGCGTCGCCCCGGCGACACGCCAGAGCGGCGCGCGGTAGACCTTCGATAGGAAATAGGTGAGCCACGCCTGACCCACGTGATGGTTCAGCAAAGAAGGCAAGTAGGAAGCAGCGCGCAAAACGAAAAGCTCTCGAAACGAAATGGGGCAAACCGTACGCCGATAGATACCGACGGTGGCGAACGTGTCCGCCAGCAAGAGAGAAAATGTGATCGCCGTCGCGAAGAGGATGAGACCGGGGTAGTTGGCGCGACCCAGTTGGCGCACCAAAAGTCCAATGTCGAGCCTCATGAGGACGAGGGCCACGAGCGCCGTCGCGAGTACGAAGGGAAGGATCCTGCGCCAGAGCGGGGTCGCTGCCGTCGCCGGGCGGTCGCCCGTCGCAACGTCTGCAAGCGGCGCCGGCATGGCCGGTTTCTACCACAGGCGCCTTGGATCCGCTTGGTTGGTAGGTTTTTCCGACCTCGGCCACGCTGCGAGTGCGGCGCCTGGCAGCCAGCGTTTTGCGGAGAAAGTGCGGTCGGGAGAGAAGGGCGCCCATCTTTGAGGTGACCAGCAGGACGAAACTGCTAGAGTGCCGCCACTTTGGTCGCCGCGCTCCGGGCCATCACTGTTTTGGCGGTGTGCGCCGCCTCTCTTGTCTTATGCGTTTGGGAGATCGTCAGCGATTCGACTGCCGATTTCGTGCGCGCCAACCTGCTCGAGCGATCGCCGCGCGTTCAGCTCATCGCGGCGATGCTGTTGGCGGCCGTGGTCACTGCCTCGGCGGCGGCGGTCTACGCGCGCCTCGGCTCGTTTCGCGCGGTGGCGCGGCTCCGTCGCATGTCGCTCATTTTGGCGCCGCTCATGCTCGCCGGCCTCATCCCGGCCATCCTCGCCAAAGACGTGGGACAAGATCCGCTCACGGCGGGGCTCGCGATCACCGGATTCACGCTCCTGTTGGAGCGCCTTCTGCGCGTAAGCCTGCAAGCCGTCGATGAGGTCAGCGGAAACGGAACGGCGCACCAAGCAATGCGTCGCAGCCGCGCCGCCCTGGTGATCGTCGTCTTCGCTGCCCTCTTTTACGCGGCTTACATGACGACCTTCACGGTCTTCGCGCACCTTCGTTTTCGCACTTACAACTTCGATCTCGGACAGTACGACAACGTCTTTTGGAATGCGCTGCACGGGCGACCGCTCGTTTGCTCATCACTGACAGGTGTGTTCACCAACTGGAGCTCGTTTTCGAGCCACGCCGATCTCGGTGTTTTCTTTCTGCTGCCCATCTACGCTATTTACCCGCACGCGGAGACGCTCCTCGGGTTGCAATCGACCATCCTCGGGCTCGGCGCGATACCGCTTTATCTATTTGCGGTGCGGCGCTTACCGGCGTGGTCCGCGTGCGCGCTGGCGATTTGCTATCTGCTCTACCCGCCGATGCACGGGTCGAATCTGTACGATTTTCATTTCCAACCCGTGGCAGGAACATTCGTCCTTCTCACGATCTGGGCCGTCGATGCCAAGCGCTGGGTGTGGCTGACGATCTCTTTCATCCTGGCGCTGAGCTGCCGCGAGGATATCTCCGTCGGCATCGCGATTCTCGGCGTCTACCTGATGCTGGCGCGCCATCGCGTGAAGGCGGGGTTCGTGATGGCGCTCGCGGCGACGACGTACTTCGTGATCATCCGCTTCGTGATCATGCCCAAGTTCGGCACCGGTTGGTTTTCGGATATCTACAAAGATCTCTATCCTCAACCCAGCGGGCCGCATTCGTACGGCGGCGTGATGCAGACGCTCGTCACCAACCCGGCCTACGTTTTTCGCACGCTCGTTACGGGCGAAAAGCTTCGCTACTTTCTGCAGATCACGGCGCCTCTCGCGCTCTTGCCACTGCGGCGAACGTACCTTCTTCCGGCGCTCGTACCGGGCGCGCTGTTTACGCTGCTCACCACCGGCTACGGGCCAACGATAGACATCGCCTTTCAATACTCGGGTCACTTCACGCCTTACGTATTCACCGCCGCCGCGGTGGCCCTCGCCTCGTATCGAAGTGCGGGTCGCGCCGCGTTTCGATCGGTTCTCGTCGCACTCGCCGTCGGAACGTTTCTCTCGACGCGAGTGTGGGGGGCCTTTCCGCCGACGGGAAGCATACGCGGCGGTTTCTACCAGGTATCGTTCAGCCGACCGACGGCTGCTGACATGCAGAAAAATCGCGATTTGCGCGAGCTCGCGGCCATGATTCCCGAGGACGCGCCCTTTGCCGTTAGCGAGGAAGAGCTTCCGCACGTTTCAGGTCGGCTCAAAGTGCTCGCGCTGCGAGATGGTATCGGCCCGGCTGACTACGTTCTCTTTGCGCCGACCGGCGGCGGCGGCCAATACGCGACGCAGGCGCTAGCTAGCGGCGAGTACGTGGAAATCGCCGCGCGTCCCGGGCTGCAGCTCCTTCGGAAGAAATAGCGGCTGGCCAATTCCGGGCAGAGGTCCTCGCGCCATTGGCGCTTAGCTGACGTCTGCCGGCCTTGTCGGGAACGACATGGCAGGGGCGATCCCTACATCGCCCACCCTGAGGCTGGGCCTTGCGCGCGAAATTCGGAGGTCTGGGCCCACGCTAGCGCGGGTGTTAAGCGGTTGGTCTCAAGTTTTGCTGTAAATATCCGCCATGGACAGTGTGGGGTTACAACATCTCTTCCTAATCAAGTCATGGCGCCAGCTCGGTGGCGTCGCGATCTTTCTTGGTCTCGGGTGCGGGGCCAGCGCGCCTTCTGACGGACTCGGTCTCGATCCCGCAAAGGTTCGAACGGTCGACCGCAATTGGATCAACGGCAAGAGCATCGTCGTCGCGCCGACGCCGCCTCCCTTGCCTCCCGGCGGCGAAATCGGCGATACCTCCGGCGTCGTCGGGCATTGGTTCGTCAACCGCGGCGGAACGCGCCTCGTACTGTTGCTCGAGCAGCAATCGGGGCAGCTCATCGGCAGCTTGCGGCCGGAAGGTTCGCGCGATGTGGCGCAGCTCATCGACCACGTGACTTGGGACTCCGAGCACGGCCAACTGCGCTTTCGCGTCGAAGACGAGGGGAAGGTGTTTTTCTACGCCGTCGACGTGGTCGAAGGAACGATGACGGGTCGGTACGCGTTCGCCCTCGGCGGTCGAAGCGGACCCGCCGACTGGGCGTCGAACTCAGGCCATCTCATGGCATGGCGCCGAGAGTCGTTCGACGCCGATCTCGTGCCGCGCGTTTTCGACATCGTCATCGACGACGGCCGTTTCGTTCGTTTGCGCCTCGATCGCAATGAATCGGACCCGCTCGTCATCGAAGGCGAGCTCAAGGTGAAGGCGACGACGGCCAAGGGCAGCGACGGCGAGCTTCCCGCGCAGCCCATCGTCGTTCGCCATTGGGACGGCGAGCAAATCGCTTTCGACCTACCCAATGGAACCGCTCGCCAGCGTTTCACCGGCTCGGTCAAGGGCCGACACATCGACGGCACGTTGGTCGAAGATCGCACCGGTCTGGTGACCAACTTTGCCGGAACGCGGGCCAACGTGTTGAGTTATGGACTGCGCGTCCGGACAGGCGAGTCGCGCCTTGCGTGGCAAGAGCGCGTACGGCGCATCCTCTATCATTTGATGATGGCGGGAAACCCCGCTCCTCTCGCCACCGTCGCCACCGTGGCCGAGCGCCCCCTCTCGCCTGCCGATCGCATCGGCAGCGATCGCGACGACGACGCTGTCAATCGTAGCCCGGAATACGGGCTTTCTGACGTCGTTTTCGAACACACGCTGCCCAATCCGTACGGCACCGAGCCGATCGTGCGGCGCTCGCACGGGCTCTTGGCCGTCCCGACCACGCCCCCACCAGCGGGGGGATACGGTCTCGTGCTCGCGGTCAACGGTCACGGCGGCAGCGCCCAGCTACTGCTCGATGCGTCCGATCCTTATTATTGGTACGGCGACGCCTACGCGCGCCGCGGATACGTCGTGCTCGCGCTCGACATCTCGCATCGTCCTCTCAACGAGACCGGCGGTATCTACTGGGACCCCGCCGACGGCGACAGCCCCGAGACGGGCAACCACGCTCACCCTTCCATCGCCGCGCCGGGGCTCGACAGCGATTGGTCGGACGACGGCGAGCGCGTATGGGACGCGATGCGGGCCATCGACTTTCTCTTGACTCGGCCGTCGGGGAACCCAAACCGAATCATCGTCACCGGCCTCTCGATGGGCGCCGAAGTCACGGAGATCGTGGGAGCGCTCGATCCGCGCGTGACTACCGTCGTGCCCGCGGGCGCTCCCCCCGATCTCTCTCTCATGCCGTTGCACGGCAATCATCCTTGTTGGAAATGGACCCACGGTGATGCGACGGAGTTCGTGGAGATGTCCGACTACTTGGCGTTGACCGCGCCGCGCCACGTCGTCCTCGAATCAGGCAAGACGGACTACACTTATTCGAGCTACTCCTTGCCTTATGTCGTCGAGAAAGAGAACGCCTGGCGCGCGCGTACCGCCTACGGCGACGATGCGGCGAACTTCGTTCATTATCTTCATCCGGGCGGTCACCAATATCGCGTCGGCGACAGCAGCGACGACAGTCCGACGCCCGCTTACATCCAAGTGCCGCAGCTGATTGCGCCGCCCGGTGCTCGCCCGCGATCGATTGATTGGAAAACCAACGGCGAAACGGTATCGCTCGACCAGACGCTGTTCGATTACCTCGCGCGGTAAAGCTGGGCGGCAAGGCGCCGCCTCATGTTGCTCTGCAGGGCGCCGCCGGCGGGTGATCCTACTCGACCGGCCCCACTTCGGCGCCCCGTTGCGACGGGGGGAATTCGAGGTGGGTCGCGATGTTGGCCGGCTGGCGCGCTTCGACGCGAGAGGCCTGGGTAAGAATGTCGGGTTGCAAGGAGAGGTCGACTTCGGCGCCGCTCACCGAACCGTGGCAACCGCCGCAGAAACCGTTGAAAAAGCGGGCCGGAAAGGACTGATGCGCGTACTCGCCCGGGTAAAACTGCATGGCCTCGCGCTGAAAGCGGAGTGCGGCCGCGCCGCCGCCGAGCTCGAAATTGCCGCGTAGCACGACGGGGACGCCCCCCGGCAAAACCACGCGGGCGCTGCCGTCGGCGAGAAGAGGGACCGAGCCAAGCAGCCGGCGGCGCGCATACAGCGAACCGAAAGCGTCGCTCGCGGTGTGAGCCGACAAGTCCGTCTCGCCGGGGGCGGGAGGCAAATCTTCGTAAACATCGAGCGAGGTGAAGGCCGGCATTTTGCGCAGCGTTTCCGGATTGGCGAGCCCGCTCCGCGTGTTCTGGAAAAGCAGGGCACCGAGCACGCGCGCATCGAGGATGGTGATGTCGGAGACGTTGGCGGGGTGCTGCGCGTCTTCGCCGTCGGTGTAAACGCGGGTGTGGGCATTGGCTTCGTCGGGCCGGGAGGCGAAGACGCCGCGATCGGTGCGCTGGTACACGGCCACCGCGGAGAGCTCGTCGGTCGCGGCGTCGCTCGTGAGCTGCGCCTTTTGCCCGCTGATGGCGTCCATCCAATAGATGTCGAAGTTGCCGGTGAAGCTGCCGAGATCGGTGGCATTGGCGGCGTAGCTGACGAGCAGCTGACCATTCGGTAGCGGAGCGGGGCTGCGGTACGCGCCCTTGCTGGAGACGCCCACGTGGCCGCTGGCGGCCGGGTCGACCATGTGCAGCGAATGCAGATAGAAGTTGTCGACGGGCCAACCGATGGCGCCGGGATCGACGGTGTAGTCCGCCGGATCACTCGACCCTTGATCGGGTCCAATGGACCGGTTGATAATACCGATCGTGCCCGCTCCGTGCGCAGCTCCGCGGTCACCGAAGACGGCCGCTAGGTTCTTGTTGGCGAGCTCGACGACTTCGGTCATTTGCTGAAAGCCGATGGTGCCGCGCTGTGCATAGAGCGGATGGTAGTCGCCACCGTCGAGATTGATGCGGCGACCGGCCAGCTGGTAAAAGCCGAGGGCGCGCTTTTCGGCGCTGAAGATGAGTCGCCCGTCGGACATCATCGAGGGGTAGAGCTCTTGGTTCAAGAGGAAGGTCAGCTGCCGCACCGCCCCCGAGCGTTCCAAGATGTAGAGGTTCGCGTTCCAGCGCGATGGGTCGGCGGGGGTGCGGGTGGGGCCGTGATAGTCGAAGGCCTCGGTGTTCATGACATTGCCCCGCGTGGAAACGAAGACGATGCGATCGTCGGGCGCAAAAACCGGATCGAAGTTGTGAACGAGCGCGCCGTTGTCGGTCCAGCCGGACGAGGCGGGCACCGCGGCGATCGATGCATCCTTCCGACAGTCGTTGCCGTCGACATTGACCGTCCAGATCGCCCAAGGCTCACTCTCACTGCTGCGCGCAGCAAAGGCGATTTTGTCCCCCTTCCACGACACCGACGGGTGTCGAATATCGGCGGATTGGGTGGCGAGCCCCGTGCACCCGGCAATGAGACTGCGACACGCGCCCCCCGCACCGGAAATGGCACCCGAGGTCGCATCCGTGGTGAGGGCGCTGAAGCAAAGATCGGACGATCCGCTGTAACCAGCGAAGTCCTGCGGTGCGTCGGGAGGGGCGAGGGGACGGCGTTTCACGTAGACCATGCCCGATAGCGGCGTGAGGCGCGCCTCCTCGCGCTCGATCTGGATCCAGCGCGTTACGACGCAGTAGGCGTGCTGATCGTCGAGGGGCCCCGTTTCCGCTGCTTGGAAGTCGCAGAGCTGAGGCGTCGCCAGCGAGCCGGTAAAATCGTCGAAGAGGGCGCCGCCGCGGTGGAGGATGCCGCGCCCCCCCGGCTGTTGGTCGGCGCGCAGCAAATTCTTGGCGATGAGTCGGCTCGCGCTGGGGTCGGGCGTTTCGAGCGCGATTTGCTCGCGCGTGAGCTCGTAGTTGGTGGCACTGGTCGGCACACTGAAGTTGCCGCCGCTCCCGCCGCGCAATCGATAGTCGTGAAACATGGCCGGCGAGTGACAGCCGATGGCCATGCACCCCTTTTTGACCAGCATCGGCTGCACGCGCTTGGCGAAGAAATCGAAACCGCGATTGGTGGGAATGTTGGTATTGGGTCCGTGGGCGTTGGCCCACTCCAAGATCGCCGTGTAACCGGGGTCGTCCCTAGTCGGGAAAATGGCGCCGCCTTCGTGGTACGAGCCTCCCGCGGTGGGATCCAGCGGGCGCCGCAGAATTTCGCTGGTCGCCAGCTCGCCGGGTCGCGTGGCGAGGTACCGCACCGCGGCAAAGTAGTTCCATCGCGCGAGCACGTCGGCGTCGGTCGTCCCGACGCTGCATACCAGGCGCAAGGAGTTGCTCTCCGATCCATGGCAGTTGCCGGCGGCACAGCTCTGCCCGAGGACGGGATGCACCTTGGATTTGAATTGCTCGTAGTCGTCGGTGCCGGGATCGTTGTTGCGGTCGAATGCGGGATCGGTGGGAACGCTGTCCGAGCAGGCGTCGCGCTCCGCCGCCGGTGGCGGATTGGCGGCGTTGTTCGCGCTCGCGCCGCCGGCGATCCACGCCTTCAGCGTATGAAAGCCGGCCGTCGTCAGGCCGAGCGTTTTGCCGCCGGCGTGGCGGATGTCGGTTCGTACGGTGAGCGTCGTCCCGTCATACGCAGTCAAGACGATGTCGAACGGGTCGACGCTCTTGAGCAGCATGTTGGGAAGGCCGTAGGGGCCATAGTTGATGAGAAGATCGCGCCGCTTGACGAGATCGGAATAGCTGGCGAGCGACAGATTGCCGAGAGCATTCCCGTGCTCCTGGGTGATGTGGCAATTGGCGCCGGTGTTGGTGCTGACGCACGAGCTTTGGAGAATGGGGCTTATCGTGCGGTCGAAGTAGGTCTCCGTCTTCGGCTCCTTGGCGGAGCACGCCGACACGAGCGTCGCACAGAGCGACACTACCGTAGCGGACCGAGTCCGTACCTCTACGCGTCCTCCGCCCATCAGACGAACGCTATCATAGCTCTATTGCCTCGGTCTTGACGTATGGCAGCGCCTACGCGATCGCCCGCGCAGGTCCGCGACAGAAGTGATGGAGGTCGCTACTACAGACGGCGGAGCGCGATGCGAGCGGCGTCGCGTACGAAGGAGTCGGGGTCGGACATTGCCGCCATGAGTGCGTCACGGGCCGACGCGTCGCCAATCAGGCCGAGAGCGTGCGCCGCCGAGGCGCGCGTCCTCGCGTCGCTCTCCTGCTCCGAGGAAGTCAGCCCGATGAGCGCGGTCACCGAGTCCCGCGCCCGCATGTGTCCGAGCGCGCCAGCCGCGTGGCGACGGACGACCGGCGAAGGGTCGTACGCCAGGCGCGCGACCGACGCGACGTCGGTGAAACCGTGCACATGCATGGCAGCACCCAGCGCGCTGAGGCGCACGTTTTCGTCTCCGTCGCCCAATGCCTTGGCGAGCTCGCCATTGGGCCCGGGGTTGTTCAGACGATCGAGCGCGCGGGCGGCCGCCGCGCGGACCACCGGTTCGGCATCCGTGACGAGACTACTCGCCACATGCGGAACACCGGCACCGTCCAAGAACTCACCGATGGCCTCCGCCGCGCGGGCCCGCGTCGCCGCGTCGGGGTTGGTCTTCAGCGCATCGACGGTTCGCGAATAAACCTCGTCCTTGCCGAAGACGCCGAAGATGCGCCGGCGCAGCCACCACGCCGCAATCTCGCGGTTTTTCGCGTTGCCGTCATAGAGGAGTTTTTCGACGGCCGGGATGCAGTCGAGGCATTCCACCTTTTCGCCGTGCTCGAGCGCCTGCCAGATGGCGCTCGGCGAACCTGCTTTGGCGACCACGGCCTTGATGCGGGCAGGGCTCGTGATTTGCTCGATCTGATCGTCGCGGATGCCCTTGTAGACGGTAGCGGCGCCGCGGGTGGGCGGCTTGGGCGATTCCGCCTGGGCGTGGTAAGCGCCAAGCCCGGCGCCGAGCGTGAGGCCTGCCAAAAGGAGATACGAGAGCGTTCGTTTCTTCATGACGGCCTCCGACTACTTGTTCCTCAGCGTAGGATCGCTGCTGTACGGCTGATAGTTGCTGTTCTTACGCGCATAATATTGCCCGCCGAGGTCCATGACGCGTACCAGCATCTGTCGCTCCTCGTCGCTGATCGTCACGCCCACGTCCTCGGGGTGCGACGGATGGGTCGCCGGGTCCCACGCGAACGTGCCGTCGGCAGCCTTCACGTTGAGCTTCTCGATGAGTACGCTCTCGCGCGCCGACTCGGGAACGCCCCACGGCGGGGGAATGTCGCCCACGATCGTGAGCCCGTCCATCTCCATCCCGAGCGTGGCGGGATAGAAGACAGAGACGTACGACGACGCCCAGGTATGGACCTGGCGATCGTAGTAGACCTGGATGGGCGTGCTCGAGAAGCTGAGGTACGGGATGCGGTACTCCGTCATCATGCCTGTCGTCATGTCGGTGCGCGACACGGTGTAGAACGTCTGCGGCTTGCTGCCGTTTTGCGTGTCGTTGTGGCAAGTCGCGCACTTGGCCGTGAGGAACGATTGCACCGTGGCCACGCCGGTCGGGGCGCCGTCCCACGGGTACTCCTGGCGCTCGGCCACTGGCTTGACGAAGTTTTGCGCGCCTTGCACCGCGGCCACCGTCACGTTTTGGTTGTTGCCAAGATCGTTGTCGCCGGTGCGGCTCTCGTGGCATCCGCCGCACACCCGGTTTTCGCCCGGCATGCCTTGCACCCAAAGGCGCTGATTGCGAATCGAGAGACCAAATTTATCGACCGGCTGAAGGTGGACGGGGACGTACGGTGGGATGTTCGCGAGCCACGATCCGTCGCCGTAAACGGTAGCTTCGCCGAGCACGGCGGCGCCTTCATCCATCGTGAGACCGAACATCGTGACGCCGGGTACGGCTTCGCTGGAGAAGCCCTCGATGACGCGCACGCGGACCGCGCCGTGCAGGGCTTCGGGGAGCCGCTGATTGCTGTTGTCGATCGCGGCGTAGTGCTGCACTGTCGACACGTTGTCGTCGTCGAGATCGGTCTGCTTGATATCGAGCGAACCGAAGGTCGCCGGCAGCGTGGCGTCGACGACGTTCTGCACCGAGCCGATGACCGGCGGTACCGCACGGGCCACGACGGGGATGGGGTAAAGCTCCCACGCGTCCTTGTCGTTGTAGACGAGGAGGTTCGGCTTGTCGGCATTACCTTTGGCGTCGAACACATAGATTCCGAAATCGGGCGGCGTCTCGGAGAGCTCGTTCGTGTCGTTGACCACGCCGTCCGCCCACGAGACGACGAGTCGCCCATCGGGGAGGCCGTGCGGCGTGCGGTAACGCCCGACCGGCGACTGATCGCTGCCCGTCGGAACCGCGGGGGTCAAGAGCTCGTACTTCACATGCTCGGAGTCGAGCTTCTTCTCGTTGGCGGTAGTGCCTTGGTAGTAGCGCGAATCGATGCTCACCAGCGATCCGGCCTGAATGGTGCGCTCGCGGTCGGTGGCGATGCCCACCATGACGTTGGGCGAAATCTCGGTGACCTGAACCAGCGAGTTGGAAGGTTTTCCGAACTGCCCCGCGACGTGAATCATCTGCGTGCAGTCCGGCGCCATGCGGAAGAGCTTCACGTCGTTGACGCCGCCGAGGTGCTCCCAGCGCGAATAGCCGATGGACCCGTCATAGCGGAGGAACGGGTTGACGGTGTGCGACAGGTTCTGCGAGCAGAGCTTGCGATCGGCGTCGCCGCCGTCGCGGGTGATGGTGGCGAGCTGGGTCACGACGCGGCCGTGGTTGTATTCGTCGGCGCGCGTTCCCATTTCCGTGAACGCCTCGTTGGTCACGAAGACGATGCGGTCACCGGGCGCGTAGATGGGGTTGATGTCGTCGGATTCGCCGAACGTCCGCTGGCTGGGCTCGCTGCCGTCGAGACGCTGCGTATAGACGTGATAGTGGTCGTCGCCCGATGTCTTCATCGAATAGACGACTTCCTGAGCGTCGAAAGACAGATCGAGCCCGGCGATGTCGGCGGTCGTGAATTTTTTGGTCAGGTGGGTAAGCGTTCCGTCTTGCCGCGCGGGCGACAGGATGTAAACGCCGCCTCCCGGCACAGAGCGGCCGTAGTCGATGACTTGGCTCGTCCCGCCGCCGATGTTGATTTCGACTTTGCCGTCGTCGCCCACCGTGGTGTGCATGCGCTTGGCGAAGACGAGCGCATCGACGCCTCCCCCCAGCGTTCCGTTGCTCTTCTCGACGGAGCTACTGCAAGCGGCGGCCGACAAGGCGAGGGCCGCCACCCCGGCGGAAGCGACGAGAATGTAGGGCGAACGGTGGCGTTTCATGCATTCCTCCGAGGAGCGTCGCCGAGCGTGTGCGCGGCGGCGCAGCGGAAGAGAGAGCATCGTTCACGCCAAAGCGGGATCTCCTCGAAATCGGCGTAATTGCCGCGATCGGGCAGCCGGTGCGGGGGGGCGGCCCCCAAAAGCGAAACGCGCTCGGGGCCGGCCCCCCCCGGGCGTGGCTCGCACCTCCTTTAAATACGAGCCACGCCCCGCAACTCCCCGGCCCCGTCGCGCCTCTCGCCTCTCACTTCGGTGGCGGTGGCGGCGGCGGCGGCGGGGGAGGGGTGGTGGGGGGGGGTACGGTGGGGGGTGGCGGTGCGGTCGGTCCCGGTGGCGGGGGCGGCTTGGGCGTCGAGGTGTCTGGCGCTACGCAGGCCGACAGATCGAAGAACATGAACTCGAGCGCTTTGGCCTGGGGCGACATGCCCGTGGTCTTGCAGCCATCGGGGAAAGGAACTTTGGGATCGGAGTCATCTCCGCCGAGCGTTCCGCTCGGATCGGGCACGCTGGCGTTGATGTGCAGATCGGTGAACACGACGCGCCCACACTTATTCGCTTCGGGCGCAGTCACGGGCGTGTTGAACGTCATGTATTGAATCGAGGGCTTGTTGCCCTCGTTCGGATTCATGGGCACGTAGATCCAGCGCTGCGTCGGGGTGACGACGGAAGCGACGGAGTGCTGCCCCTGGTAGATGGTGAACTGTCCGCGCATCGTCGACGCACCAACCGTTTGCATCCAATCCGCTAGCGCGTTTCCTTTGGGGAACGCGGTGTCGATGAACGCCGTCGAGGGCATGGGCAGATCGGCTGCGACGCCCAGGTATTCGGCCGTGCCCTGGATCTCGTCGGGACCGTGGTTCAGCCAGTAGAAATGCAGGTGGTCGACGAACACGCGACCGCCGAGATTCATGTAGTTCACCATGTTGGTGATGTACGGCGACTTGGTGTCCGCGTACTGACTGCCCTCGCAGGAGAGCATGAGCATGTCGTAGCGCTGCATCTTTGCCACGTCGTTCCAGAGCGTCGTCGAATGCGTGAACGTTGCACCGCCGAGCGCGGCGTTGAATTGATCCGCGCCTTGGCCGTCGGCATCGGTGCCCACTTTGCCGCCGACGTACATGTGCACGCGGCCCATTCCAGACTCATTGGTAAACTCGGAGTCGGCGATGCCGATGCGGCGCAGCAGACACTCGAGGGCGTCGGAGCCTCCCGTGCTCACCGCGATCTTCGGGATGTCACCTTCCATCTTGTTACGCGGCAGGTGCGTCAAGTCCGACCCCGGGATGGCATTGTCCGCGCACTTGGTGGTGATGTTCACCGTGACTTGGCGTCGCCATTTGCCGACCTGGATCACGAGCGGCACGGCGGCACCGGTAGGAACCTTGTCGAGTGTGAAGTGACCGTTGACGTCGGTGAGCGCCGTCGAAATCGGCTGCCCTGAAGCGGTCGCACCGCACTGGTCACAGGTGGCCCCGGACACGATGGGATCGAGCGGCAGTCGGTTGGCGATGTAAACAATGGCGTTGTAGAGCGGAAGCTTGCCGGCGGGGTCGTAGACCGTCCCGCTCAGCGACGTCGCTGGCTTGCCCATCGCCATGCAATCCTGCGCGTCCTTTCCGGCGTCGCACTGAATTCCCGTGCACCCGCCCCCCGATCCGGGACACAAGTGGTCCGCGCGGCACACGCCGGCATCGGGACACGCCATACCGCAGTCCTTCACGCCGCCGCAGCCGTCACCGATGACGCCGCAGTATTGAGCGCCGCCCGCTGTCGCACACGCGAAGGGAACGCAGTTGGCCGGTACGCACACGTTGGCGTTTTGCGCCGCGCCGCACGTTCCGCCGGCGGGACAAGTGCCGCAATTGAGAACGCCCCCGCAGCCGTCCCCGATGTCGCCGCAAAAGCGAAAGCCCATGGCGTCGCAAGTGAGCGGCACGCAGTTGTTGTCGATACAAAGGTTGTTTTTGCACATCTTGCCGGCGCCGCACGTGCTGCAATCGAGCGATCGCCCGCACCCGTCACCGATGATGCCGCAGTATTTCAGCGCGCCGCTCGTGCCGGAATCGGGCGCCGGTATATCGCACGTGAACGGCTGACAGGTCGGCCCGCCGACGCAGACGTTCTTCTCACAGGTCCAATCGGCGCCGAGCGCCGCGCAGTCTCCGCACTTCAGTATTCCGCTGCAGTTGTCGCCAATGTCGCCGCAGTAACGCCCTCCCGTAACGGCGCAGCTCATGAGGCAGTTGCGACCGCCATCAGCGTTTCCACTGTCGGGACCGGGCGGCAGTCCCCCCGAGCCCCCGGAGCCGCCCGGCGTGATCGTTCCACCTGCTCCCGCCGCCCCGCCGGTCGTCCCGGTGGTCGCACCGCCCGTGGCGCTGGCATCCGAGCCTCCACCGCTGCCGCCGCTTCCGCGCACGGGGGGTGATTCGGAGGAGCAACTCGAGAGAATCACAAAAAAGGCAGCGCACAACCAGGCGGCGGCGAAGCATTGACGACAGCGGTTCGTCATGAGTCAAAACCTTCCTATTCAGACACGCGTACGGCAGCCAACCCCATTGAGGGATTTCACGGTGCGAAGCGAGTTAGCGACGGCGCGCCGACACCTCCGTCTGTTGTGGAATCCTCGCGGTGGAACTCCAGCCTCAGGGCCCGGCAGCGTGGTCGCCCTTGCGTTCACCGGGTCATGGCTGGTTGGGATGATTCATCGAAGGGGCCGTTTCGATCACGATTTCTTGGGCCGGGTCGATGGCGCAGAGCAGGGGCGATCGATCTGGCAGCCTGAATCCGACAGAGCAGTGCTATAACGGTCGACGATTGGCACGGCATGCGCACACGAACGGCTGAGGCCAGCCAATACAAGGCCGGATCAACGACCGAGGTCGTGCTCGGCAGAATTCGGCGCATGATCGAGGCGGGAGAGCTGAAACCCGGCGATCGTCTCCCCGCCGAGCGCGAGCTCGCGCAGCGCTTCAGCATGAGCCGCCCGAGCCTCAGGGCAGCCCTCCATTCGCTTGGCGGCATGGGCCTTTTGCAGTTCCGTCACGGGTCGGGCACGTACATCACCGAGGGCCCTCCCGTTCTCAGCGAGGGTCCGCTCACGCTTCTCGCCAGCTTGCACGGATTCACCGACGACGAGATGTTCGAGGCGCGCAGGCAGCTCGAGGTTGGCGTCGCGGCGCTCGCCGCCGAGCGGGCCACGCTTGCGCACCTCACCAAGATGCGCGCCGAGATCGCCGGCATGGCCGCTGCGATGCGCGATCCACATGCGTACCTGGTGCATGACATCGACTTTCACCGGACGATCGCGGTCGCATCGAGCAACCCCATCTTGGGTGCGCTCGTCGAGATGGTCTCCAACATCCTCTATCGCCAGCGGCGGCAGACCGTCGCGCGCGCTCGCGATCTCGGGCCGTCGCTCGCGATGCATCGGCGTCTTTACCGCGCCATCGCCGCGCGCGACCCCGAGCGCGCGCGCGAGGCGATGAACCAGCACCTCCTTGTCACCCAAAAGGCCCGAAAGCTCGAAGGATCCACGCCGCCGGTGAAGCGAGCCAAACGCCAGTCTCGCTGAGGTCGAGGCTCGCGCCCTGCTGTTTCGAGGGGGAACGTTCTTTCCGTGATCGAACTTCCGGGCGCCCCGTATTACTCGAACACGGTCTCGCTCTCGTACGCGAGCCCAAATCCCCGCGGGGTCAATCGGGTCATGGCGCGGCCCGCTTTGCGAGAGGGCAGCCCTCGGGGCTCGCGACGCAAAAGGAGAATTCGTGCCGTTGCTCAAAGAGATTCTGATCACCGGATTGGCCGTTCTTGCCGGCTGCGGCGGCAGCGACGCGGCCCCGAGCAGTACGGCCGCGGGCACCGGCGGTAGCGGTGCGAGCGGCGGCGCGGCAGGGGACGGTCCGGGCGGTGGCAGCGCCACGGGTGGCGCCGGCGGCGCCGGAGCATTTGGCGGAACTGGAGGAACGACGAACGGCGGACCCGACGCCGGTGCGGACGCAGTCGCGCCCGGTGCGTACTACATCGCTCCCGACGGACTCGATACGAATCCGGGAACCGAAGCCCTGCCGTTCAAAACGCTGACCCGGGGTCATGCCGTGGCGCGAGCCGGCACCACGCTTTGGATCATGGCGGGCACGCTCGACTACGGCACGACGATGGTCTTTTCCAAGAGTGGGACCGAGACCGATCCCATTCGCGTTTGGGCGATGCCCGGAACACGTCCCATACTCGACTACGCGTCGCTACCGCGGGGCGTCAGTGCCCTGCGCGGCATCGAAGTGAGGGGCAATTATTGGCACATCAAGGGGCTCGAGATTCAAAACGCTGCCGACAACGGAATTGCGATTAGCGGGTCCCACAACATCATCGAAGACGTCATTCTTCACAATAACGGAGACACCGGCCTTCAAATCACGGCCAACAGCGCGATGGCTACCGATAATGCCTACGCCGCTCACAATCTGGTTCTCAACTGCGACTCGTACGAGAATCTCGACCAGGAAACAGCGGGCGAGAACGCGGACGGGTTCGCGGCCAAGCTCCGCATCGGTCCGGGCAACGTGTTTCGCGGCTGTCGCGCCTGGAACAACGCCGACGACGGGTGGGATCTTTTCGCCGCCGACGACGTGGTCGTCATTGACGACTGTTGGGCGTTTCTCAACGGAACGACGATCAACGGGACCAATCCGGCGGGAGACGGAAACGGGTTCAAGCTGGGCGGCAAACCGGTCGGGCCCGGCGAGGGCGGCGCCGTTCACCTTGTCACGCACGCCGCGGCCTTCGACAACGCGTCTTGCGGATTTACGCGAAACAACAACCTAGAGACGCCCGTCTTGACCGACTGCGCCGTGCATACCAACGAAAAGGGCGACTATTGCAGTCTCTCCTGTTCGCCCGAAACGATGATCGCCACCACCGGCGCCGAGGCCAAAGTGCTGAAGCGAAACGAAGACGGCTCGTTGCCCGCCATCCACTGATGCGCGATGGCGGCGGCCGCGGCGCCGCTCCTCGGGGCACGCGCACGAGCAACTAGCGCCGATGTCGCGCGCCGGGCGGAGACGCCCCCCCGAGGACTCTCGGCTCGCGAGCGCGTCTAGAATGCATACAGCGCTTGCGCCATGCCGCGGAAGTTGTGCGGCTCGTTCTCGTCGAGCTGGTACTTGAGGTACTTGACCGTCGTGTACTGCCCAGACAGGCCGAGCCGCACGGCCGGGGTCGCGTCCCAAAAGAGGTTCACGTCGGCGTAAGTAGACGTATCGGCAATCCTTCCCAAAAGCTCGATTTCCCTGCCGCCCTTCAGAAAGAGGTTGCCCATGTTCTTGGAGTGGGACTGTGTGAAATTGGCGGACAAGATGACGCGTCCGGTGGGTGGAAGATAATATTGAATACCGACCTTGAAGGCTTGCCAGTCGATGGTGTGAAGCACGCCTTGGAGATCGAACGAGACGAGGCCATTATCGATGTCGCCGTGGTAGAGCGGCGGCGGGTTGGCCTGCGCGGGGTTCAGCAGGGTCGGGAAGGAAGCTCCCCCACCGGTCGTCAGCAGATCGGCGATGCCGCTGCCCACGACGAACGATCCCGTCAGCGTCAGGCGGTTGCCGCGATCG
The DNA here is from genome assembly GCA_035318505.1 of Polyangiaceae bacterium. Lineage (GTDB taxonomy): Bacteria > Myxococcota_A > Polyangia > Polyangiales > Polyangiaceae > DASWDH01. The sequence goes on along the minus strand of DATHEQ010000155.1, from coordinate 17,688 downwards.
CCCGCGTCGCGCGCAGGAATGATGGGGATCAACGCATCCGCGGAAACGCCCCACCCGGTGGCGCTGTTGGAATTCTGCGTGGGGGGCGGGGTGAAGGCGTTGACCTTGAACTGGCGGACGGTGCCCGAAAGGCCAATCGAAAGCGGGAGCGCCGCGGTGCCGATGTTGCCCGGCGTCGTGATTCCTTTCCACGCGTCGACGTTGAAGCGCAGCCCGGCGTTGCCATCCGGTACGCCGGAGTCTCTTTGGGCGGGTCTCACGGCCGACACAGCAACATCGACGCTGAAACTGCTCGAGGGTCTCAGCGTGCGCGATACGCGAAGCTGCACGTTACGAGAAAATAGCTGGTTGGGAAGTCCGAGAAACTCGGCCGAGCAGGGGGAAAAGTAGTTTTGCCAGCCGAAGACGTCGTAGGTTTGACCCGCGAGAACGTCCACGATCTCGCTTTCCAGCTTGAGGTACGCGTGCCGCAAGCGAAAGACGGGACTCGCATAAAACGCCGCCTCTGAGGACACTGATTCGGTCGACGGGTGGCCAAAAAAATCGCCTTCCAAGATGGCCGATGGCGCGATGCCGGCCAGGCGAGGCGATTCGAACATCATGCCGAGCCGCGTATTGCGCATGGAGAATTGCGATCGCCCGGCGCGGCCGGCGTAAGTGTCATCGCGCGCCACGACCGTGGCGCCGATGGCGTCGTTGTAGCTGCGCGTAGAATCGAAAATGTAATCGGCCTCCACGAATCCGAAGAAGGTCAAGGACCAGGTCTCGGCACCGTGACCGACGGCAACTTTGAGCGGCGCGCGCGCGAACCACGAAGGGGGTGCGTCTTCGGACCTCGCCTCGGTCGGCCGTGCTTCAATCTGGCTCGCCGGGGGAGTCGCCGCCGGCATGGGCGCGCCGGACGGCGTGGGCGCGCCATTGTCACCGCCGGATTTGGCCGGCGTTTCCGGGGGCTCTGTTTGCTGGTTTGCGCGCGCGGGCGCGGACGCCGCCAGCAGAGCTGCCACACCAGCGGCAGCAATGAACGACCTTTCTGGTGTTCTCATCGGTCCTCTCGACAATCTTGGCTTATTGGAAATCGCAACAATAGAGCGTCGCCGGGTAACCTTCGGCGCTCTTGCCGGGAAATCCCGGTTCGGGACAACGCATCGGCAAGTAGTTTTCCCCCGGAAGATCCGGTCCGTAACAGGCAAAACCGAATTTGCCCGGCGCGCATCCCGGTACGCTCGTATGGGGTACGCACGACCCGCCGATCGGTACCAGCGCCGGCGGGAAACAACAGTAGTTGTTGTAAGCCGGGTTGGGCGCGGGCGTCGCCACAGGGCAAAGCAGATAGTACGTATCAGCGCGGCTTTTATTGGCCCCGAGCTGCTCGCCCTTCGGCATGTTTTTGTCGAGGCAGGTCCATCCCGACAAACGCGGCGAGCAACGTACGCTGTCGGACTGCAAGCAACCGTCGGGTTGAGGCGTGCCGGAGCAGCAATAGTTGATGAGGTTGTCTTGCCTCACGCCCTGTCCGCAATGGATGCTCGGATTGAGCGACTCGGGTCGATTGGCGCCGAGGCATTGATAGCCGTAATGCGGTGGATCGCAGATGGCGATGGGGTTGTACGCGCAAGGCGTCGCGGCGGTCGTGCAGCAATAGCCTTGCTTTCCCTCCGACCCCACGGGACCGCGATCGGCGCATACGATGCCGCTCGGCACGCCCTCGTCGTAGGTCGGGTGCTCGTCCGGCCTGGCCGAACCGGTGCAAGCGTACCCGACCTGGCCGAATGTTTCGTCGAAAGTGCCGTCGGCGGTGAGCCCGCACGCGAGCTCTGGACTGCGATCGACGGCGCAAGAGCCGCTCACCGGGGCGACCTCGGAGGAGCAAGCGCCGGCGACTCCGATGAGAAGCAGCGGGATAGCAAGAGCGACGTAGCGTAGACGGATGTTCGCCATACGCTTACCACAACCATCCGGGCGGTCTTTGCGGCACGGGAAGGGCGGGGAACTTACACTCCATCGGCGGCCCGTCTCCGGTGATTTCGTTGGTCAGGTTCACGCCGGTGCCGGTCGGTACGAAATTGACGCGACCGGGGCCGAGGCGAACATCGGCGAACTCCGCAGCGACCCCGTGGGGAGCGATGTTGTCGATGATCACGTTGTTCAACGTGATGGGGCCGGCGCGCACCGTCCGGTTGAAGCCCTCGAGCGTCACGACGGGCAGCTGGGTATTCATGCACGTGACATGTCGAATGTTCTCGAACCGAAGACTTTTGAATTCCGGGTACATCGTTCCGGCAAAAAGCGGGTTGTAAGCCGTGCTCACGAGAATGGCGTTGGCCATGTCGCGCATGCAGACGTCGCGGTATTCGATGTCATCGACCAGACCGCCGCGGCTCGAATCCGATTTGACGCGAATGCCGTTGGAGTCGGCGGCGCTCGAATCTTCTCCGACCGCGCGAGAATCGCCGTCGATGGTGAGGTCGTACACCCTGACTTTCTCGACGCCGCGATGCTTCACGCCGTCGGGCGAGGTGTACGTACCGTAGGTCTCGCTGCCGATCGACATGCCGTGACCGGTGCCGAAGTGGTTATGGGCGATGATCAAATCCGAGACCCAGTGACCGCCTTTGATGGCGATCTGATCGTCGCTCGTCGAGATCGTGTTGCACGCGATGACGCCGCACGTCGCGATGTCGGTGGTGCCGGGGTCGACGCCGTCGGTGTTTCGAGCAGAATGGGGCGTCAGCAAGAGCCCCTGGCTGTTCATCCACCGCGACGGCGTGAGGATGGTGATCCCCCACACGATGTAGCCCTCACCGGGAAAGGAGCAGCTTCCGTCCGGCGGTACCGACGTCAATTTGACGTGAAACTTGGGCGAATTGTAGAGCGTGATGCGATAAAGCAAAAAGCCGCTCGTGTTCGAGGCGGTGTTGATGAGGGTCGGATTGCCGATGCTGCCGTCGATCTCACGCAACGCCGCGGACAACTGCCACCACGAGTAATCGTGCCCAACGAGCGGCTCGCCGCCCTGCCCATCGATGACGCCATCGCCGACGATGCCGGGGCTCGTGCCGCTCGCCGTGATGAAGTCGTTGCAGGCGCCGGAATCGTTGATGCCCGGAACGCCGCACGACCCGGTCTTCTGATAGAGCTCGGCATTGCGCGACGCGTAAAGCGTCGTTCCACCGTCGATCCAGAGGATGACGCTGTCGACCGCTAGGTGCGCCGCGACGAATACGTTGTTCGTTCCGTTGCTCGTCAGTTTTACCGCGCGGCCCTTGCACGACGAGAGCGCTGCTTGAATACGAGCCGTGTCCAAGTTGTTCTCGTCGGGGGTCGATTTTTCGGCCGTGAGTGTCTGACACACGTCGGTCGGCAGCGTTGGCTCGGGGGGAAGATTGGGATCGCCCGCCCCGCAAGCTTCGGCAGGGGCGGGCGACGTGCCGCAAACGTACGCGATCTCAGCTAGCGGCGGCCCGTTGCAAGCGGTCAGGGCGAGCCAAGAAACGGCCGCCGCCAGAAAGCCCAGCGTCACACGCGGGCGTCGTTCAGGTGCTGCCACTCAGCATCCCTGTCCAGCCGGGCAGGGCCATGCGGTCGAGCTCGCGCAGCTCCACTTGCGGCTGCCGGAAGTGCCTGCCGCCGGACACACGCAGTACCCTTCCTTCGCCGCGCCACCCGAGTCGAGGTACTGATTGGCCACGTTGCACGGCGTGCATTCTGCGACGGTGCAGGCTTGCGATGCTTGCGGCGTCGTCGCAGGGCAAGTCGGGCTGACGCTCGTGGGAATCTTGTAACAAGCGTAGCTCTGGCCAGCGGGAAAACTGCAGCCCGACTGCTCGACGTAAAGGCCGCCGGTGCAAGTTTCGGATTTGTAGCCGATGCTGAGCGGGCCGCACGTCTTGTAACAGAGCTGGCTATCGGTGGCGGTGCACACGCCGCCCTTGGTGGGCGCCTCGCCCGCCGCGGTCACCGGGACCGCGCTACAGAGCGGGCTAAAATCGCCCGTCCCTCCGCCGGCTCCGCCGGCTCCGCCCGTGGTGCCGCCTGCGCCGCCGGCTCCACCGGTGGTTCCGCCTGTGCCGGTGCCCGTCGTGGTGCTGCCCGTCGTGGCGCCGCCCGTCCCGCCTCCTACGCCGCCGGTACCGGTGGCACTGCCGCCCGATCCGCCGGAGCCGGGGCCGGTCGTCGACGGCTCATTGGAGCTGGAGCAACCCGCAGCTTCGAGCCCGACGGCGACGGCGAACATCTGCAAAGTCATGACGAAGACGCGTTTCGTTCGGCTCATGGTTGGCCACTCCTAGTGAATCGGTGAATGAAAATCGGCAGATAGATGAAAAAGTCCGTCGGTGCAAAAGCGGGATGGGGCGAAGTTGCGACGTTCGATAAAGCGGCCGGTAGCGGACCCACCGCGAGTAATGCTGTGGGGCTCACAAATCGATCCGTTTTCTGCGGTTCGTTCGGCCGGGGTCGAGGGCCGCGCGTTCGGCGCCGGAGGACACGAGATCATCACAGTCCGCTCGCACGCGATCGCCGGTTTCGACGGAACGAAAATGCCGCGAGCTGCGGACGCGAGGGGCAAGAGTGGTCATACCACTATTCGAGGTTGCCATGCCACTAGGCCCCTTCGCTCGGGGCGGGAGACAGCACGATCGGCTCGAATTTCGGAGCGAGCAGGTGCGCGATCACGAACGCAATCAGGTAGGCCGAGCCGCATACCGCGAAGAGGATAGCGTATCCGGCCGTGACGTTGCCGGCGGCTTGAAAGCGATCGAGGAGCCGCCCCGAGTAGATGGGAAAGAGAATGCCGCCGAGCGAGCCGGCCATGCCGCCCAGACCAACCACCGAGCCCACCGCACCCGCGGGGAACATGTCCGAGGCGCTGGTGAATAGGTTCGCCGACCAAGCTTGGTGTGCGGCGCCCGCGAGGCCGATCAAAAGAACGGCGCCCCAGTCGCTCGCCCGCGTCACGAACAGAACCGGGAGCACCGCGAACGCGCAAACGAGCATCGCCGTTTTGCGCGCGCGGCCGACGCTGTAGCCGCGTCGCGTCAGATAACCGGTGAGCCAGCCGGCGGCGATGCTGAGCACGGTGACGATCGTGTAGATGGAGACCAGGTGAACCCAACTGTTTTTGATATCGAGGGCGCGCGTCTTTTTGAAGTAATCCGGCAGCCAGATGAGAAAGAACCACCACACGGGATCGGTCAGGAATTTGGCGATGATGAACGCCCACGCCTGGCGGTAGCCGAGGATCATGCGCCAGCTCACCTTGTGCTTGATGGGCTCGCCATTCTCGTCGCTACGAATGTGGGCACGTTCTTCCCGGCTGAGGTTGACGCGATCGGGCGTGTCATAGAGCGGCAGCCACAAGAGCAGCCACGACATTCCAGCGATGCCCGCCGCCACGAAGGCGGAGCGCCAGCCCCAGGTGAGCGCCATCCACGGCACCACGGCCGGCGCCACGATCGCGCCCACGTTGGCGCCTGAGTTGAACAGCGCGGTCGCGAAGGCCCGCTCCTTGCGCGGAAACCACTGCGCCACCGTTTTGATGGCGGACGGGAAGTTCCCCCCTTCGCCGAGACCGAGAGCGATGCGCGCGCCGAAGAATCCGCCCACGCTCCCGACGAGGGCGTGGCCGAGAGCAGCTAGGCTCCACGCCGCGATCGAGACGGCATAGCCGATCTTGGTTCCATACCGATCGACGAACGCGCCGAACAAAAGGAGACCTATGGCATAAGCGCCCTGAAACGCGGCGTTCACGTTTCCGAACTGCTCATTCGTCCACCCGAGCTCAGTGTCGAGAATGGGCTTCAGCAACGACAGGATCTGACGATCCACGTAGTTGATCGTCGTGGCGAAAAAGAGCAGAGCGCACACGAGCCATCGGTACCTTCCTGCTCCGGCCCCGACCGTTAGGAGACGGGGCCCATCATCCACTACAAGACGGGACCCATCATCCACGGCGCGAACTCCTCCTCTCCTACTCCGGAGAGCTCACTCTTGCTCTTTTTCCCCGAGGCGACGGAAACGACCTCCTCGAAAATGCGCTTTCCCACCTCTTCGATGGGGACGCCGTCGAGAATGACGCCGCAATCGATGTCCATATCGTCCTCCATTCGACGATAGAGGGGCGAGTTGGTGGCGAGCTTGATGGAAGGCGCAGGTTTGCAGCCAAGCACCGACCCCCGGCCCGTGGTGAAGCAGATGACGTTGGCGCCGCCGGCCACGAGCCCGGTGATCGACACGGGATCGTGACCGGGGGTGTCCATGAAAACGAAGCCGCGCGTCGTGATGGGCTCGGCGTATTCGAAGACGTCCATGAGCGGCGTCGTCCCGCCCTTGGCCATTCCTCCCAGTGACTTCTCGAAGAGCGTCGTGAGCCCGCCGACCTTGTTGCCGGGGGCGGGGTTGTCGCTCATGGCAGCGCCGTGCGTGGCGAGATGATGCTTCCACCACGCCATGCGAGCGACGAGCTTGTTGGCGACGGCTTCATTCCTGGCCCGCCGGATCAAGATGTGCTCGGCGCCGGAGATCTCCGTCGTCTCCGCGAGAATTCCCGTTCCACCGAAGCGGACCAGCTCGTCGACCGCCCATCCCAGCGCGGGATTCGCGGTGATGCCCGAGTTTCCGTCGGATCCACCGCAGTTGGTGGCGAGGACGAGCTCGGAAACGGGCTGCTTGGTGCGGCGCGCTTCATTGGCGCGCGGGAGCAGCCGCGCGACGGCCTCGACCGCGGCTTCGACCGCTTTACGGACGCCACCCGCCTCTTGGATCGTGATGACGGTGGGGCGTTCGCGCGGCTCGGTCATGAGCGACAGCTCGTGCCGCGCGACGAAGACCGGCGCTTGGTTGACCTCGCAGCCGAGACCGATGATGACGTACGCCGCCACGTTGGGATGGCGGGCGTAACCGGCGAGCACACGCTCCAAAAGGCGGTGATCCTCGCCGCCGAGAACCTGACCACAGCCCGACTTGTGCGTCAGCGCAATGACCCCGTCGATGCCGGGGAAGTCGCGCTGCACATCGCGAAAGCGCTCGCGCGCGAACTGCGTCACGCTCGCCGAGCAATTCACGGTCGACACGATGGCGATGTAGTTGCGCGTCCCCACGCGACCGTCGGCGCGCTTGTAGCCTTCGAAGTAGCGCATCTGCTCGGGCGGGTAGAAGTCGACGACCGGAATCGCCGCGCACGGTTCGTACTTCGCGGCGACACCGTCGGAATCGAGGTTGTGGACGTGTACCAGCTCGCCCGCCTCGATGGCGACGCGGGCGAAGCCGATGACTTCGCCGTAGCGCCGGACGGCAGAGCCCAACGTCAACGCACGGCGCGCGACCTTGTGACCCGCGGGCACGTTCTGACGGAGGACAATCTCTTCGCCGGATGCTCGCACGACGGTGCCAGCCGGGAGCTCGCGGGTAGCGATGAGAATATCGTCCGCGGGATGAATGAGGATCGTGTGTTCGCGAACATCCATGGAGACTTCTCGACGTGCGGGCTCGAAGCGGCAGCGTTGCCGCCGCAAACCGGATTCATCAGAGCAAAGAATGTATCGTCGCGCAAGTGGTATGACCACTTTTTGGAATCCTGTCGAGCGGAAGTGCGTCGCTCGCGGTCACGCGCCGCGCCGTGCTCGGTCAGTGCTCCAGAAATCGATGAATTTTTGCGCACTTCCAGGGCCCGCACCGTTCGATGCTCGCGGCGACGGTCCCTAAAGTGGTAAGACCACTCTGGCTTCTCCGTCTTGACACGCCCGTATCGGGCGGGTAAACCGAACCGGTCGGAGAGAAAGGCGATTATCGCTATGTACGCTCCTCTCAGTCTGTCAGGTCGAGTAGCCGTCGTTTTGGGCGGCACATCCGGAATTGGTCGCGCCCTCGCTATGGGGTTGGCGGCAGCGGGCGCGGACGTCATTGCCACCGGGCGTCGAGCGGCGGAAGTCGATTCCGCGGCGGCCGCCATCGAACAGCTCGGCCGCCGCTCGTTGCGCGTCACGGTCGATGTCACCGTGCGAAGCTCGCTCGAGCACCTCCTCGCCGAGGTGTTGCGCGGCTTCGACAAGGTCGACATTCTCGTCAATTGCGCGGGGCGCACCCAGCGCACGCCCACCCTCGAGGTGAGCGACGAGACGTGGAGCGCCATTCTCGAAACCAACCTCACGGGCACTCTGCGCGCCTGCCAGGTCTTTGGGCGTTCGATGCTCGACCGAGGCTACGGACGAATCATCAATATTGCTTCGCTGTCTACGTTCGTCGCCCTCTACGAAGTTGCCGCGTATTCGGCGAGCAAAGCAGCGGTCGCCTCGCTCACCAAATCGCTCGCCATCGAATGGGGGTCGCGCGGAGTCTGCGTCAATGCCATCGCTCCCGGCCTCTTCGTTACCGATCTCAATCGAAACCTGCTCGAAGGCACGGACCGGGGGCGGGAATTTCTGGCGCGCTCGCCCATGAAGCGATTCGGAAAAGTCGAAGAGTTGGCCGGCGCGTGCGTGTTTCTCGCGTCGGAGGCGAGCAGTTTCGTCAATGGCGAGATCCTGGTCGTCGACGGCGGCTTTTTGGCCAGCGGAGTGAACCAATGAGCGCCTTCATCGACGACGACTTTCTGCTCGAATCCGACACCGCGCGCGAGCTCTATCACGGCTTTGCCGAGAGCCTGCCCATCATCGACTACCACACCCATTTGCCTCCCCGGCAGATCGCGGAAAACCACCGCTTTCGCACCATGTCGGAAGTGTGGCTCGAGGGTGACCACTACAAGTGGCGTGCGATGCGCACCAACGGCGTTGCCGAGCGGTACTGCACCGGCGACGCGAGCCCGTGGGAGAAGTTCGAAGCGTGGGCCAAGACGGTGCCCGAAACGCTGCGCAATCCGCTCTACCACTGGACACACATGGAGCTTCGCAATCCCTTCGGGATTTCGGAGCTGCTCGACGGCAGCAGCGCGAAAGCCATCTACGCGCGCACCAACGAGATGCTCGAAGACGACGATTTCCGCACCCAAGGTCTGCTTCGTCATTTCAAAGTGGCCGTGGTGTGCACGACCGACGATCCCACCGATTCGCTCGAGCATCACGCGCGCTACGCGGCCAGGGGGTCGACCGGGCCTCGCCTTTATCCCACGTGGCGCCCCGACAAAGCTTTGGCCGTCGAAAACCTCGATCGCTACAACGACTGGCTGGATCGGCTCGAGCAGATGGCCGACGCGTCCATCTCCACCTACGAAGGCTTGCTCGACGCGCTGCGCAAGCGGCACACGCGCTTCCACGAGCACGGCTGCCGATCCTCCGATCATGGATTGGAAACGATCTACGACGAGCCTTGTACGGCCGCGGAGGCTCGGGCCATCTTCGAAAAAGCGCGCGCGCGAAAAGAGCTTTCGGGCGAGGAAGTGCTTCGCTTCAAGTCGGCGCTCTTGTACGAGTTCGGCGTCATGGACCACGCGCGCGGATGGGTGCAGCAGTTTCACCTCGGCGCGCTGCGCAACAACAATACGCGGATGGAGCGCCTGCTCGGCGCCGACACCGGGTTCGATTCCATGGGTGACTTCGACATCGCGCGACCGCTCGCGCGTTTCCTCGATCGGCTCGACCAGACCAACCAGCTCGCGCCGACGATTCTCTACAACTCGAACCCGGCCGACAACGAGATGATGGCCACCATGCTCGGCAATTTCCAGGATGGATCGGTGCCCGGCAAGATGCAGTTCGGAAGCGCATGGTGGTTTCTCGATCAGAAGGACGGAATCGAGCGGCAGATCGGCGCGCTTTCCAATATGGGACTGCTCTCCCGTTTCGTCGGCATGCTCACCGATTCGCGCTCCTTTCTGTCGTACTCGCGCCATGAGTACTTCAGGCGCGTCCTCTGCAACCTCCTCGGCGAAGACGTGTGTCGCGGTCTTCTCCCGAACGACCGCGCCCTTCTCGGAGGGCTCATCCAGAACATCTGCTTTTACAACGCCAAGCGCTACTTCGGATTCGAGATCCCTGACGACGCCGACAGCGTGGCCCGAGAAGCCGTCCCCGCCAACGCGGTGCGACCGTGAGCGTCCTCACCATCAAATCGGCGGCCGAGTGTCGCTGGGACTTGGTGAGCTTGGGCGAGGTGATGCTTCGGCTCGATCCGGGAGATCAGCGCATTCACACGACTCGCTCGTTTCACGCGTGGGAGGGGGGCGGCGAGTACAACGTCGCGCGCGGATTGCGCCGATGCTTCGGCCAGCGAACCGCCATCGTGACCGCCCTTTGCGACAATCCGGTGGGCCGTCTCATCGAAGATCTCATGCTGCAGGGCGGTGTCGACTTGACGCATCTGCGCTGGGTTCCGAGCGATGGCGTCGGACGCGAGGTGCGCAACGGTCTCAACTTCACCGAGCGTGGATTCGGGCCGCGCGGCGCGGTTGGCTGTTCGGACCGCGGACATACCGCCGTTTCGCAGATGCAACCGGGCGACGTGGATTGGAAAGCGCTCTTCGGAGGTGCACAGCAGGGTGCACGCTGGCTGCATACGGGGGGCGTCTTTGCCGGGCTGTCGCGAGGAACACCGCTCGTCGCGCGCGAAGCCTTGGAGCAGGCACGGCAGCACGGAACGCGCATCTCCTACGACCTCAACTACCGTGAGTCGCTATGGCGATCGGTGGGCGGCAAGGAGCAAGCGCGAGAGGTCAATCGCGCGCTTTTGCCCCTCGTCGACGTGGTGTTCGGCAACGAGGAGGACTTCTCGGCTGCCCTCGGTTTTTCCCTCCCCGGAATCGATCGTCAGTTCAGCCATCTTCCGAGCAGCAGCTTTCGCAGCATGATGGAGGCACTGATCGAAGCCTTTCCCAATATTTCGACGGTCGCTACCACGCTGCGCACGGCTCCCTCCGCTAGTGTCAACGGCTGGGGCGCCGTTTGCTACCACGAGGGCAAGTTTTACGAGGTCGCACAGCGCGACGTCGAAATCTTCGATCGCGTGGGCGGCGGAGATTCGTTTGCCTCCGGATTCATCTACGGGCTCTTGGCGGGCAAGGGCGCCGAGTGGGCGCTCGAGTGCGGCGTCGCCCATGGCGCATTGGCGATGTCGACGCCGGGAGACACCACCATGGCCGCCCTGCCCGAGGTGTTGCGCGTCATGAAGGGCCCTGCAGCGAGGATAGAGCGATGAGCCGAGCGTCCGTCTGTCACCACATCGAGGAAGTGGGCCTCGTGCCCGTATTGCGATTGCCTTCCGCCGAGCTCGTCGTTCGCGCCGTGGAGGCCCTTCTCGCAGGAGGCATCTCGGTGTGCGAAGTGACGATGACGGTTCCGGGCGCCATCGAGGTCATACGCCACATCGTCCAACGCTTTGGCGCGCGCGCCTTGGTGGGCGCGGGCACCGTGTTGACGGCCGAAGATGCGATCGCGTGCATCGATGCTGGGGCGCGATTCATCGTCAGCCCGGGCCTCGACCTACCGACCATCAGCGCCGCGCATTCTCGCGACGTCGCCGCTTTGCCGGGCGCGCTCACGCCGACGGAAGTGATCACCGCCTGGAAAGCGGGCGCGGACATGGTGAAGATTTTCCCGTGCTCCGCCGTCGGCGGCGCGAAATACGTGCGTGCGCTGAAAGGGCCTTTGCCACAGGTCAAAATGCTGCCGACCGGGGGCATTAGCCCGTCAACCGCGCACGAATACATCGCGGCTGGTGCCGCGGCGCTGGGCATGGGGTCGGAGCTGGTCGATGCAGCGGTGCTCGCCTCCGGCCGCGATAGTGAGGTGACCGATCGCGCTCGCGAGTTGGTGGCGGCGATTCAGGCCGCGCGTTCCAATCCGCGCCCGCCACAGGTCCGATCAACTTGAGTCGACGGTGCGCTCAGCGCGCGCCTGCGCCGTCCATAATCGCAGTTTGCAGCGTCGCGTCGGCGCGAACGGCCGTGTATCGATAGAACGTCGACGGCTGAAACACGAGGTCGGCCTCCCAGGGTAACGCCTCGGCGCCGTTTTGCAGCCAATCGCCAATCGTACTGGCTCTTCCGCGAACCGTGTCTGATCCTGCTGAGGTGGCCAATCCGGCCTTGTCATCCTTGGCGATGAAAATGTTGGCCTCGGAATAAATCTCGCCGCCCATCGTGCAAGCGCTGGCCGCTGAGCGCCAGCGATCGATGAGGTTATTGAAAACGTGCGCTTTACCGAAGCGCAGGCGAGGGGCATAGCTCCCCGTTTGGTTCCACCAATTGTGGTGCAATGTCACGCGGATGTTGACGTCGTCGACGTCGTCGGCGCTTCGACCGATGAGCATCGCATAATCGTGCATCGAAAAAAGGCACCACGAAACCGTCACGTCGGTAGCGGCGCGGGTGATGTCGATGAGCCCGTCGCCGTAGTTGGAGAGCGAACAGTGATCAATCCAGACGATGTGGGCGCCGTCGACAATCTTGATGGCGTCATTGTCGCTGCCTTGCAAGTTGCCGATGAAAGTAACGTGCTCGATGACGACGTTGACAGACGCCGAGCCGAGAATGAAGCCAAAGTTTCGTACCGTGATGGCTGCGCCTCTGCCGTCCACCGTCTTGTTCGAACCGAGAGCGATCGCTGTGGTGAGCTCGATGTCGCCGGACACGTCGAAGACGATCCAGAGCGGCTCGAGCCGCTCGGCGCCCTCACGCAAGGATCCCGCGCCCACATCCGCAAGATTGGTGACGTGGTACACGCAACCCATCGATCCACCCGCTGCCAATCGACCGAAACCAACGGCGTCCGTCAAAAACGCGCGGGTCGCCATGGGCACGCCTTCGCCCGATGCGCAAGTCGAGGGGGGGCCGCCCTCGCTGTCCACATCGGGCAACCGCGCGTCGGGAGAAGCGCCGCCCCCGTCCCAAACGGCGTCCGGCGTCGAACCCTCTTCTCCGATGGCGGCGTCATTCGCCGCGAGGTCGCCGAGCAGCACGTCTCTGCCGGAATCGCAGCCCCAAACAAGGCTGAGAACCGCGAGGCGAACGACGACGCGAGAAACGGACACGACCGCGCTACGGCTCTTTGACCAACGCCTTTAGCCGCTCGGCGTGCGTGCTGTCCGGATAGAGCGCTTGAAATCGCTGCGCCAGCGAGCGCGCGGTCGCCCGTTCGCCGGTACTCGCGAGGGCTTCGATCCGGAGTCGAAGCGATTCTTCTCGTAGAGTCCCCTGGGGAAAGAGGCGGTCGTAGCGATTGAGCCGGTCGATCGCGCGTTTCGGCTCCGCCATTCCGAGGGCTTCCCTGGCGCGATCGAGCTCTGCGATCTCGTTGGCGATGGAGCGTTCGCCGGCAGCGTCGATCGCCTTGGGCGAGGCCGTCAGGGCCGCGCTGCGCTTCAGTCGCGACGCCGTCGGTAGAGCGGGCGCGGGCGTCCGGGGCTCGATGAGCGCGGAGGTCTCGACGTCGTTCACGGGTGACGGCGCTGCCTCGGCTTGGGGTACGACGCGATGGTGCTCGCGCAAAGATGGCGCGCTCTGGGCGCGACGATGGATCGGGTCGACCACAACGGTGGGATCGGGGACTTCGGCTTGGGCGTGGACGGCGACCCAGCCCGCCGCCCCCGTTCCAACCCCGATCGCCAACCACTGGGCGACCGTCCACGCGCGCGCCTTGGCACCGAGCAGTGCTACCGCGTGGGCCTTGGAGACTGTCCCCAAACCCATGAGAAAAAACACGATGCCCGTGCGCCATTTGGCGCGTGCGTTCGGACGCGCGGCACGACCCGAGGCCAAGAGGATGCGTTCGATCTCGGTCCCGTCGCCATCCAGCAAGCGCTTCGGGTGAATCATCGCCCCGCCTCTTGGGTGCTCGGGAGACCGAACGTCGAGTATCGACGGACCAAGGCGCTGAAACGTTCTCTCCCGCGACGCAGGCGCGAGGCGGCGGTCCCCAGAGGGACCTCTACGATCCCGGCTATTTCGGGCATCGTAAAACCCTCGAGCTCGTAGAGGACGAAGACGTCGCGCAGCTCCGGATCCAGCTGATCGAGGATGCCATCGAGCACTTGACGCGCGCGCTTCTGATCGGTGAGCTCGTCGACGCTTGGCTGGTCGGAGCACGCATAGTCGATCTCGCCCGGTACTTCGCGGGGGCTGCCGCGGCGCACGACGTGCGCGACGCGCAACGCCGTGCCGAAGAGGAACGATCGCTCGCTCCCTCGAACGACGTCGGCGCGCCGCTCGGCGTAAACGAGAAAAACCTGTTGCGCTGCATCATCGACGCGGTCGGTAGGCACGCCGAGCCCTCGCAACAGGCGCCAGATCCCGTCGTAGGTCTCTTTGAACAGGTGATGGAGCTCGAGAGCCCCCAAGGAAGAGGAAGGGAGCGCGACGTCGGCGTTGAGCACCCTATCGAGCATGGCGAAGCCTCGAGAGCATTGCGAGATTGTAGCACCAATATGTCGGGATATCGCCAGCAGATCGCGTATCCAAAGTGGCTAGACCACTTTAGCGGTGCGCTGGCACGGGGCGTGGATTGTTCGATCATGGAATACGCATAACGAAACCCAACGCTACGAGGCCGCCCACCCAGGCAACACGATGAAAGGAATGAGTTCCGAAAAGGAAACGATCCCGCCAGATCGGAAACATACATCCAGCATCGAGTTCCACCCCCCAACGACGGCCGAGCGCCCACTCGAGCCGCCCCCCCCCGCCGATGTCCGCCCAGGGGCGGGTTTCGCCGCGAGCGTTCAAGGCATCCGACCCTTGAGCGAATACAAAGCCGAAGTCGGCGATGATGCACGGGCGCAAGACGAGAGGGCCTCCCGGCGGAATGCGCAACGGGCAGATTTCAGCGTTGCTGCCCGCGTATGCGAAATGCGCCGTGCCGCCGTCCACGACAAAGCCTTCTCGCGTGGCATAGCCCAGGGACGCGCGAAACGACGGCGCGATGAGACGCATTCCGAGATGAACGATTTCGGCGCTCGCCCGCGCACCGACGAGCGGCTCGGGAGCTATCGCCCCAACGCCCCAAGCGGCCAGCCCTGTGCGGAAGCTCCAGAGTGGCGCCTCGCGCGACGCGACATCGGCCCCCGATGCGGCGCTCGCGGGAACAGTCGCGACCGGACTCGCTGCGGTCGATGGCGTGGGCGGTACAGCTGAGTTGGGCGGATTCGTGGGGGCGTTAGGAGCAGACTGGGTGGGCACGCTCGATGCGCCAGGCGGCGCAAGCGCCGCATCTGCTTCTCGCGTGGCACCGGGAGGAGCCTCCTGCGCCTGCGCGCGTGGGTTCACCGCGAGCGCGACGACGAGCGCCAGCGCATCCACCGCCTCCGTGCAGTCCCTCGCTTCGATCTCGCGCACCGTTTGACGCCCTTCGGGATTGCGCACAGTCAGCCGCCCCGAGGTCCGACCCCCTCGCTGTTCGATGTCGACAACGAACACGCGCGCGTGCTCGCCGGGTCGCGCCATGCGCATACGAGGCGCGCGCGAGCGCGCTCGCGCGAAGAATTGCACCTCGTCCTCGCAGATGGTCGGTGCGTGGTACTCGAGCCGAACGGGTTCCTCGTCGATTTGTGCTGCGGCAGAGCCGAGCAGGAGCAAGGCAGTCGCGGCTACGGCAGCAACGACGGCAAAGGTAGGACGCACCTCGCGGGTTATAACCGAAGCGCCCGACAATGGGTGCATCGGCCGGCCGGACGTCGATCAGTTCGCCACCGCGGGTCTTCGCGCCCAGGCTTTGCTATAGGACGGCACAAATGAGCGAACTGAAATTCGACGACCGCGGTCTCATGCCCGCCGTCGTCCAGGACTGGTTGACCGGTCAGGTGCGGATGTGCGCCTTCGTGAATCGTGAGGCCATTGCACGAACCGTCGAGACAGGGCGCGCCACCTTCTTCAGCCGATCGCGCGGCACGTTATGGGAAAAAGGGGAGACGAGCGGCAACACGCTGCACGTACGCGAGCTCTACGTCGATTGCGACGCCGATACGCTGCTCATCTTGGCGGAGCCGGCCGGCAACTCGTGCCATACCGGACAGC
Source organism: Polyangiaceae bacterium (assembly GCA_035318505.1). Classification (GTDB taxonomy): domain Bacteria; phylum Myxococcota_A; class Polyangia; order Polyangiales; family Polyangiaceae; genus DASWDH01. Next base: position 1,748 of record DATHEQ010000155.1, on the reverse strand, counting down.
CGAGCTGCTTTTTTCGCCGCCTCGAGCGGGACGCGATCGTCGACGAGAAGCTGCCCGCGGTAGCCTTCTTGAACCGCCTGGAACGCGACATTCGAAGTCGACGCGCGAGCACCGCAGAGAAAAGTTATACGAAGAGCCTCCTCGACGCAGGTGCGGCGAAAATCGGCGATAAGGTGCGGGAAGAGGCGGACGAATTCGCACGCGCCCTCGGGTCGGAGAGCGACGAGCGCGTTGCCAGCGAAGCGGCCGATGTCGTCTACCATTTGATGGTCGGTCTCGCGTCGCGCGACGTACCTTGGCGCGGAGTCATCGACGTCCTCGCGAAGCGTGCGGGGACGAGCGGTCACGTCGAAAAGGCGTCGCGCGGAAAGTAGCCGCCGCCGCTGCCACGGCGCGGACGATCAGGCGGATCTCCCCGCCTCGTAGCAGGCTCCAAAAACCGGTATGGATCGGACAATGGACATTCTCTCGTATAACCGCCGCGCATGGGATCGCTGCGTCGAGCAGGGCAACCGCTGGACGGTCCCTGTCACCTCGGAAGAGATCGCTGCCGCGCGTCGCGGCGAGTGGTCCATCGTGCTTACGCCGTGTAAGCCCGTCCCACGCCATTGGTTTCCCGAGCTCGAGGACGTCGACCTGCTCGCGCTCGCATCGGGCGGAGGCCAACAGGGTCCGATCTTCGCGGCGTGTGGCGCGCACGTCACCGTGTTCGACAATTCACCGGCTCAGCTCGCGCAGGACCGCATGGTCGCCGAGCGCGATGGGCTCGCCCTGCAAACCATTCTCGGCGACATGGCCGATCTGTCGCAGTGGGCGCCCGGGAGCTTCGATCTCATCGTCCACCCCGCTTCCAATCTGTTCGTGCCCGACGTGCGCCGCGTGTTTCGCGAGGCGTACCGTGTCCTCCGGCGCGGAGGTGTGATGCTGTATTCCGACGTGACGAGCCTCAGCGACGAAGCCAGGAAGCGCTACACCGATCCCGGTGAGCCGCTCGCCTTCGGGCACACCCTCGAAGATCAAATTGGCGGCCAAACCAACGCTGGTTTTGTCATCACCGGCTTTTATGGTGACACGCAAGTCGGCGACGATGTCATCTCCCGGTTCATGCCTTGTTTTGGCGCGACCCGCGCCGTGAAACCGACGTGGCCGTGAACCAGGTCTTATTTGGCGACGCCGCCGCGGCGATCTTGGTTTTGAAACTCGAGCATCCACCCCGGATATTCCGGCGGTAAGGCGCTCGCTTCGTCGAGCACCTTGCGATGTTGGGGCGATAGTGTGACGTCGGCGGCCGCGAGATTGTCTTTCAGCTGCTCGACCGTCTTGGCGCCGATGATGACGCTCGTCACGAAGGGGCGCGTCAGCTGCCAAGCCAATGCCACGCGAGCGACGGACACACCGGTCTCGGTGGCGACCACACGCAGCGCGCCGAGCACGCGCGGCAAACGCGCCTGATCGACGGGAGGGAAATCGAAAGCCGTGCGACGCGCCCCCTCCGGGCCCGGCTTATCGGGGTCGAACTTGCCCGAGAGTAGGCCGCCTGCGAGCGGACTCCACGGCAAGATCGCCAAGCCTTCCGATTGCGCCAGGGGAACGATCTCTCGTTCGATGTCGCGCCCGGCGATCGAATAGTAGACCTGCGCGCTTTGAAAGCGCGCGAGCCCGTTGGCCTCGGCAAAACCGATGGCCTTCATGGCAAGCCATGCGCCCCAGTTGCTAAATCCGACATAGCGCGCCTTTCCCGAACGAAC
>DATHEQ010000154.1:0-20594 GCA_035318505.1 Polyangiaceae bacterium | reverse complement strand
GGCGAGAGGCGCGCGGGTACGTCATCGGAACCAATCCCTACGCGGGAGGCGACGACGCGACGCCGATCGGGAGTCGGCTTGCGCTGCAATCTGCAAAAGACGGTGGCGCGAACTTCCTGACCCCCAGCATCCGGAAAGCGGTGCTCGATTGTCTGGCAGTTCCCGTGCCCCATCGAATGCTCGCAGAAGACCGCCTATGGGCGGACCTCCTGTCGTCAATGCCGCTTTGCTTCAATCTTTTCGGCGATGTCTTTGGCGACACGGAGTATGCGGCTCGGGCGGTGCGCGCGTGGTGGCCAGACGCGCCGCGTGGCGCCGTGACCGTCCGGTTCGAGCATTCGCCGGGGCGTTGCGACCCAGCATTCCTCGGCAACAAGAGCGCTTTCGACGTCGCGTTCGAGATTGGCTCAGGCGATAAGGACCTGGCGATCATCGGGGTCGAGACGAAGTACCACGAGGACGCGAAGGTTGAACCCGAACCCAAACCGAAGGCGCTCGCGCGCTACGTCGAGGTCACCGAACGTTCGATGGCATTCATCGACGGGTGGCGCGAGCTCGTGATCGGCACCGAGCTCCAGCAAATCTGGCTCGATCATCTCCTCCTCTTGTCCATGCTCCAGCATCCGAGCGGGCGATGGACCTGGGGTCGGTTCGTGCTCCTCTATCCGAGCGGCAATCCGAGCTTCGCGCGCGCGGCGGCGGCGTACCGAGCGGTGCTGCGCGATCCAGCCACGTTCGAAGCGCGAACCATTGAGGCCCTCTTGGCTCCCACGTCTCCGCTCAAAGTGGAGACCGCGGCTGCTTTTCGTGAGCGCTACTTCTGGTAGCCCGGACATGCGCGTCGGCACCTGGAACGTCCAGTACGCGGCCGGGCGCCAAAAGAACGAGCGTCGCCTCCGTCGCATCCAGGAAATGAACTGCGACGTCTGGATCCTGACGGAAACGCACGACGACCTCGCCCTCGGCACCGCCTATCAGGCGGTGAGCACCACGCCGCGAGCTTCAGGCCGAGCGGGCGCACGCTGGACGACCATCTGGTCGCGATTTCCATCCATCGAGCGTCTCACCGTTCTCGATCCCCATCGCACGGTCGCCGCGCTCTTCGAATCGCCAGTGGGTCTGCTCGTCGTCTACGGGACGGTTCTCCCGTGGGGTACCGACCGCGGGCCCGACGGTAACGCCGCCGGCTGGACGGAGCACCACCGGATCATTCCGATGCAAGCGAAGGAATGGGCCAGCCTCCAGGGTGCACATCCCGACGCGGCGCTCTGTGTCGCCGGTGATCTGAACATGAACCTCGGCGGCGCGCATTACTACGGGACGGCAAGAGGCCGAGAGCTGCTCCGCGCCGGGCTCGCAGGAGCCGATCTCAGCTGCGTGACGGAGACCGAGATGGTCCCTCACGGGCAGCTCAGCCACGGCCCCATTGACCATATCTGTATCAGTCGTCGCTTGGCGCGCGAAGCAAAAGTCGCGGGAGCCTGGGAGGGCACAGATGCCGACGGCCATCGGCTGAGCGACCACAGCGGACTTGCTGTCGACGCTACCCCTCCACCTCCGCAATCGGCGCGTCGACCTTGCTTCGGCGATTCGCGATTCGCGAATCGCGAATCAAATAATGCAGTGCTGAAATCGCGAGACGTCTTCGTCGGCCCAAGGTGCTTGAACGCCTCCGTCATAGAAAAGGGTCCTCCCTAAACTTTCGGAAGCACTCGACATTAGTGGCTCAGAGGCGCATGTCGCCGTGAAGCGGGCGTTCCAGAGCGGCCTTGTGGACGGTGAGACCCGTAGCTTACGTTGCCTCGGCGGGCCATCAATTCTAGCCTAAGAGGAATGAAGGTCCTCGATCTGCCGGTCGCAGAAATCTTGCGCGTCGCACGCCTTCACGGCGCGACCGCAGTGCGCGCATTTGGATCGCGAGTCCGCGGCGATGCCCGTCCCGACAGCGATCTCGATCTCCTCGTGAAGATGGATCCTGGACGCAGCCTGTTGGATTTGATCGCTCTGCAGCAGGACCTGGAAGATCTCCTCCATCGGCGGGTCGATGTGGTCACGGAGAACGGACTCTCCCCTTATCTCCGCGACCGAGTTCTTGCCGAAGCGCTACCGCTGACCGCATGACCCGACCGACGCAACTGGCGTACCTGTGTCACATGCGTGACGCGCTCGCGGCAGTCCGCGAATACCCGCCGCCAGATGAAAATAGAACTGCTCACGACTGCGCTGGATGACGAACTTGGGATTGCCCATTGGTGGCTCCTGTCGATTCTCGTTCCGGTTCAAGGTTGGTACTGCGGTGATGGCCGAGGGCCATCCGTATCTCGGCGCGTGTCATCGGTCCGCGCATGAACGACATGGCCCATCGCGGTTGCATGAGCACCGCGCCTTCTGACGCATGCGCATCGCGCGTGACGAACCATCGTGGCGCAAGCCGCTGCAAGGTGAGCGCGAGCTCGTTGGCATCGTCGCGGCCGGTGTCGCCGAGCGCGAGGCCGTCGAGGACGCGGGCGCGGTCGGCATCGACTTGCAGGCGCCCGAGGCACCAGAGGCCGGCGTTGCCGAGGGCGCGGTAGTCGAGGTCCATCGGGTTCTGCGTGGCGACGACGACGCCGACGCCGAACGCGCGGGCTTGTTTCATGAGGGCGACGAGCGGTCTTTTGGTGGGTGGGTTGGCGGGGTGGGGCGGCAGAAAGCCGTACACTTCGTCGAAGACGATGAGAGCGCGCAATCGCTGCGAGCCGGGCAGCGATCGCACCCAGGTGACGACTTCCTCGAGCAGCACACCGAGCACGAGCGCGCGCTCGTCGTCATCGAGGTGGGCCACGCTGACGACGACGGCCGGGGTGCGGCCTCCTTGCGGGGTGAGCCAGGCTCCCACGTCGAGGGTCGTGCCCTGGCGCCAGCTCGTAAAGGTCGGCGAAGCGAGCAGCGTGTTGAGCGACGCCGCGAGATCGCGTCGCGATCGTTTGGGAAAGAACGCCTCCAGTTCCAGCGCGCCGATACGCGTGATCGGTGGGCGCGCGAGATCTTCGAGCAGCACGCCGATGTCGGCCGACTCACCCGCGAGCAAGCGCCGCTCGGCCAACACGGAGAGAAGAACATGCTCCCGACTCTTGGCCGGATCGGGATCGCGCCCCAGAAGCCGGAGTACCAGGGAGATGGCCGCGCTCAGCGCGGCGCGTGCCGACTCGGGATCGTGCTCCCACCGATCCGAGCGCCGCTCGAGCGACGAGAGCACGTGCAAAAGCTCGCCCGCGGAGGCCCCCGGCGTGATCACCCTCACCGACGTCGATGCGCGGAACGCCGCGAGCTCGAGCTCGCCGATCGACCAAGCCGCGAGCCCTCGTCGTCGCTCTTCGGCGAGCTCGGCGGCGATCGCCGCGTGGGCGCGGGCGTCGTTCGCCGATGCGGCCGCACTGGCCCAGGGCAAGAGCTCTGACGGAGCGAGGGTAGGGAAGGAGAGGAGCAGGTTCGGCAAGTCGCCTTTGACGTCGATGACGAGCACCGGAATTTGCTCCCGCAGCGCCTCTTCGACGAGCACCATCAAGAGACCGGTCTTGCCGCTCCCCGTCGCCCCCACGACCACCCCGTGGGTGACGAGATGATGCGCCGGCAACCGAAACGGACCGCCCTTCGAACCGTCGAGCGGCCGCCATGCACCCAGATGCAACGATTGCCTGTCCATCACGCATCACCTCGTCGTCACGCGCAACCGGTCATCGACCGATGAACGGTTCACTGTCCGGAAGGCCGACGCCCACCGGCGCTGTTTTGCCATTGCCCGTCGAGATCGCGGCCTGCACTTCCTCGACGCTCGGCGATGTCGCCGGCTTGGCGGCGGGGGCGGGGAGCGGCGGAAGGGTGTCGTGGCTCTTGCGGCGCGTGCCCTTGCCATAGAGCGAAGGCGCTATCTCGTCGACGTCGTCCTCGTGCCATCGGAGGAACGTCACGACTCGCCGCACGTTGTCGTACGCCGAAATGAACAGCGTAAACGCACGCTGGCGGTTCTCCGCGGACGTCGCGATGACGGCAGGGCCTTGCTCGCGCTGCCCCACTGCGGTGAGCAACTTGTCGGCGAGCGTCTCGGCTTGGTCCAGCTCGCTCAGCTGAAGCGTGGTTTTGCCGCCCAGCGTCGGCCAAACCTCGCGCACCATCGCCGCCAGCGTGAACAGGTCGACCGCCAGGTTGCGGTATCCGTTGGCGCCCTTCAGCTCCTTCAAACGCTGCCCGTCGATCAAACGACGCTGCGCCAACGTCGTCGCCTCGGCGACGAGCAAATCGCGCATCGTCCCCCCCGCCTCGGCGAGCGCTTCGATGGATTCGGAAGGCTGCGAAGCCGCGAGATAAAGCGAGTTCGCATACCCGACAGCCAGCGTATAAGCCTCGAGCTTGTCGAAGCGGGCGATATCGAACTGCGGCATCGTGGCAATGACTTGCGCACGGATCGCTCGGATCTGGGGCAAGGCCCCCAAAACCGTCGTCACGGCGGTGGGAATATCGAGGTTGACGATCGTGAGCTTGTCAGCCTGAACCGCCCGCATCTCCTCGAGCAGCGTCTGATAGGCATCACGAAATCGAGGCACTGGGCCAGAAACGTCTGTCACATTGGACTGAGACATAGGGGTATCTCCTTAGGGTGAGCAACGATGTATCTCGCTGCACACGGTCCCTATCGACACAGCCGATCCGGAGTTGCGTGCGAAAGAAAGCTCCGGGGAGCTTTTCACGACGAAGCCGCCGTCGAAAAAAGCTCACCGGAGCTTTTCGGAACGAAGCGAGGGTTGCGCAAGGCTCCGGAGTGCGGGTCAACGACGAGCCCCGCGAAAAACCGGGCTCTAGGGAGGTCGGACGTGACGGTCGCGTCGTCAAAAAGGGCAGTCAGGAGGCTCGATGCAACGCGTGTCGGGTCACGAAAAGCTCCCGGGAGCTTTTTGACAACGCGTGTAGGGTGGTTTGGGGCTGCTGACCGCTCGTATGCGGGATCGCGGGTACAGCGCCCTTGGGGGCGATACCAGAACGGAAGGCACCCTCAGCCCGCCGCAATCTTCGTGGTTTGGAAGAGTGACGCTGGCATCGGGCGCGCAAGTCCCACTCCATCTGCATCGGGCGGGCGCCGCGATGCGTCGCGTCGACCGAGCCATGGACGAGGACGATGCGCGTGACGACAAGCTGCCCAGGCACGCGCGAAAGGAGCTCGAGAGCTTACCTTGGATGCGGCGGCTTGGCAGTTTTGCGCGGCTCCGCTGTGGTCGGTGAACCAAGAGTCGGCTGGTGGCGTTTGCGTGCAAAGAAGAGCTTTTGCAGGGTCAGCCGACGACGTACCTACCCGACCGACAGCGGCGTACCGACCCTCGTGTGATGTACAGTGTCGACGTGGCCAGCCTTGTGATGAAGACGGTGACATTGCCCGTTCGGGACGACGGGTCGCTGCGTCTCGCGATCGTCGCCGACACCCATTCCGCGCCGCACCGCGCGGCTGCAACGCTCCTCGCCGCGCGGCGCCCAGATGCCATCCTCCACGCGGGCGATATCGGTGATCTCGCCGTGCTCGATGCGCTTTCCACGGTGGCCCCGGTACTTGCGGTGCGCGGAAACATCGATGTTCGGGCCCCTGGGCTACCCGATGTGCTGACGCTGAACCTCGTGTCAAACGCCGATTTGGCGTTGCGAATCCTGCTCGTTCACATCGCCGTCAACGGCCCCAAACTGCGCGCGGATATCGTGCGCCTGGCGCGCGCCGCGGAGGCGTCGCTCGTCGTCTGCGGACATTCTCACGTCCCATTCATCGGCCGCGATCGCGGGCTTACCGTGTTCAACCCGGGTTCCATTGGGCCGCGCCGTTTTCACCTCCCCATCCTCTTTGGCATCCTCGACCTGATGCCGACGGAGGTTCGCCTCGCTCACGTCGACTGTGAGACGGGGAACGCATGGAATCCACCTGCCGCGCAATCGCGCGGCGCGACTGGAGCACGCTCACCAATCCAGAACAATGAAGGGGGAAAATGAAAGTTTTAGTGGTTGGAGCGACGGGCCTTCTGGGGACCAATGTTTGCAAACGCCTGACCGAAAGAGGGCACACGGTAGTGGGACTGGTCCGATCCGGCTCGCCCAAGCAGGCCGAGCTTCGAAAAATCGGAGTCGAGGTCCGATTCGGAGATTTGCTCGATGCTGCCTCGCTTGACGCTGGCTGCGCGGGGGTCGAGGGGGTGATCGCCACAGCCACGGCCATCGTGTCGAAGGGCTCGGGAAACTCGTTGGCCGCGGTCGACGGCAAGGGGTACACGGCGCTGATCGCTGCCGCCAAGCGCGCGTCGGTCAAGCGCTTCGTTTTCATTTCGGTATCCCCCACCTGCTCGCAAGATGTTCCACTGATTGCAATGAAGCGGGCCACCGAGCGCGCCATTCGCGAGAGCGGGATGAAGTGGACGATCCTTCAGCCGTCCAATTTCATGGAGATCTGGTTGGGTCCTTCGTTGGGCTGGGACTTGAAGGCGGGCAAGGCCCAGATCTTCGGCAAGGGCGAAGCGCCGATCAGCTGGATCTCCCTCGAGGACGTCGGTGCCTACGCGGTGGCTGCCCTCGACTCTCCTTCGGCGGAGAACCAGACCATTCCCCTCGGCGGTCCCGAGGTGCTCACCGTCTCGGCGGCCTTGAAGACCGTGGAGTCCACGCTGGGAAAAACCTTCAAGGTCACCCGTCTTCCAGGCTTCGTGCCCAAGATTGCCTCGGCGCTGCTACGCCCGCTGAACCCCAAGCTATCTTCATTGATGGCGCTAGGGGTGCAATCATTGACGGGCGACGTCATCGATCAGACCAAACAGAGGTCGATCGTCGATGTGCCGCTCACGTCAATCGAGCAATATGTACGCAAGGCGGTAAGCTGATCGTCGCGCGTCCGTCACGCGGGTCCGCGAACGGCGTAACATGTCGCCCAAATGGATCTCCAGGAACGGTCCCTCTATCACCAAGTCCACCCGCTCAAGCTCGCGGTCGACATTGGCACCGCCGCGATCTCGCTGTGCCTGCTGTGGCAACGGCACCTCTACGTGGCGCTCGCCGTCATGTGGTTGCCATCGATCTTCGTGACCGCACTGCTCATCCGGTCTGGGAGCTTCGAGAAGGTGCGCGATTCACGGGTCGGCGAGCTGTTGCGACGGCGAATGACGCATTCGGTCGAGGCACTTCGCTTCGGCGGCCTGGGAATCGCTGCGTTTGGTGCGTGGTTTCGTTCCGCGGCGGCCATCGTCGCGGGTGTACTCTTGATCGGCGCATGTTGGGCGTGGTGCCTGACCACTGGGTCCGCCAACTCGCGGCCAGCTCAGTGAGTGGCGCCGTCCGCCACCCTCACGAACTTCAGCGTCATCCGGTCGCTCTCTCCGATGGCCAGGTACTTGTCGCGGTCCACGTCGCCGAGCGCGAGCTCGGGCGGCAGCGTCCACACGCCCTTCGGATGATCGCGCGTATCCCTCGGGTTCGCGTTGATCTCGGAGCGAGCGACGAGCTTGAAGCCCGCGGCCTCCGCCTGCGCGATCACCCACGCCTCGGGCAGGTAGCCCGTGGTCCCGCACTTTTCCGGGTCCGTGCCCGGCGCGGCGCGGTGGTCCTCGACGCCGAGGATGCCGTTCGGCTTGAGGGCTCGATGGATCTCGCGAAGCCACGCGTCGAGCGTTCCCCAGTTTTTCATCATGTGGACCTCGCGCATCAGGAGAACCATGTCGACCTTTGCGTCGAGGTTCAGTTTCGGCGCTTCGTAGTTGACCCGGATCACCTGAACCTTCCCGTAGAGGTCAGGCGCCGCGCGAAGTAGGTCATCGAACCGCACGCCTTCGTATGCCGTCCAGTGGTGCGAGCTCGGCTCGGGCGCGGTGCTGGGCGGCTCCCTGTTCGTCGCCAGGTAGAGACCGTCTTTCGCGAGCACCGGGGCGAGGAGCTCCGTGTAGTAGCCAGCCCGCCCCCGGCCTCCCGGTCCGACGTCGAGCACCGTCATCGTCGGCGTGAAACCGAAAAATGCGAGCGTCTCAACGGGGTGACGGTACGGGTCGCGATCGGCGGCGCCGGGAGAGCGGTACGATGCGCGCGTGGCGGCGGCGATCGCGGCGCTGCCGGCCGCGACGCTGGCGTCCGCGTGCGTCGGTGCCCGATCCGGCGCGCCCGCGTGGTGTCGCTGCGGCGACGGCGGGGCGGAGGGACTGCCCGATACGCGAGTCGCGCCGCCACAACCGAGGAGCATCGCGGCGAGGAGGAAGCGCAAAGAGGAGGCGTAAGCCATGCGATCAGCATGATACGCCGCTCGGAAAATTTCACGCCGTTGTTCGTGTCCTTGAGTAGAGTCAGCGCCATGGGCCTCTTGACCTTCGCAATCAACGTGACCTTGGACGGGTGCTGCGACCATCGCGAGGGGATCGCGGACGACGAGCTGCACCGCTATTTCACGGGGCTGATGGACGCAGCCGGAGCGATGCTGTGGGGGCGCGTCACGTACGAGCTCATGGAGAACGCCTGGCCGGCGGTGGCGCGCGACGAGAAGGCGCCGCCCGCGATGCGGGAGTGGGCGGTCAAGCTGGAGGCCAAGCCGAAGTATGTGGTGTCCGCCTCGCGCAGCGACTTCCCCTGGAACAACACCTTCCGCGTCGAGGGGGATTTGCACGCGGCCGTGACGCAGCTCAAGGAGAAGACACCGCGCGGCCTGCTCGCGGGCGGCCCCATGCTCTCGATCGCGCTCGAGCGGCTGGGGCTGATCGATGAGTACCGTCTCGTCGTCCACCCTATCCTCGCGGGCCACGGGCCGACCTTGTTTCAGGGCCTGGAGCGCTCGAGACAACTCGAGCTCGTCTCGACGGAGCGTCTGAAGTCCGGCGTGATGGCGCACCATTACCGCCGCAAAGAGGGATGACGCTTTCCCTCTGCCTTCAGTCGGCGACTTTGAGAAGCTGTTTGCCCAGGTTCTCGCCCAGAAAGCGTCGCCGCAACGTGCGGGGCGCGTTCTCGAGGCCCTCCTGGATATCCACGCGATCGACGATCTGGCCCTTGGCTACCAACCCGCCAGTGCCTGCACGGCCTCGCCGGCGCGCGCGAGGTAGTCGAGAATGATGAAGCCTTCCATGCGACCTCGCTTCAAGAGAAGGTTCAAATCATTCTTGGGCCCGGGGGGGAGCTCGGTCGCGTTGTACTGGGAGATGGCCCCGCAAAGCACGACGCGCCCGCGCATGGCCAGGCGCGCCAGGACGCGCTCGGTGTCAGCGTCATCAAGCGCCCCGTCGAGCTGGCCGGATTGACGTGCGCGCCGACCTCGTGCACGCAAGGTCCCATGTATACCTCTTCTTTCGCACAACTGCCTTTCGACTCCGATGAGCGGCGCATCGAATCGTTCGCCGGCGCCATCGACGCCATCGCCCGCGAGGTGGAGGCCGATCTCGGTGAAAAGGATGCGGCGCACATCGATCGAATCGGCCTCGTCTCGCGAAGCGCGGAAGCGGTCGGGCGCGCTCTCCTTCACTTCAGTATCGAACCATTCACCTTCGGGATGGGTGTCGCCGCTCTCTGGCTGCACAAGTCGCTCGAGCTGATGGAGATCGGCCACATGGCATTGCATGGCGCGTACGACCGATTTCCCACCGCGCGGTACCATGCTGATGTCTTCCGGTGGAAGGCACCGATCGACGAGTCGAGTTGGCGCGTAGCGCACAACGTTCGCCACCACCAATACACGAACGTCGAGGGGCGGGATCCCGACATGAACTTCGGCGTCCTTCGCTTGAGCCCCCGCGTTCCTCATCGGCGCGCCCATTGGCTGCAGCCCATCACCAATCTGACCAGCTGGTTCGGTTTTGCTACTGCCATCAACCTGCACGTCACGGGTATGCTGGATATCTACTTCGAGGGCGACGAGCCTCAGCAGCTGCGCGACAAGAACGCCGAGACCATGCGTGTCGCCCGGGACACCTTCTTCTCCAAGTTCGTGCGGTACTACGGCCGGGAGTATGCGTTCTTCCCCTTGCTCGCGGGCCCCTTTTTCTGGAAGGTCCTGCTCGGCAACATTCTCTCGGAGGTAGGGCGAGATCTCTATTCGGCGGCGGTCATCTATTGTGGGCACGTCGGCGCGAAGGACTTTCCTTCGGGCACGCGCGCCAAAGGCCGGGCGCGATGGTACGTGATGCAGGTGGAAGCCGCGCGGAACATCGAGGTGCCGCATCTCGTTTCGATCTTGTGCGGCGGTCTCGATCGCCAGATTGAACACCATCTTTTCCCACGCCTTCCGCCCAATCGACTCCGAGAAATCGCGCCGCGCGTGCGCGCCGTCTGCGAAGCGCACGGCGTGCGCTACCTGTCGAAAGGATGGTTTAGCACCCTGCGGGAGGTCATGGGCGAGCTACGCAACTTGTCGCGACCGACCGCGGTGCCCCTCGACGCCGTCGCGTGATTGAGCACGCGAGGACATCTTGGCGCGCGAATGTTAGCCTCGCCTGCCATGTCAGAGCCACACGAAGCCGCCGATCGCCCCGCGCCGCGTAACCAAGATGATACGTGGATGTCGGACGACGCCTGGTTGGAGCGTCACCGCGCGTTGGTGGCGCTCGATCCCATGCGAAGACGACGGTCGAAGCTGGTCTTTCTCGGCGACTCCATCGTCGAAGGCTGGGTCGACGCGAGCTGGGACGAGAGCTTTGGCGTCTACGATGCCGTGCGTCTCGGCATCGGCGGCGACATGACGCAGCATCTGCTCTGGCGCATCGAACATGGTGAGCTCGACCAGCTCGAGCCGAAGGTTCTCGTCCTGCTCATCGGAACGAACAATCTTGGAAACGGTTCCCATTCTCCCATCGAGGTCGGTCGCGGCGTTGCAGCGGTGGCGCGCGTCTTGGAGCAGAAACTGCCGCGCACGACGCTTCTCGTTCTCGGAATTCTTCCGCGGGACGAGCCGAGCGCACCGCTGCGCCAGCGAGTGGCCGAAACCAACGCCTTCATCGCTCGCCTAGAGAACGGAACCAACGTCCGCTACCTCGACGTTGGGGAGAGCTTTCTCGCGGCGGGCGGAACCATCCCGCGGAGTCTCATGGCCGACGGGCTTCATCCGACGCCCGAGGGCTACCGAGTGTTTGCCCGCAGCCTTCTGCCTGTTCTGACGCACATCCTGACTCGGCCGTAGCCACCTAGAACATGCGCTAACGTCAACGCGCTGCCTTCTTCAAATAATCAACGAGATTGTCGAAGGTTCGATCGGTGTTTACATCGACGCCGAGCTTCAAGAACTGATCGAGGTGGTCGGCCGACCCGCACCGTATCGAGACGGTCATGTGCGTCGCGCCGTCTTTGGATTGGAGACGTACCGTTCCCACGGCGCCCATGGCGTCGAAGACGAGCTGGGACGGGCGCTCGATGACGCGGTAAACGCCGGTGAAGGGGGGACTGTGCGCCGAGTCTCGATTGGTGAACTTGAAGCCACCACCCGGACGCAAGTCGATGACGCATTCGCTGAGAGGCTGGCCCGTCGGGTCCCACCATTGCTTCATGTGCTCGGGCTCTGTCCAGGCAGCGAAGACCTGTTCACAGGGCACACCAAACTTGCGTTGAAAGGTGATGGTCAGAGTGTCGCGGTCGATGGTCGTCTTCGTTTTTGCGTCGCTCAGCATGGGTGTCTCCTCTCACTTCTTCGATTTCTTCATCTTCGTGAGGTACGAATCCAAGTTGTCGAAACGTCCTTCCCATTGTTCGCGGAACGGTCGAATCCAGCCGTCGACGTCCTTGAGAGGGCCGCCGACGACGAGCTGTCGCGGCCTGCGCTGCGCATCTCGCCCCTGGCGAATGAAGCCGGCATCCTCGAGCACACGCAGGTGCTTGGAAATGGTGGGCTGACGCAGACCAAACGGCTGGGAAAGTTCCGAAACCGTGGCCTCCCCCTGGGTAAGGCGAGCCAAAATCGCCCTTCGCGTGGGATCGGCAAGTGCGGCAAAAGCCAGGTTCAATAGGGCGTGTTTGTCCATTGCCGTATAGCTATATAGCTAACGGGCGAAATATGCAAGACGAGGATCGGCGGGCTCTTGGAAACGCTGGACTAGCGGACTAGCGCGGCGCCAGCCACCGCCCGTTCCTCCGAGATTAGGCGCTCTTCAAGGCAATCGCTGCCGCGCTCTCGAGAACGCGAAAGGTGAACGATTCGGCCAGGTAGAGTTCGACGCTGTGCTTCTCGTGATAGGCGTAGCCAATCGAGAAATCTTGACCGGTGGTCAGTTCGAAGTCGCCCCCGCGAGTGGAAATGAGGACGGCGCCCTCGAGCGCGGGTGCCCAGATGAAGGGACCGTCGATGAGGTGTCGTTCGATGCGCTTGCGCACGGGGTACCCGTCTTCGCTCGCTGCCGATAGCTCGTCGTAGGCCTTCTGGCCAAGCAAGAGCGCGTGCGGGCCGCTGACGCCCGCCCGTTGGAGCACCTCCTTCGCTTGAACGATTGCCCTTGGCCAATTGGCGCTGCCGAGCACCTGAATCGGCGGGTGGGGGCTGGATTCGACGATGCCGACGATCTTGCCGGCGGGATATCCGTGGAAGATGGCTTTGTCTTCCATGCGTGCCAGCTTCTCGGCGGCGCGGACGACCGCGCCAAGGTCGGGGTTGTCAGCGCCACGGGCGATCGAATCGAGCTCCATGGTATCGAGAACGATCGGCGTTCGAACCTCGACGAGCGGCTGAACCGCTCGAATGCCGACCGAGATGCCCTCCACCGGTTGCTCGGCCAGCAATTCGAGGCGCCCGGTGTTCACGGCCGCGAACGCCCAGCCGTGAGGCCCCTTGAAATCAACCACCTTTCGCCCGGCCAGGTTCAACGTCAAGACACGCCGTGCCTCGGCGTCGATGGCGTTCCACGCCTGCGGAAGGATAGGGGCAAGCTCTCGTTTCAACAGATCCATTCTCAGGTGTTCTCCAGAGGGGTTGGAGTCGGCGCGAGGGGGGTAGCTCGGAGGCTGCCCACGCCGAGCGACCCGCCGGGACCACCCGCCGAGGGCGCTCCGCGGTTCGGTTGACCGGTGACGTCGCCGTCGTTGCGGCGCTTGGCGAGAGCTTCGAGCCCGGTGATCGGGCCTTCTTTCATGAGGTACGTCCGAATGTGGGCGTCGAAGACGGGGCTTACGCGCCGCAACCATTCGAGCACCATCATGGCGTGCTCGGTCTCCTCGTCTCGGTTGTGCTCCAGCACCGCGCGGAGGGCCAGATCTTGGGTGGCTTCGGCCCGCTGCTGGTACCAGTCAATGGCTTCGAGCTCTTCCATCAAGGAAGTGATGGCCCGGTGGAGGTCTTTGGAATGCTCGGAAAGGAGCTCCAAGGGTTCGTGGTAGGTGGTACTCGCCATGGGGAGCACCTTACACTCGGCGGACGGTCATCGCTTCCGAAAATACCTTGGGCGAGCGGAGACGATGCGCGCTTGGCGACCGCCGTCGTCCTGGGCTCGTGATGAACCTCGGGCGCGTGGTCAATTTCGCGATGACGCTCGTCGTCATGCATGCGCAGAGCATCGGACGTAAATCGCGGGATCGCTCGCGCGCCCTTCTTGAAATCCTGTTGCAGGCGCCCTTGCTGGTCTCGTTGCTGTCGAGGTCCGTCGCATGCAGGAGCGGCAAGAGGGCAAGCTCAACCGTCTAGCAGCGCCTCGGGCTTCAGCCTCTCACGCGCGGCAGCACGTATTCGGGAAACGAACCCGCGGCCGTTCAAAGCGGGTATGGTCACCGCGCTCATCTCGGGTACCAAAGAAGGCGGTCAAATGAAGGACGAGGATACCAAGAAACTGCGCTCCATCGTGGAGGCGTACAACGCAAGAACTGACGCTGCGTCAGCAAAAAAGGCGGAAACGAGGTCGAAGGAAGCCGCCTTTTTAGAAGGGTTTCGAAAGATCATCGCTGAGACGATCCGGCCCGCGTTCGAAGAGATCGCAGCCGTACTCAAGGCCGACGGCCACGAGGCGACCATCGTGCAGTCGCACGAGTTGCGAGCAACGGACGAGCGATCGGAGAAGCACGAATCTGTCAAATTCACGGTCACCCCCAAAGGCTGCACAAAAGTGCGCGATCACGACTCGCGACCGGAGGTTGTTTTTACCGGGGACACCTCGAGTGAAAGGATAAGGGTCTACGCGAGCGAAAGGATGCCTGGCGAAAGTGGCGGGGCCGCACCGCGCGGCGATCACACGCTCGATGCGATAACTGCCGAGTTCGTCATCAACCTCACGCTGGAGGTGCTTGGTAAGACGCTTGGTCGGTAAGAGGGCGTCTGTGCGTCACCTGCTCACGGATCCCGACGCAGACGCCCATCCATGAGCGCGCCGACTTAGCGGCTCGGTGCATCGAGCATGGGCCCCGTCTTCCACCGTCGAAGCACACGGTTAATGGTGAAGACGGTTGCCGATGCGTAGGGAATAGCAAGGATTGCTGCGAGCATGTCGACCGCGAAATAGAGCAGCAATCCGGCGACGGTGGTCACGATCGGTGGCCGCTATGCAGTTCACCCAGAGTTCCCTGTTGGAACGCTTGCGCGAGCAGCCGCAGGTCGCGGCCACTCCGAAGCGGATGGGCCGGGTGTGCTGCGATTTCAGACATCTTGTACGGCGCCGTATGGGTGTGGGGATGCCGGACTCAATTTCGCGACGGCTGCGGTGGGTTTGGGGCGTGGCAGGTGGAGCGCTGTGGGCGACCGCGGTTGCTGGCGGCGTCGTGCTCCTGTGGCGTTACGCCAGTACCCCCGGTCTGATTGCGACTCCGCCGAGCTCCTGGCCCGCCGAAAGCACGATCGTGCGAGCGTCGGACCGAGCGACGGTGGTCATGCTGGCCCACCCGCATTGCCCGTGCACGCGGGCCAGCATGACCGAACTCGCGGTGCTCATGAGCCGCCTAAGAGATCGCGCCGTCGCGCACGTTCTCTTTCTTCTGCCCCAAGGTGCGGCCACGGATTGGGAGAAAACCGAGCTCTGGCGCAGGGCAGCGGCCATTCCAGGCGTCACCGTTCATAGCGACGTCGCCGGCGTCGAAGCGGCGCGTTTCCACGCAGCCACGTCGGGGCAGACCGTCGTGTACGACGGCGCCGGTCAGCTTCTCTTCCGTGGAGGCATCACAGGCGCGCGGGGCCACGAAGGAGACAACGCGGGCGTCGAGCGAATCGTGTCCCTCGTCGGTTCGGGCACCGCCGATCGCGCGGAGAGCTCAGTCTTCGGCTGCCCACTCCAAGATCCGCTGGCTGGCGCCGCCATCGTGAACCAAGGAGAACCATGAACGGGTTGGAAACCTCAGCGACGTCGACCTCGTCGCGGGCCGAAGAGGTCTTCCAGGAGCACCGGCAGGGCGTTCTCGCCCGGACCGATCGGCTCATGGCCGTTCTCATGGTCGCTCAGTGGCTGTTCGGAATCGTCGTGGCGCTGACGCTCTCGCCGTACGGGTGGGAAGGTCGAATCAAGACGCCTCACGTCCACGTCTACGCCGCGGTGCTATTGGGGGGCGCCATCAGCAGTTTGCCAGTCGCTCTTGCGCTGACGCGACCCGGTTGGCTCGGAACGCGTCTGGTGGTCGGCGTGGCGCAAATGTTGTGGTCGGCCTTGCTCATCCACCTCACCGGCGGCCGCATCGAGACGCACTTCCACGTGTTCGGGTCCCTTGCCTTTCTCGCGTTCTATCGAGACTGGCGGGTCCTCTTGCCGGCGACGATCGTCGTTGCGGCCGACCATCTGGTTCGACAGCTCTTCTGGCCCGAGTCCGTCTACGGCATCGCCAATCCGGAGTGGTGGCGATTTCTCGAGCACGCATTCTGGGTGGTTTTCGAAGACACCGTCCTCGTCATCGGCTGTCTGGAAGGCGTGAAGGAGATGCGCGCCATTTCCCAACGGACGGCCGAGGTGGAGGCGCTGTCGAACAGAGAAAAGGAAAAGTCCGCGGAGCTCGACCGGGCCTTGCACAAGATCCAGCAGTCCCAAGAGGCCCTGGTCCGGGCGGAAAAGCTCGCTGCCGTCGGTCAGCTCGCCGCCAGCGTCGGGCACGAGCTCAGAAATCCGCTCGCCGCCGTTCGCAACGCCAATACCTACATCACCAAGAAAATCGCCGGCCAAGGGGTGGGGGCGAATCTCACCGATCCGAAGATCAAACAGTTTCTCACCGTCATCGACCGTGAGGTGTCGGTCTGTACGAAGATCATCGCCGACCTCCTCGACTTCGCCCGCGAGCGCGCGCCGGTCATTCAGCCGTGCCCGCTCCGCCCGCTCGTCGATGACGCCATCGCCGTCCTGCCCGAGTCGAAGACACGCATCGTCAACGCCGTTCCGGAAGATTTGCCTGTACCGAGCCTCGATAGAGATCACTTCCGTCAGGTGCTGATCAACCTGCTGCAAAACGCCGTCGAGGCGATCCCAACGGATAGAGACGGTGAAGTCGTCATTCGAGCCGAGGCAAGCGAGGGAGAGCTTTGGCGGATCATCATTTCGGACAATGGAAGCGGCATCCCCGAGGAGATCGTGGGCAAGATCTTCGAGCCTCTGTTCACCACCAAATCCAAGGGAACGGGGCTCGGGTTGGCCATCGTGGCAGGCATGATTAAAGCGCACAAGGGGAGCATCCGCGTCGATACCAGGGCGGGCGAGGGCACGCGCTTCACGATCGAGCTTCCGAGCCAACCCGTCTTCAACGCCGCGTAGCGATTACCCGTCAGGATCTTCCCCATGCGCATCCTCATCGTAGACGACGAAAACTCGCTTCTCATGACGCTGGTCGCCAACCTCGAACTGGAGGGCTTCCAGGTCGTCGGCGCGGCAAACGCCCTGTGTGCGCTCGAGCTACTGCGTCACGAGGCCTTCGATCTGGTCCTCACGGACATCCGCATGCCCGGGATGAACGGCGTCGAGCTCTTTCGGACGATCCGAAGCCAACACCCCGACATGCCGGTCATCCTGATGACCGGATTTGCCCTGGAGAGTTTGATTGACGAGGCGATTCTCGAGGGTGCGTTCGCGGTGCTCCCCAAGCCCTTCGATATCGAACATGCAATCGCCGTCCTGTCGCGGGCGGTGAGCCGGCCCGTAGTCCTTCTGGTCAATCGTCACTACGGAGTCGAGCCGGCGGCGGCAACGCTTCGGGCAATGGGTATCGCATGCCGTGAGTGTGAGGGCGAAGGCGAAACGCTTTCGGCAGTGAGGGCTCGCACGGCCGACGTCATCGTGGCCGATCTGGGGATACTCGGAGACAAGACGCCAGAGCTCGTCAGACAGGTCCTTTCGGTCGATCCCTCGGTCGCCGTCATCACCATAGCGGGCCACATGGTCCCGGACCTCTTCCAGAAAGTGGCAGCCCTGGGCGCCGCGGCGTGCTTGCTACAACCGCTGGCACCGGCAGAGTTGGTTCGGATCATCGCACGCGCGCGCGCGCGCCCGTTCACGCGCTCCCCGAGCAATCGTTCTGGGGTGGAAGGGGAGGAAGCCTAGATGTCGAGCGGCAGTTTCAAGAGACCGAACACACGTTCCGGCAGATCGAAGGCGGCAGATTCATCTTCAGGTAACCACCCAACGGCAAGCCTTTCTTCGTCAGGCAGCTTGCGAGCAGCGGCAGGCATCTCATCCGGCGCCGTTCGAGTGACCACGGCCGCGGAGGGCCATGAGAAGTACGGTGTGCTGGTAGTGGACGACGAACCGGCGGTGCTCTTGACCATGGAGAGGCTCCTTTCGGACGACGTCGTGCTGACGACGTGCGACACGGCTGAACGCGCGATCGAGCTGCTGCAGACGACGGCGTTCCACGTCGTGGTCTCGGACTTCAATCTGCCAGGACTGAACGGTAACCAATTGTTCGAACGGGTTCGCGAGCAGCCCGAGTACACTAGTCGTCTGCTCATCACGGGCTCGGACGATTACGAACAGCCGACTGGCGGGGAACGTCACTACGTGCTTCTCAAGCCGTTCGATCCCGAACGACTCGTCACTTTGGTGATGCAGCTCGGTCGCGTCGCCGAGATGAAGCGAGCGGTCAAGCGTTTAGGCTCGTCGCTCGGGGAGAAGACGAGTTGAGCATGTCAGACCGCGCGCGGACCACGGTCGATTCGCTGCGATCCGTCGAGCTAGCAGCCGTCGCCGAGGAGGTGGCATCGGTCCTGCGCCACGACCTCAGAAACAAGCTCGCTGCGATCCGCAACGCTGCGTTCTACGTTCGACGGCGGCTGGCGAAAACGGAGGCGTGGACGGCCGACTCGCGCCTCGACGAGATGTCGGACGTGATTCAAAAGGAGGCGAACGCCTCCAACGAACTGCTCAACCAGACGCTCACCCTCAAGCACTTGTTCGCCCGGGCCGTGGCCCGTATCGATGCGCGCGAATGTGTTCGGCAGGCCATCGCATGCGCCCGGATCCCACGCGAGCCCGCCCTCCGCGTCGAGCTCGACGCCCACGCCGGAGAGGTCGACGTCGATCCGAGCGAGCTCACGCTGGCCATCCGCTGTTTGATCGAAAATGCCGCCGAAGCGATGGAAGGCGTTGGCGTCATCGAGGTTCGCGCACGTTCTTCGGAGTCCCACTACATCGTCGAAGTCGCCGACCATGGTCCCGGAATTGCGGCGACGGAGTGCGCGCTCGTGCTGAAACCCTTCCACACGACCAAGAAGGGCCACGCCGGCCTTGGACTCAACATCGCCGCACGCGTCGCCCAGCGTTATCGAGGTCGCGTCGCCGTCGGCGACCGTCCATCGGGTGCTTCCGTTGCCATTCATCTACAGCTTCCGGACGCGACGCACGCCCTATGACAAGCGTACTTCTGGTAGACGACGACGAAAGCAATCGCCTCACCATGTCGGCTCTCCTCGAGGTCGAGGGCTTCGACGTGCGAGAGGCGACAACGTTCGCCGAGGCGTGCACACTCCTGTCGGCGACGCCGTCCTTTACGATCGTGCTGACGGACCAGCACCTCGGCGACGGCTTGGGCTCCGACCTGGCGCCCATGATTCGCGCGCGGCTACCTGGTGCGAAGATCGTGCTAATGAGCGGAAGCGCGAGTGCCATGACCGTAACCGAGACGTGGGACGGCTCCTTTGCCAAAGGCGAAGATTTCGCAGAGCTCCTCCGCTTGATCCACAGCTTGTTGATCTCGTAGCCGTGCCATCGCGCCCGCCACCCCCGCCCCGACGGGTATAAGGTGCGCTCCCTAACTCGGAGCTTCCGTGCGCATCTTTGGCTTCCTGGTTGGTCTGGCGGTCGTTACTGCCCGCATCCGCGGCGCGGTGACGTACGTGAGGACTTCGCATCGGAGCGCGGGCAGTCATTGCCCGATGCATTGGCGACACATGGACAGTCACCAACGGTTGCATCAAGTAGAACTCGTTAAATCTTCAGTGCCTTCGCAAGCGGAATCTCGCGCAACCGCTTCCCCGTCAGCGCGAAAATCGCGTTCGCCAGCGCCGCACCGACGGGGGGTACCGGAGGCTCGCCGACGCCGCTCGGAGGCTCGGTCGACGCGACCAGGTCGGTGTGGATGCGATGCGGGATATCACGCATCCGCGCGACTCGCGCATCGCGATAGTTGGTTTGATCGGTCACTCCGTTCGTCATGGTCACGCCCCCGTACAGCGCGTTGCTGATGCCCATGATCAGCCCTCCCTCCATCTGCGCGTGCACCCGATCCTTGTTGACGACCGTGCCTGAATCCATCGAGATCCAGGCGTCGTCGATGCGGAAGACGCGCACGGGATCGGGCACGACGGAAATCACGACCGCTGTGTAAGAGACGAAGCTGCGATGCGCCGCGAGGCCGAGCGCTCGGCCTTGGCGATTGGACCAGTTCGCGATGTCCGTCACACGCTTGATCACGTTGCGGAGGCGGCCTGCATCCACCGGGTGCTTGTCGAGCGTCTCGTCGTAGTTGGGCAGCTTCGGAATGCCAAGCTCCGCTAAAGAGAGTTTTCGCGCCGGGCCGATCACGTCGAGCCAGGCGTCACGAGGGTCCGCGCCGCGAGCGTGCGCGATTTCGTCGATGAACGAGCCGATCGCGAAGGCGTGAAAGATGTTGTAGACGGAGCGGTACCAGCCGATGCGCGTATGAAGCGGCGCCTTGCATGATTCGGCACGAACGTTCGGCGCCGCGAGCGCGACGTCCGTCACGCCTTGCTGCAGATCCCCGGCCGCTGGCGTGTCGATCTTCGCGTCGAAGGTTCCGCCGATGGGAGTGAATGCCGTTTTGTGATGCCAAGCCGTCACGTTGCCGTTGTCGTCGAGCGCGGCGCGCAGGCGCTGTGCACTGACGGCGTTGTAATAGCCCTGCTTGATGTCGTCCTCGCGCAGCCACTGCACGCGCACTGGACGGCCATCTCCGACGTGCTTCGCCAGATACGCAGCCTCGACCACGAAGTCAGACTTCGACTTGCGGCCGAACCCACCGCCGAGCAGCGTGACGTTGATCGTCACCTTCTCTTCGGCGAGCCCGAGGAGCTTCGCCACGTCCGTTCGGTTGGCCTGTGGATTTTGCGTCGGCGCCCACACTTCGGCGCGCCCGTTCGTGAATCGCGCCACTGCCACGGGAGGCTCCATCGGCATCTGCGCGAGATGAGGTACGACATACTCGGCCTCGACCGTCTTCGCCGCTTTCGTGAACGCGGT